>CAMDAX010000019.1 GCA_945888885.1 Nitrosovibrio sp. Nv4 | reverse complement strand
CAAAAGGCCCCCGAAAATAGATGGAAAGGAAAAAAACCGAGCCAAGCGGCACGGTTGATTAAGAACAAATGGCTTGCTCGCATAAATTAAATCTGAGAGCTCATTCAAACTTGCATCCATGGCTAAAAACTCATTTAATCGGTGTTTCCTTAGTCACTTTGCAAGTTTATTCCCATGAGCCGGTGGCTTGTGCGACATGAGAAATATCAGCAGACAATTATCAGGAAAGAAAAATGAATCAGGAAGTTGATCAACAAAATATCCCCTCTCAAGATGAAAATCAGATCATCGCAGAACGCCGCACCAAGCTAACCGAGCTGCGCAAGACGGGAAACGCTTTTCCTAACGATTTCCACCGCGATGATCTGGCATCCGACCTGCACCAGCAATATGCTGCGGATACCAATGAAACGCTGGAAGTGACGGTGAAGACCGTAAGAGTGGCGGGGCGCATGGTATTGAAGCGCGTGATGGGTAAAGCGAGCTTTGCCACCATTCAGGACATGAGCGGACGCATCCAGCTCTATATCAGCAACGATCTTACCGGTGAGGCCGTTCACCAGGCATTTAAGCATTACGACCTGGGTGACATACTCGGTGTGCAAGGAACACTGTTCAGAACCAAGACCGGCGAACTCTCGGTGCGAGTCACGCACCTGCGCCTACTGACCAAAGCGCTGCGCCCCCTGCCGGAAAAATTCCACGGCCTGACCAACCAGGAACAGAAATACCGCCAGCGTTATCTTGATCTGATCACCAATGAGAACACCCGCAAGGTATTCGCCACCCGCTCCGGAATCATCCAGTCTATCCGTGAATTCTTCGTCGCACGCGGCTATCTGGAAGTGGAAACGCCGATGATGCACCCGATCCCTGGCGGTGCAGCAGCGCGACCTTTCGCCACCCATCACAATGCACTGGATATGGCGCTGTACCTGCGCATCGCACCAGAGCTTTATCTGAAGCAGTTAGTGGTAGGCGGGATGGAGAAAGTGTTCGAGATTAACCGCAATTTCCGCAACGAGGGGATTTCCACCCGGCATAATCCCGAATTCACCATGCTGGAATTTTACGAAGCTTATCAGGATTACGCTTACCTGATGGATCTCACTGAAACCATGCTGCGAGAAGTAGCGGAGAAGGTTCTGAGCACAACAAAAATAGCCTACCAAGGGCGAGAAATCGATTTTGCACAACCGTTTGCGCGATTTACCATCACCCAGGCCATCCGGAAATATTCCCCGGAATATACCGATGCGCAACTCGACGACCGCGCATTTCTGATTGACAGACTACAATCACTTGGCATTGCCCACAAACCGGGGAGCGGTGTCGGCGGATTGCAACTTACACTATTTGATGAAATCACCGAGCATTTGCTGTTCGAGCCAACCTTTATCATTGATTACCCGGCGGAGGTCTCTCCCTTGGCGCGGCGCAATGATATTAATCCCGAGATAACTGATCGCTTCGAGCTTTACATCGCCGGACGCGAAATCGCCAACGGCTTTTCTGAATTGAATGATCCGGAAGATCAGGCGGCACGTTTCCTCGACCAAACCAAGGCCAAAGAGGCAGGCGATGCCGAAGCCATGCACTACGATGCCAATTACATCCGCGCGCTGGAATACGGTCTGCCCCCGACTGCAGGTGAAGGTATCGGCATAGACCGGTTGGTCATGCTACTTACTGACAGCCCCAGTATTCGCGATGTAATTCTGTTTCCGCAGTTGCGGCAGGAAGACTGACTCTCACCCTGGTTCGAGCATCAGCGCAAAGGTAAATTCTATCGGGCATTAGCTGTCTCATTATCGAGCTGTTCAGAGGTTCCACATTACTGGCCGCCTGAATCTACCTTGCATACGCTGACTTCACCATGAATGCGCAGTCATTATGAATTCGCTTACTCTCAAGCAAATTGAGCTGCCCATTGAAGGTATGACATGTGCAGCCTGTGCCGCACGGATTGAAAAAAATCTCAATAAGCTGCCCGGTGTCCACGCAGTAGTTAATTTTGCCAATGAAAAAGTGCGGGTAAAGTTCGATGACGACACCACGACCCTACCCGAAGATCTGATCCATTCAATTGAACAAGCCGGGTTTCACGTCATCCCTCAATCGGTACGACTGCAAATCAACGGCATGACCTGTGCTGCTTGCAGCGGCCGGATTGAAAAAGCACTCAACAAACTTCCCGGCGTCAGCGCCACAGTTAATCTGGCCACGGAAATAGCCCATGCCAGCTTCAGTCCCGGTATGACAACGGTGAATGACCTGATCGCCGCCGTCATCAAGGCAGGCTATGGTGCCAATGAGATCAACGATGGCAGCCGCGCCAATGAAAAGGTGCGACGGCTTGCTGCTTACCAGGCAGAACTTCGCCTGTTCTGGATTTCCGCTGCCCTCAGCCTGCCGCTTATGCTACAGATGGGTGCAATGTTCTTGGGTACTCATGACGATTTGCTGCCGCGCTGGCTGCAATGGCTGCTGGCAACTCCAGTGCAGTTCTGGATCGGCAAGCGCTTCTATGTCGCCGCATGGCACGCGCTGCGCGGTGGTGGTGCCAATATGGATGTGCTGGTCGCGCTTGGCACCAGTATGGCGTATCTTTTCAGCGCAGTAGTAACGGCGCTGGCGCTGCAGCAGCATGTCTATTTCGAAGCGAGCGCGGCCATCATTACGCTGGTATTGCTAGGAAAATTAATGGAGGCTCGCGCCAAAGGAAAAACTTCAGCTGCCATCGGGGAATTGATCAAGCTGCAACCTAAAACTGCGCGGGTAGAGCGCGACGGCAAGATCATCGAAGTGGACGCAAGCACCCTCATAGTGGGTGACATTTTCATCGTGCGCCCGGGCGAGAATCTGCCGGTGGATGGTGTCGTCATTGAAGGAGCTTCCAGCGTGAACGAAGCCATGCTGACTGGCGAGAGTCTGCCGGTTACCAAGCAGGTGGGAGCGAAAGTCTATGCCGCTACCATGAACCAGCAAGGTCTGCTCAAGTGCCGCGCTACTGGCGTCGGCGCCCATACCCAACTTGCGGCTATCATCCGTCTAGTAGAAGAGGCGCAGGGCTCCAAGGCACCCATTCAGCGAATGGCCGATGCCATCTCAGCGATATTCGTGCCGGTGGTAGTGGTGATCAGTGCGCTGACTTTAGCACTCACCTGGTGGTTCGTGGGTGGTTTTGTTCCGGCCCTGATCAACGCTGTTGCGGTACTGGTTATCGCCTGCCCCTGCGCGCTGGGTTTGGCCACACCAACAGCGATCATGGTGGGCACGGGGCGCGGGGCGCAAACTGGCGTGCTGGTAAAAAATGCTGCGGCACTGGAGCTAGCAGAAAAAATCCAGGTGTTGATTGTAGACAAGACCGGCACCCTCACCGAAGGTAAGCCGGTGGTGACTGATATCATTCTGGCTGGATCGGTTACTGAACGTGATTTAATGCAAGTTGCCGTCACCCTGGAACAGGGTTCGGAACATCCTCTTGCAAGAGCAGTGCTGGAACGTGCCGATGGGATGGGCATTCACCCGAATACAGTGAGTGATTTTAGCGCAGTTGCCGGTAGCGGAATCACCGCCCGTATCGACGACACTGAATACCTTCTAGGCTCGCCAAAATTTCTACGTGATCGCGGCGCTGCAATTGATGGCAGTCGTATAGCTGCTCTTCAAGCTGAAGGCAAAACTGTCATAACCATGGCTGCCATGACTAATAATGTTCCTGAAGTTCTCGGCTACCTGGCCATCGCCGACCGATTGCGCAGCACTTCCGCGCAAGCGGTGAAGCGGCTGCAAGCTATGGGCATCGAAGTGGTGATGCTGACCGGCGACAACCACGCTACCGCTGCCGCTATTGCCAGGCAGGCAGGTATCACCAGCTATCGCGCCGAGGTGCTGCCAGGGGATAAGGCCACCGAAGTGAAGAAAATGAAAGTGAATGGAAAATTTACCGGCATGGTCGGTGACGGCATCAATGACGCACCGGCATTGGCCGCAGCCGACGTGAGTTTCGCCATCGGCGCAGGTTCGGATATAGCGATTGAAGCCGCTGATATTACTCTAATGCGCAATGACCTGATGAGTGTGGCCGATGCAATCTCGCTCTCACGGGCAACGCTGAGCAAAATCCGCCAGAATCTTTTCTTCGCTTTCATCTACAACGTGCTGGGCATACCATTGGCGGCAATGGGATTGCTCAATCCCGTGATTGCAGGCGCGGCGATGGCGATGAGTTCGATGTCGGTGGTAAGCAATTCATTGCTGTTGAAACGCTGGCAGGCGGGTTCCTGAACCACCAATACAATTGTCATTAAAAGGAGTAGAACAAATGCAAACAACCGTGATCAACATCAAAAGCATGACCTGCATGGGTTGCGTCAAGAGTGTAAAAAATGTGCTGGAAAGAATTCCCGGGGTGAGCAATGCAGATGTTTCGCTGGAGAATGCGCAAGCCACGATCCAGCATGACGATGCAATAACCGGCAGCGATCAGCTCAAACAGGCCATCCAGGACGCCGGTTTCGAAGCCGTTTAATCCCCCATCTTGTTCATCTCCCCTCCCCCACAATGAAGCTGCATCTTCTCATTCCCTCCCTGTTCTGGCCGGGAGATTCCTTGCCCGAAATTTACCGCGACCTGCCGTTGCCCGCACTGGAAACCCTACTGGCAAAAAGCTTGCGCACTGAAGAGGAATCGCAAGGGGTTGAAGCGTGGCTATGCCGCGCTTTCGGCGTGGCGAAACAACAGGACTGGCCGGTGGCGCCGCTCACGTTGCAGGCCGACAGCACCGGGCAGGTAACAGCAGAGGATCATTACTGGCTGCGCGCCGACCCGGTGCATTTACGGCTAGAGCATAATCAGATCATGCTGGCTGATAGTCAGATTTTCCGGATCACCTCCGAAGAAGCAAATCAGCTTGCCGATTTGCTTAACCAACATTTCGCTGCAGATGGTTGCGATCTCCCGTCGCACCATCCCGAACCCGCCCGGCAGAAACTGGTCTTTCTACCGCTGACTCCAGACCGCTGGTATTTACGCGTGGCTGAAACGCCCGCGTTGCAAACTCATGCGCTCAGTGCAGCAGCCGGTAGAAACATCCATGCGCTTCTGCCATCCGGTACAGACAACATGCGCTGGCAGGGCTACTTCAACGAAATTCAGATGCTGCTGTACGAACATCCACTCAACCAAGCGCGGGAAGCGCGGGGTGAACTTGCCATTAACGGCATCTGGCTTTGGGGTGGCGGCACCATGCCGCAGTCACTCAACTGTCCCTATACCCAAGTGTGGAGCAACGCTGTTCTCCCCCGATCCCTGGCGCTGGCATGCGCTACGGAGCATGCAGAGCTTCCGTCCACGGTAACAGCATGGTGCCAATCCGCCACAGCCGGCAATCATCTGGCCATACTCGACATGCTGCAAGAAAAAACCCAATACGATAACGCCTACGGTTGGCGCGAAAGCTTGAAGAAACTGGAGCAGGATTGGTTCGTCCCTTTACTGGCAGCGCTGAAACAGGGCAAGCTTGACCAACTGACCCTCACTATCATAAGCGAGCATGGCGACAAAAATTTCACCATAACACGTGACGATTTATGGAAATTCTGGCGCACGGCTAAACCGCTTGCGACTTATGCCGTTTGAATCCAGGTAATCCGTTAGGACACGCGGTTTGGCTAGTGCATTTCTGCCGATGGTGACAGTCGCAAATCGACACACACCTGTCTGATGATGTTTTCATGGACAATGGCGGCTTACTGTTCATAAAGCTGCCAGTCGAGGAAATTTAACGTCCGCCTGCAGTTCGGCCTAAGCGGACTCTGACGGTTCTACAAAATAATTGGCGGTTAAGTATGTTTGAGTGTCCGGTCTTATCCGTGCGAGATGCCCCGTGCGATTCGATTCGCGCAGGCATAAGCTGAAGTCGTTCCGCTATGCAGTCGCTGTCACCCACCTGATAGTCACGGCAGATCATCGGTCGGCGCTCGTAAATCGTGCACAGCAAGGTGTTTCTATCCAGGGCTGAGCACCAGCCGTCGTCGAGACGCGCCATGACCCATCCATCCCATCGGTCGCGTTCCGTCAATTCGGGCGGAATATCGTCGTCACCCATCAACATCACTTCCAGTCGGCAACAGCAGGCTTTGCACGAGGTACACGATATGGCAGGGCGCCGCTATTAGTCATAGTCGACATCGGTCTCACTACCGGCATATGAATGCCGCAATTCGGTGAGGACGGTTTTGATTCCAGTATTTGACAGTATCTTTTTTACGATGGTGTTTCTGTACTTGTCCATGAATTCACGCAGGACGGAGTGGTATGTAGAGGGGATTTTTTTCAGCAATGCGTCCCAGCCCACATCGATATCCGGCGGCGTTTTCCGCATACCCAGGATCAGGGTTTCGATATCTTTTTGTCTGGCCCGCGCGACGATGGGCCCGTCACCGGCAATCGCGAAAATTACCGCGATGGCGATCACGGCATGTGCATCGAGATCGGGGTCTCTGACCGGGCCCGCGTAATGCCTTTGGCGCAGCCATTTTGCGCATGACACGATACGCTGGTTTTTTTGCCGTTCCAGCAATTCGCGTTTATAGACTTCATCGCCTTGCCATGTCGCAATAGGATCGGCACAGCATATCTTGGTGAACAGTAGCTTGATGTCGCGCTGTTGTATGTACGGGTCGTTATCGAAATCCCAAACGAACGCCGTATAGGGCAGGCCGGATAATTCCTTGATATGCCGGAATCCCATCTGGAAAACATATTCGGTACCGTGGTGCAGCAGGAAGGACAGCCGCGCATCGCCGTCGTCCGGAATATCCGCCTGGCTGATGCCCAGCGAGATGCATCCCACCGTCAAATGAAACGCATCGAGCAAACCATCCGCAGTCCGTTCATTGGTGAATTTTCTGGCGACGAGCACAGTGATGCCGCTCAGCTCATCGAGCAGAGTCTGCGCCGCCTCTTGATTATCCGCACGTTTTGCCAGCGCTTCGAGCGTTTGCACCAGATGGGGAGGGCGCGCGGTGATGCGGGCGAGTTGCATGGCCGGATCTTCGCTGACGTTCTGCGCTAGCAATTGCGCATCACGCAAAAATGTCCTCGCCCAAGCTGGGGCGAGCACCTTGTTTGGGCGGGCGGGCAGATTTTCCCGGCACTTGCTTGCGCAGACGCAACAGCAAATCATGGGTGGTTCGGGCCAGGGCAAACTCGTGATGGGGTTCGTCGTCATCGCCTTCTTCAGAGCGTGCCCGCAATTGGTTTTCGCCGGGCACCCAGTCGGGGAACATCTCGAACAACACCCGATCCCAGGCATCCGCATCGCTGCGCGTAATCTCCAGCGCGAGCGGGATCACATCGTGATCGGAAGTGGTCTGCCCGCTGTTGAACGCGCCGCGGGAATGGATGTCATTGGCGAGCTCGATGATCTCCACGGTCGCGGTCGAGAACAGCACGGCAAAAGCCGTAGTCCCCCAATCGGTAGCCAGCGCCTCATGGATCAGGCTGGTGCGCCGCTCGGCATCATCGGTGGAGAAGACGATCCCGTGGATATGCGCGAACAGGGATTCGGTCAACACCCCCGGCTCATCCTCGATCATATCCTCGCTCCAGGTGGCGGCGAAAAAGGCCAGACTCTCGGCCCATGCCTTGGGCGAGATCAGCAGCGTGGCCAGCGACAATTTGCCGCCGTCAAAAGCGGACAGATGCATCGCCGCCACCTGCGGCTCCAGCGTATCCAGCACCGCCACCACGGCCAGATCGCCGAATTGTTCCGCAGTGTCGTTGATCGCCGCCTCCGCATGAGCGGAAGAGCCGGCCAGAACCAGCTCGGTCACCTGCCGGCTGATCGCCGGAAAATTAGTGTTTGTCGCCATTCCCGTCCTCGCGTGTATCGAACAGATCCATGAAGTCCTGTCCGGGTGCGACATGATCCTCGTCCTCCATCTCGTTGCCGCCTTTCCCTTTTTCCTCCTCTTCTTCCTGCAGTGCGTCGAGCGAATTGTCCTCGGCAGCCCAGCGCTTGGTGTTCTTGAATAAAAATGCCGTGATGATCGCCTTGCGCGCCAGCTCTGGATTCTTGGCGGCAACAGCAGCCAAAGCCTTGCCCGCCTCGGCATCCGCACACGACACCATCGTGATCACCTTCGCGGCATCGTCCCCATCATATTGCTTGCATTGCGCCAGCAGCCCGGCCGGGTCGTCAAAGCGCAGGTAGTCTGCCAGCGCGAAGCTCAACAGATTCACATCGTCGATCCCCGTGCCGTTCGCGTATTCGTCGATCAACGATGCAATGACTCTCGCATAATTCTTCCGGTCGGGCGGCTCGCCCAATGTATCTTCGATCTGGACGCCCAGTTCGCGCGACTGATAGGCAAATTCGTGATGGATGTTTTTATTCATTGGTTTTATTCGTGAGATTTCGTATTTTAGTGATTAATGACTATGTTGCGGCACGACAACGCCGCAACGATCGAACAGTGAATGCCACAAGGCGCGCGCTTCATTGTCCGGATCGATGATGATGCGATTGTTCAGGCTCTGGTTATATTCGGCCCTTTTTTTCGGGTCGGAAAGCAACTCATACGCTGTCTTGATCGCATTGAATCGGATCTCGGCACCGGAATGCGTACTCCTGTCCGGGTGATGGCGCATCGCCAGCGAGCGGTATGCCTTCTTGATCTCATCGGTCGTCGCGGTCGGCGAAACGCCAAGGATGTTGTATAGATTTTCCAACGGGTGTCTCCAGTGAAGCGGGGATTTTACACTTTAGCCGGGGCGGCGTATGGGAAATCAGGGCTATCGTCGGCACCTGTTGCCGCCGATGCGAATTTGACCCACCTACCGGGATTTCACTGACCCAGTACCGCACAGCAGGAATCGATGCTGCATCTTAGTTTTCGGACTATTTATCTGGGTCAGCCAATGTCGGTACATGGGTCAAATTTTCGTCGGTGGCAACAGTTCAATAAAGCAGACACTCGCAGCAGCAAAATCAGATCGCCTGCGACCGACCGCTTAGGCCGAGGAACAGACATTTTCGGTAGCCATCTTGACTGCCTCTTTATGGCACGGAACTGCCTGTCGCCATGTCTCTCTTCCTGGCACAACTCAGTCGAGCCAAAAGAGAAACAGCAACTGTAAATCAGGCCGCAGCCGTTGCGCCCAGTGCCTTGAGTAATTTCTCGTGGATACCGCCGAAACCGCCGTTGCTCATGATGAGCACGTGATCACCGGAGCGGGTGGTGGCAGCAATGGCGGCAATGAGTTGTTCCAGACTGTCATGGCTCGCGGCTTTGGTGCCAAGAGACTGCAATGCTTCTGCTGCATTCCATCCCGGATTGGCGGTGTAGCAGAACACTTGGTCGGCGGCAGCGAGGCTGCCTGCCAGGCTGTCTTTCCAGGTGCCCATTTTCATGGTATTGGAGCGGGGCTCCAATACGGCGATAATGCGCGCCCCCTTCACCTTGTCACGCAAGCCTTGCAGCGTCGTGTGGATCGCCGTGGGATGATGCGCGAAATCGTCGTACACAGTGATGCCGTTAACCACGCCGCGCACTTCCATGCGCCGCTTGACGTTCTTGAATTGCGCCAGTGCCGCCATGCCGCTGTTGACTGGCACCCCGGCATGGCGGGCAGCAGCCAGCGCTGCCAATACGTTCATGCGATTGTGCTCTCCCAGCAACTCCCACTGCAGGATGCCTTGGGATTCGCCCCTGTAGGAAATGGCGATTCCGCCATCTCCCACGATTTCCGCCTGCCAGCCTTCGGCCGTCCCCACTTTTTCCACTGACGTCCAACAGCCTTTAGCCAGAACCCGCTGTAAATTCTCATCCTGACCATTGGCAACGATCAGGCCATTACTCGGTATGATACGTATAAATTGGTGAAATTGCTGCTCAATAGCGGCCAGATCGGAGAAGATGTCAGCATGATCGAACTCAAGGTTATTGAGAATCGCAGTCCGGGGACGGTAATGGACAAATTTGGAGCGCTTGTCGAAGAAAGCAGTGTCGTACTCATCCGCTTCGATGACAAAAAAGGATGAGCCGCTACCAAGCCGGGCCGAGATACCAAAGTTCTGGGGTATACCACCGATCAAAAAACCGGGCTCCATTCCCGCATCCGCGAGTATCCATGCCAGCATTGAACTGGTGCTGGTCTTGCCGTGGGTGCCTGCAACTGCCAGCACCCATTTGTCGCGCAGCACGTTTTCTGCAAGCCATTGCGGGCCGGAAATATAGGGCAGATTGCGGTTGAGGATCTCCTCCATCAGCGGATTGCCGCGCGATACCACGTTGCCGACCACGAACACATCGGGATTCAGCTTGATCTGTTCCGGGGAGTATCCTTCGATCAGATCAATTCCCTGGGATTCCAGCTGGGTACTCATCGGCGGGTAAACGCCGGCATCGCAGCCGGTGACCTTGTGTCCAGCCTCGCGCGCAATCGCCGCAATGCCGCCCATGAAAGTACCGCAAATGCCAAGAATGTGGATATGCAAGATTCAACTCCAGGATATGAAATACGCTGCACCCGGCAGATATGGCCGGTATAAACCCAGACAATCCACTAGGCGGCTCTCTGAGCCTACGCGAGTGCTGGCGGTCAGTCTGCGGCCATTTCTGCCGCTTGCTCGGCATCCATAGACCAGCTATGGACTTCTCCCAACCAGCAAAACTGCCTCGCACCCTGCCTCACCATCATCTCACGTCCTAATGGATTGTCTGGGTTAAAAATAATCAGCCTTGGGCTGCGGCACTATGGGTCACCCGGCAGAAGATTCTGCAAGTGAGTCACATCACCCCACAGCGGGAGCGACCAGCACCCACCAGCGGAATGGATCAAGTAATTAAAGCCGGCATTCGGCAATAGTGCCGTGCGTGCGCCATGCAATGGGGCCCCGCTGGCATGGCGGTACATCACATCCAGCGTCCCGCCATGGGTCACCACCACCACTGTTTCCCCGGGAAACCGATTAGCGATGGTGGAAAAAACTGTCGCCACCCTGGATATGAATTGCCGCGCATCCTCGCCGCCAGGGATTACACAGTCAGGATCGAATGTCCGGTAGCGGGCATAGATTTCCGGGTGCAATACTTGCGCTTCGGCACGGATGAGTCCCTGCAGTATGCCGAGATTGCGCTCTCTGAGGGCTGGATCAAGGACGACCCGATGATGGGTACGGGCGGCGATACGTTCTGCCGTTTCACGCGCACGACCCAGATCACTGCTGTAAAGCGCAGTGAAGGTTTCGCCTGCCAGGCGTTCCGCCAAAGCTTCAGCCTGGGCGATGCCGACGTCGTTCAGAGGGCTATCGAGATGCCCCTGAATACGGCTCTCTTTGTTCCACACGGTTTCGCCGTGACGAAGCAAGATGATGCGGCTGACGGTCATTGGGGTTATCTGGGATAATTTCAGAACAGATAATAGGATTATACTGTGATAATTAGATTTTTCTTGTCATCGACATTCACTGCCGAAATGGCCATACGCCCATTTTTCACAAATTTAACAGCGACGCTCAATCCCGTCAGCTTCCTTCTCACCTGAAAACAATATACTCAGGAGTCTCTATCAAAACCCGCATCATCAAAGCATGTATATGGCTTGTTCTCTGTTTTTTGTTACACTTACAACCTCGTGTGCCGCTGCAGCATCGTCAAGCAGGTTGAGTGGTGGACTCAATGCTTGCCCCACCTTTTCTGGAAGCCGACCGCAAAAGGATACATGCCGTCGCACTCCGATACCGGTAATGCAATACCTATAAACCTGAAAACGGCAATTCATCCGTGGCCGAATAGCTTTTTCAGGACAGACATCCCAGAAATGAATTTGCATTTTCCCTGCGCCACTCGTTGGTTCATTTGTTCGCTTTGCATTTCGCTCAATGCATTTGCTGGCGCGCCGTCACCGACTCTGAGTGCACTTGCCAATACGTTACCATCGCCACTGAAAAGCAGCAACATGCCGGCACTCACTGAGGCTGGGCGCTTACAGGGCCACTATGACCGTGGCATTGAAGCAATCAGTACAATTGAGTTACGCGGCAGCCTTCCGCCTGCAGTTGCCAATACCTCGCCACTGATACAAAAAACCCGGAACAGGCCAGTGGCATCCCCAGCCAGGAAGAATATCAGCAATAACAAGTTTGCATTTACCGAAGTCGGGCGGGCTCAGGGTCACCATGAACGTGAAATTGGCGCCTTATATGAGGATGAGCTGCGTGGTAGCAACTCGGATATCAGGCTGGTATACATTGACGCCGATCGCATGGAAGGCCACGTTGACAAAATGATCGAAGCCATCGGCAATGTTGAGCTGCGTAGCGGCGACAAGCTCATTCTGGCCAAACAAATAAAATATTTTCAGGATACCGAAGAAATCGTGGCTGAAGGTGGCGTGCGTATCGAGCACCAGGGCCGTGGAGATATTCTGGAAGGCTCGCAACTCAGGCTGAATATGGAAAATACAACCGGGCAGATGAGTCAGATCAACTATCGTCTGCAGAAAGGATTGCAGAAGGGCGGCGACAGCAGTCGCGGCAATGCCGGTTTACTGCTATTCGAAGGTGAGCACAACTACCGGTTGCGGCAAGGAAGTTATACCACTTGCCCAACAGGAGATGATGACTGGATGCTGCTAGCGGATGATCTGGAAATAGACAATGAGCGGAAAACAGGTACCGCCCGCCATGTCAAACTCGAGTTCAAGGGGGTACCTATTATGTATACACCTTGGGTAAGTTTCTCCTTTGACAATGAGCGCAAGAGCGGATTACTCGCCCCCACTGCCGGTTACAACGTCAGAACTGGCGCCGAATTCACAGTACCGTTTTATTGGAATATCGCGCCCAACATCGATGCGACCTTCGCGGCACGGACTATGTCGAATCGCGGCATCATGCTACAAAACGAGTTGCGTTATATGGGAAAAAATGCAACTGGTGATTTGCAACTTGAATTCTTGCCGAGCGCAACGTCTGATGTAATACCGGGCGCCATCGCTTCAGACCGGAATCGCCACAGCTTGGCGTTCGTGCATGACCAGAAGTTTGGCCACGGTTGGACTGGTAATATTAATTACAACAACGTTTCCGATAGCAGATACTTTACTGACCTTGCCTACGATGTTACCAAAACCTCTCAAGCCAATCTGAAGCAGGAGGCGTCTTTGTCATATCAGCGCGATCTGTGGGGAGATGGGTCTTTGAATTTCAAGGCGATAGCACAAAGCTTCCAAAACATCCGCGGTGCCGGGGTTTACCAGCGCCTGCCGGAATTTATTCTAGATATAACAAAGCCCAATATACTCGGGGCAGAGCTCGATCTTAAGAGCGGTTGGGTGAGCTTTTCCCATCGCGACCCCGCTCGGATAACTGGCAATCGCCTGGTGCTCAATCCTAGCGTAAGCTTCCCTATGCGCAAGGGATTTGGCCATATAATACCCAAGATTGGCATACACCACACCAGCTATGACCTGAATCATAATTCCCAAGGTACGCAGCAGCCGAGTCGTACTGTACCCATATTCAGCCTGGACAGCGGTGCCGTGCTTGAACGTGATGTCGCATTACGCGGAGAACGATTTACCCAGACCCTTGAGCCACGAGCCATGTATGTCTATGTACCCTTCCGCGAGCAGAGTCTGCTACCCAACTTTGACTCCACTTTTACAGACTTCAGTTTCGCCCAGATTTTTAGCGAAAATCGCTTTAGCGGCAGTGATCGTATCAATGATGCAAACCGGATTAGCCTGGGACTCACCTCGCGCCTGCTTGAGCCAGATTCCGGCAAAGAGCATCTGAGCGTCAGCATAGGCCAAGTGATCCACCTCGTGCCCACTCGGGTAACTGCATTAAATATACCCCAAGCCAACAGCAGGATAGATTTTATCGCTGCAGTCACAGGACATTTCACGCCGCAAATTAAAACTGACACAACTGTGCAGCTCGATCAGAGCAAGATGGAAGTCGGTGTGGTGCGCTCAGCCTTGAGCTACAACCCGGCACCTGGCAGGGTAATAAATGTTGGCTACCGCTACTCCCGTTTTGGGCCAGGTCTGAATTTGAACCCGAACCCGCCACTCTATCCTCTGAACCCGCTTGGGCTCCATCAGGCTGACATTTCGACGCAATGGCGGTTTTCGGAAAAATGGCAAGCTGTAGGAAAAATAAACTACTCAATACTGGATTCCAGAATTCTGGAATCGCTTGCAGGGATTGAGTATAATGCCTGTTGCTGGTCGCTGCGCTTTATGTTCTCGCAGATGGCCATTCTCCCCCAACATACGACCACAGTAGCTTTCCTGCAACTTGAATTGAACGGCCTGATGGGAATTGGTATAAGCCCGTTGAAAGCGTTGCAGCAGAGAATTCCTGGCTACACCGATACTAGCCCGACGGCTAGAAACCGGGGAGTACCATAAAACCGCGAGTATAAGCTTGCGAACATCGCGCAGCCTACACTCGACTTCCATTGTTCTATAACCCCCTGAAAACCTTCATCCATGGGTACAAGTTATTTTTCTCGCCCCTTTGTTTTGCTGCTCATGTTGATGGCTGAAATTGCTGTTGCGCAACAGGTCGCCCACACTGGCAGAATTGCACCGATAGATCGCATCGTTGCAGTGGTGAATGAGGAGGTCATCACGCAGAAAGAACTCGATGAGATGCTTAAGCACACCATCAGGCAATTACAGGGCCGCGGAGTGCAGGCACCTGCGCATGATGTTCTGGAGAAACAGCTATTAGAGCGCTTTATCGTCAGCCGACTACAGCTACAGATTGCGAAGGAAACCGGTTTGACAGTAAGTGATACCGACCTCGACAATACCTTGCGCCGCATTGCCCAGGAGAACAAAATGTCCTTATCGGAGCTTTACGCCGCACTTGAGCGAGACGGGGTCAATTTTAATAAATTTCGTGACGAAATTCGCAACGAACTTATCTTGATGCGGCTGAAAGAACGTGAGGTAGACAACCGGATCACTGTGACCGAAAGCGAAGTAGACGATTTCTTGCATGCCCAGGAAGCCTCAGCCAGTAATACCAATGAATACCGTCTTGCCCATATTCTGGTGCAAGTGCCAGAACGGGCGGAACCTGCGCAAGTTGAAGTCAGGTACCGGCGTGCAGAAACTGCCTTGGCCAAATTAAAAAATGGGGCAGAGTTTGCCCAAATAGCTGCCGAGTTCTCCGACTCTGCCGATGCCATGAAAGGTGGCGTGCTTGACTGGCGTCCAAGTACTCAGTTACCAACAAAATTTGCCGAAGTGCTGGCATCAATGCAACCGGGTGAATTAACACCGGTAATCCAGAGTCCAAACGGCTTTTATATCTTCAAGCTACTCGATCGACGCGGACAAAAGACAGCCACCGTGATAATAACTCAGACCAGTGCCCGCCACATTCTTATCAAAACCAACGAACTTACCTCTGCAACTGATGCCAGACGCCGCATTCTTGATCTAAAAGAACGCTTGGACAATGGCGCCAATTTCCAGGAACTGGCAAAACTCCACTCTGAGGACGCCAGCGCCTCATCGGGCGGCAATCTGGGCTGGGTCTCACCCGGCGACACCGTGCCAGAATTTGAGCAGGCTATGAGCGCGTTGCAACCCGGGCAAGTCAGCGCACCAGTGCAATCCCCGTTTGGCTGGCACCTGATTCAGGTAGTCGAGCATCGAACTCAGGATGTAAGCAACGAGCGCCAGCGGAAAACAGCGCGCCAGACAATCCATGCACGTAAGGCTGACACGGCTTTCCAGGAATGGCTGCAACGCTTGCGTGATCGGGCCTACGTCGAATATCGACTGGAAGAGCATTAGAATTCGTTTAGCGCAGGCCGTGACCCCGCCCAATCTCACTATCACCCCAACTCTTGCTCTCACCGCTGGTGAGCCTGCCGGAATTGGCCCCGACTTGTGTGTACAAATCGCGCAACGGAATTTGCCATACAAACTGGTGGTCATTGCTAGCCGTGAGTTGCTGCGGGAGCGCGCCCGCTTGTTGCAGCTTCCGCTGGAACTGATGGACTATCTCCCGGATGCCGCAGTTAAACACAAGGCTGGCCGACTGCAAGTGCTGCATGTACCGTTGAATAAGCAGGTTGTTCCCGGCAAGCTCGATCCGGCCAATGCCCGTTATGTGCTAACGACCTTGGAACGGGCCGTTGCGGGCTGCGGCAGTGGCGAATTTGCTGCAATGGTAACTGCACCAGTACATAAAGGTGTCATCAACGATGCCAATATCACCTTCACCGGTCATACTGAATACCTGTCTCAACTCACCAACAGTCAAGTATTAATGATGCTGGTCGGCGGCGGCATGCGTGTAACGCTCGCCACCACCCATTTGCCACTCAAGGACGTTGCAGCAGCCATTACATGCGAAAGCTTGGAACGACAACTCCGCATCATTCAGCACGACTTGAGCACGCGCTTCGATATCGCCAGACCGCGCATTGTGGTGGCAGGATTAAACCCTCATGCGGGTGAATCCGGCTATCTTGGCCGCGAAGAAATAGACATCATTATTCCGGTACTGGAAAAACTTCGCGCCGAAGGTATACATCTGATCGGCCCACTACCGGCCGATACCCTGTTTAACCCATCTCAGCTGGAAAATTATGATTGCATATTTACCATGTATCATGACCAGGGACTGCCCGTGTTGAAACATGCCAGTTTTGGCACAGGTATCAACGTCACGCTGGGATTGCCCTTCATCCGTACCTCAGTGGATCATGGTACCGCGCTGAATCTGGCCGCAACCGGACGTGCCGATCCAGGCAGTTTGCTGGCGGCAATTGAAATGGCTGTGATGCTGATCAGGAACAAAAAACCTTAAGTTATGCGCCATATTCCACGCAAGCGCTTCGGCCAGAATTTTCTGGTTGACACCCGGATCATAGCGGATATTATTTTCGCCATCTGCCCGGCCAAAGATGATCTGTTGGTGGAAATCGGCCCAGGGCTGGGTGCATTGACGCGGCCATTACTACAAGCGCTCAACCATTTGCACGTAGTAGAAATAGACCGCGATATTGTCGAACGCCTGCGGCGGGAATTCCCTGCAGAGCAACTGACGATTTACTCGGCCGATGCACTGGAATTTGACTTCTCTGTTCTCGGAAATAATTTGCGGGTGGTTGGCAATCTACCCTACAACATTTCCACTCCAATTCTATTTCACCTGAGCAGCTTCGCGGCAAATATCACCGACATGCATTTCATGCTGCAGAAAGAAGTAGTGGAACGTATGGTAGCCGCGCCTTCCACTCCGGATTACGGACGGCTTTCCGTGATGTTGCAATGCCGCTTCGAAATGGAGCAACTTTTCAGTGTGCCGCCAGAATCCTTCCGCCCTATACCGAAAGTTGAGTCCGCCATCATCCGTATATCTCCGCTCAGGCAAGCGCTGATCGAGCCGGGCAAGGAGAAGTTATTTGCCAAGATCGTCGCCGCCGCATTCTCGCAGCGCCGTAAAACCCTGCGCAACACACTGCACGACCATCTCAAACCAGAGGACTACGTGGCACTGGAAATTGATCCCGGACTGCGGGCAGAGAACTTGTCAGTGGCGCAGTTTGTGGCGATTACAAATCACCTGAGCGGGCTTTAGCCCCTTAAAGGGTATCTCTGTTGCAAACGAGGCACGGCAGAAACAAAAATATAGCCCTGGCATATGGATGACATGTAAGAAAACTTTTGTGTGAGCAACGAAATATTGCGATAAAGTCCAGATTTTCAGAGCCACCCTCCTATCTTTTAATCTTTCTTTTCGTTGTCCTTTTTGCGTGGTTTGGTCCACCATACAAGGATAAATATCATCACAAGAACCGCGCCTGCTTCTAATAGTAATATCCACATATCTTTACCGTTGTTGTATATTTGCCAAGTGCGACTTTAACTAATATCCAATGAAAAACCAAATAAGTTTGTTTAGCGTTACGTTGTTGTTACTGCTGCTCAACGCTTGCACTACTGCACCAATTGCCCCCCTTATTGCTCCGGAGAAGTCACCCCTGGCGGTGATTCCACCACCCGCCATCGCCACGCTCAAAGCGGCTGACTGGAGTGCGCTGACGGGCTGGACAGACGATGACATTATGCCCGCATGGGATGCGTTCCTGCGGAGTTGCACGGTATTAATAAGCCGGCCACTCTGGCAGGAAACCTGCACCCAGGCCATCTCAATACAACAACCGGATAGCCTCACGCTGCGACAATTCTTCGAGAGCCGTTTTGTCCCACACCAGGTATTGAACGCCGACGGTGGCAACGATGGCCTTATCACTGGCTATTACGAGCCGTTGCTGAAAGGCAGCCGAAAGTCTTCCGGGCGTTATCGCTATCCGCTCTATGCCACGCCCGATGAGCTTCTCATTGTAGACCTGGGCGAAGTCTATCCCGAACTCAAGAATATGCGGTTGCGCGGACGCTTGCAGGGGCGCAAGGTGGTGCCTTATTACAGCCGTGCCGAAATTGAAAATGGTATGAACAAAGGTGCATCAGTATTACAGGGACGCGAGCTTGTATGGGTGGAGGATGCGGTCGAATTATTCTTCCTGCATATCCAGGGGTCGGGTCGGGTAGAACTTGAAAACGGCGGAGTCGTGCGTATCGGTTACGCAGAACAAAACGGTCACCCCTATAAATCTATCGGCAGGCTGCTGGTGGAACGCGGCGAATTAGCTCTGGAGAAAGCTTCCATGCAGGGGATCAAGGCATGGGGGCAAAATAATCCGGATAAACTGAACGAATTACTACAACAGAATCCAAGCTATGTTTTTTTCCGTGAGCTGCCTGCCGATCTGCCGGGGCCATTGGGTGCACTCGGTGTGCCTCTGACTGCGGGCAGAAGTCTTGCTGTTGATCCTCGTGCCATCCCTCAGGGTGCACCGGTGTTTCTTGCTACCACTTGGCCCAATAGCGGCAAGCAACTACAACGGCTAATGGTGGCGCAGGATACTGGCGGCGCCATTAAAGGCGGTGTGCGCGCCGATTTCTTCTGGGGTTTTGGCCCGGAAGCAGGGGATCAGGCGGGGAAAATGAAACAGAGCGGCAAGATGTGGGTGTTAATGCCGAATGGTTATACACCATAAGGGCGCATCTAATAATTCGAAATGCCAAACAAAACCAGGCAAGGCAGGAACAAAAAATGTAGACGCGGCATAGGGGTGATGCTTGTGACAAAATCTGGATTATCGGAGGTGTCCATAAACTCAAATACCGCAATCAGGTTGCTGGCTACTTCATTTTGCCAAGGCGGCATTCAGTTTCTTCTCAATCATTTCGGCGGGTATCATTCCCGGCGTAACCGAACCGTCTGAAAAAATCAACGTTGGAGTACCGCTCACACCATGTTTCTGACCTAACTGAATAAGCGTGGCGATCGGTGTTTCACAGCTCTTTGCAGTTGGAGCAATACCTTTTAGCATAAAATCGTCCCATGCCTTGAGCCGATCAGCGGAACACCATATTGCCGTAGCTGCTGCTACTGAACCGTTAAGCACCGGGTAAAGCAATGTGTAGACAGTGACATCGGTGACCTTGGTCAACTCATTTTCCAGACGCTTGCAATAAGAACAATTCGGGTCAGAGAAAACTACCACCCGGCGCTTACCGTTGCCTCTGACTGCTTTGATTGCCAACTCCAGCGGCAGAGAGTCAATATTAATCCGCCGCGCATCCTTGATCTGTTGCAGGCGCCCTTCGGTTAGACTCTGCCCGGTTTTTGGATCAATCACATGACCGGAGAAGAAATAGCTCGCTTTCTCATCGGTATAGAATAATCCGCCTCCAACTACTATTTCATATAACCCAAGATAAGGAGTTTTTTTCAGGCTTTCAATCTTGTCGCCAGGAAAGTGTACTTGGAGAGCTTTTCTCAGTGACGCCTCATTGGCAACAGCCGCACCGGAAAAAAGACCTAGCAGCAGAAAAGGAAGCAAGAAACTTAAACGCATAATCATAATTGCTCCAGTTCAAGAAAAAACATCTGGCAGCATTCTCGTGCTGCCAGATTGTGGAATCTATCGGTTAAAAAGCTCAACTCAGCGCATGTTGCATTAGACGGTTCTTTATCAGCGGCAGGTGGTTAGTGATGCCAAACCCTAAATTACGCAAGCGGGCAAGCGTCGGGTTGGAATTATTGAACAATTTTTGCAGGCTGTCGGTAGCAAGCTCCATTGCCAGGATGTCTTCCTTGCGTGCCCGTTCATAACGGCGCAGCAGCGAGTAATCCCCGCAATCCGGCTGCGATGCGTGCGTAATAAGGGTTTCAGCCAGTGCGCGCGCATCGCGCAAACCCAGATTCACACCTTGCCCAGCCAGAGGATGAATACCATGAGCAGCGTCACCAATGAGTGCAAGACGCGGCTGTACCAGTTTCTTCACGTGTACGAACTTCAGCGGAAATGCGGCGGGCGGCGTGACGAGTTGCAGTTTACCCAGCGCATGACAGGAAGCCTCAGCGACCTGCCGACATAATTCTGCTACCGGCAAATCGAGCAGCGCCTGTGCTTGCTCTTCATTTGCCGACCACACCATCGATACCAGCCTGTCCGGTAGAGGCAGCAACGCCAGCACCCCGTCTCGGCGGAACCACTGATGAGCAATGTTGCGGTGAGATTGCTCTGTGCTGAAATTCGCCACCACACCAATTTGTTGATAGGAGTGTTGCGAGACTTCGATTCCCGCCTGCTGCCGCACCCAGGAATTCAGGCCATCCGCAGCAACGATTAATGCGGCCTGCAACGTACTGCCATCTGCCAACTGCAAATCGACCTGAGATTCGTTCCATACTATCGAGGTGCACTGCGCGGGACAGAAAATTGTCATATCCTTCTTCCGGCGCTTGAGCGCATCCCACACCGCAGTCTGAAGCTGACGATTTTCCGCGATGAAAGCCAGTTCCGTCAAGCCAGTGTCATAGGCGCTAAAATCAAGCCGTGCAGCGCTGTCATCCCCAAACACCACCATTTCATAAACTGGTGTTATGCGTGCGGCATCGAGTGTCTGCCACACCCCAAGGGTTTGCAGAAACGCAGCGCTGCCGGGGCTAATGGCGTAAATTCTGCTGTCCCAACCGGTGTCAGCAGGCAGAGGGGCTGGAGAGCGCGATTCTACCAGGGCTATTTTCAAGCCGCTGTCTTTGAGGGCGAGCGCCAAGCTCACCCCTACCAATCCACCGCCGATAATGACAATATCAAATTTCATTGGACTAAATCCGCCAGTTACAACGCAGCCATGTGCCGCAAAAACCATGTAATTTCCCCAGTAGTGAACTCACCCCAAAGGTGAAAGCAAAATACTGCAAAAATTCACTATGTGTCATGATATTAAACTAAAAAAATGAGCGATCAACTTCTGGATTTAGAATTAAGGATTATACAGGCGCTTCGCATCTGATGGGATGGGGTTGTTACTGCCTCACCAGCTCAAAATAGGTACAAAGAGACTGTGAGCGCACATCCCATACAAATAAACCCATGTGAACAAACTGAGCGGCTTATTTTTCTCGGCAAGACCGCATACAATTCTGTGCAACCCCTTAATAGCAACTCCTTGTCAATATGTCAACGCTAAATAGAAATGTCCGCTTTTCTGCAAAATAGAAATGTCCGCTTTTCCTGATTTTCTTTGCTACGGTGCTGCTCGCTGCCCGTCGTTGGCGGACTTGCCGACAGGCATGTTTCTCCAGGGATGATTGGCTGCAGGCTT
>CAMDAX010000018.1 GCA_945888885.1 Nitrosovibrio sp. Nv4 | reverse complement strand
GATGAGCCGGTGACAATGGCAACTTTATTCTGGAGCACTTTCATGATTTTTGAGGGTTAAAAGCTCTTAAGCAGAGAAGGTAACTGATTGTTAATCTACATCTATCAGTTACGAGCCATTTATCTGGCAAACCTGCCCTATCGCTGACTCATCGGTGCCCTGCTCTATTTTATCAGTACCAATGACCATGGAAATTTTACAGGTCGTGTGTAGAGGCATCAGGAATGGTCTTTGGCAAAATTCAGCTCCACACCGTTTCCTGCAGGATCTTTAAAGAACAGCTGAACCCTGCCAGTCAGCGGCATGCGAGCTGTCTCGAACTGGATATTGTGCCGGTTCAATCGAGCTTCCATTTGCTGTCGTTCGGTACAGGTGAATGCCACGTGATCAAAAGTGGTTGCGACATGGGTGAGGCGTATTTCGTCTGGGTGCGTCTGGCTCAAGTGGAGCACGTCTTGTCCGCTGGCGTAGAGCCAGTAGCCAGAGCCTTCCAGCAGCGGTCGCTGACCCTGTTCAAGACCTACCACCTCACAATAGAATTCTTTGAGAACATCCAAGAGTTCACGCGGTGCGCGCAGATTGTAATGATTAAGACTTATCGTAGCCACGTGGACTCCCGGTGGTTATGAAAGGATTAGGTTACGCAGAGATTCATCAGGAAAGCAGTGAACGGCTGGAGCAGTTGCTGAAATCCACTGAAAATTTCTGCAATTTATTTTGTAATAAAATATTATTAATCAATATGTTGAACCGTTATTCTGAAGTAGTTTAGCAACTTCAAGATGCTCTCTGCTTAGGGCAAAACTCAGTGCAGTACCGCCGGATTCATTCTGGATATTGGGATTTGCACCATTCTTCAACAGCAGCTTGACCGCATCAACATGGTTACCTCTTGCCGCCATCATTAGCGCGGTAGTCCCATTATCGGAAGTCGAATCAATTTTCGCACCTACGCCAAGCAGCATCTCGACGATCTCTGTGTGACCCTTGGTCGCGGCATAAATCAACGGATTCCATCCCCTGTGGTTGATCTCTGCGCCCTTGGTATGAAACTGCTTGGTCATACCTGCTTCACCATGGTAGCTGGCGAGCATAATGGCTGTCTCACCATAGTGATTACGCAGGTTTGGGTTTGCGCCCGCCTCCAGCAGTAGTCGAACAAGATTGCTACCTTTATTCTGGACTGCGATCATCAGGAGCGTGTTTCCGCGTTTATCCAGCGTATTGGGATCGGCACCTTTCGCCAGCAACTTGGCCAGATCGGTAGCATTGTTGTCTTCCACCGCCCAGAGTAAATCTTCGTGGATACCCGCAGCGGCATTCACCGGGAAGCATAAGTTGGCAACGAGCAGAAAACCAATGAGTAAATGGGGTATTTTTAGTGAATTAATCATTCAGGCAACCTTGAATAATTTAAAAAAATTGCGAGTGGTAACAGTGGCCACTTCGTTCACAGTGATGCCGCGCAATTCGGCAATTTCTTCCGCAACATGCCGCACGAAGGCGGGCTGATTCATTTTGCCACGGTGCGGCACGGGGGCAAGATAGGGCGAATCTGTTTCCACCAGCATTCTCTCCAGCGGGATTCTTTTGGCAATTTCTTTAAGACTAACAGCTTTCTTGAAAGTTACAATACCAGAAAAAGAAATATAGAAATTCATCTCCATCGCCTGCTGCGCCACCTCCCAGCTCTCGGTAAAACAGTGCATCACCCCACCAACGCTGTCTGCGCCCTCCTCCGCCATGATACGGAGCGTATCCTCCGCAGCTTCGCGGGTATGAATGATAAGCGGCTTATCGCATTGTCGAGCAGCACGAATATGCTGACGGAAGCGTTCCCGCTGCCATTCCAGATCGCCTTTAAGACGAAAATAATCCAGCCCGGTCTCACCGATGGCGACAACTCGGGGATGAGCGGCCAATGCGGCCAGTTGTGCCGCCTGCGGTTCGGCCAGATTCTCGTAATCGGGATGAACGCCGACCGAGGCAAAAAGATTGGAGTAGGCTTCCGCCAGCGCCAATACACGCGGAAAATCCTGTAGATTAACGCTGACGCAAAGGGCATGACTAACTTCGTTGTCCCGCATTTTAGCCAGCAACTCATCAAGGTTGCTGGCAAGATCAGGAAAATCAAGATGGCAGTGAGAGTCAACAAGCATGATTAGCAATGCCTGCGCCAAATAGCATAGCTCCGAGTGCGGTTCTCAGTCAGCATGCTTGCTTCGGGCGGGGGCTATCAGCATAGCGTAGGAAAGTAGCATTTCTTCCAGAAATAAACGGGGATTAAGCGGATGCCGTGCCAGGCGCTGGGTTGAAATCAGGCTGCGTGAATAACTAGCGAGTGAGCGGGGATCGATTTCAGATACCAGTGATTTAATAGTGGCGAGCATGGGTAAATGATAGCGGATTTTCCCGGTGGTACGGAAACTCATTAAATCATAACACCATTTCTGCATCCAGCTAACGGCTGTCGGCAGATCGAATTTCTGCATTTCCTCAGCCAGCAGGATGGGATTGAAACCGCCTGGCGTACCGATTTGCCGGATAAAGGTTTTATGCTGCGCAAGATAATCATCATCGTCAAACTCCAGCGCTGCCAGCGGCGCGTAGCCTGCGGCGGCAAGGATGGTTTCGGGATCTTTCGCGCCTTGCTGTTTAAGCCATGCAATGGCGGTGGCAAGATCGGGCGTAGGCATGGCGATTTGCCGACAGCGGCTGCGTATGGTTGGTAGCAAATTCTGTGGGCGGTGTGTCACCAGGATGAACAAGGTTTGCGGCGGCGGCTCTTCCAAATTTTTCAGCAAGGCGTTGGCCGCCGCCAGGTTCATCGTTTCTGCAGGATGGATCAAAATGATTTTATAGCCATTGCGGTGGCTGGACATATGCACCAGATCCGCAAGCGCTCGAATCTGCTCGACTCCAATTTGCTTGCTGGGCTTTTTCTTCCCTTTTGCGCTGCCGAGTACCATTTCGGTATTGGTCTCGGTATCACTGCCTGCCTCCGCCATGGCTTCATCGGCCAATGCCGCCAGCGCTTCTGGTTCGACCAGACGAAAATCAGGATGCCCTTCCTGCTCAAACCAGCCACAACTTGGGCAACTTCCGCAGGCCTCAGCGTTAGCAGACGGTTTCTCACACAACAGGGATTTGGCAAGAATGCGGGCAAATACGAGCTTGCCGATACCCTTGCGCCCCTTCAGCAACAGAGCGTGACCCCGGGCAGTCTGGCCCTGTGTCAGTATCCGCCAAATATCAGTTTGCCAGATATAAATATTATTCATTAACAAATAGATAAAATAATATCATGAAGTGATTCTTTAACTTTATCCAGCGGCTGACTGGAGTCAATCAGGCGTATCCGCTGGGGAAACTTATGCGCTCTTTGCAAATAAGCTTCTCGCACTCGCCGGAAGAACTCATCCTGCTCTTTTTCAAACCGGTCGGCTGTCTTGATGGCATTAACCCGTTGTCTGCCCAGCTCAACACTTACATCGAAATAAAGCGTGAGATCAGGCTGAAACTCTCCCTGCACCCACCATTCCAGATCGTCAAGCCGATTTGTGGCCAACCCCCTGCCGCCGCCTTGATAAGCAAAGCTCGCATCGGTGAAACGGTCTGAAATTACCCATTTACCCTGCTCTAGCGCTGGTAGTATCACTTTGTCTAAATGTTCCCGTCGTGCCGCAAATATCAGCAGTGCCTCGGTTTCAGGATGCATTACCTGGCTGCTGTCGAGCAGAAGCGCACGCAACTTCTCACCCAAAGGCGTACCGCCCGGCTCACGGGTCACTACCACAGTCAATCCCCTGCCCTGCAAAAAATTTTCCAGCCAGGCAAGATGAGTACTCTTGCCTGCGCCATCTATGCCTTCTAGGGTGATGAATTTGCTTGGTGTCATTCCGGGTACCACGGATTGGCGAGAAACCGTTCTCCAGAGCGCAGTTTATCTTATACTCGCAAGCGGTAACAGTCCTGGCTGGGCATTGCGCGATTTGGTTCTAATGGTGCCATATGCCTCGGGATAAATCTGTTAAGCGCCTCTAAAAATTAGAAATTCTAAACAAGACAAATTAGAAACTGGATATGGAGACGCTATATATAGTTGATATATATAGAACTTTTTTATGTACAACGAAGTATTGTGACTAAATCCGGATTTCCAGAGGTGGTTTGTTATCGCTGTGCCTTATTTTTTCAATATAGCCTATGTTACGTCTGACTGAAATTAAGCTCCCCTTGGATCATACTGAAAGCGAACTCACGACCGCTATTCTTCAACGCCTGGGGATCACAGTGGACGAGCTTATAGGATTTTCGATCGCGCGCCGTAGCTACGATGCCCGCAAACGGGGAGTAGTTACTTTTATTTATACCTTGGACGCCGAACTGAAGAATAAAGCGGATGAAGTAGCGATACTAGAACGCCTGCAAGCGGATAACCGTGTCTCATCTACTCCGGATATGCACTATCATTTCGTTGCGCAAGCAGCGCATGTCCCAGCCTCACAGTACCGTCCGGTAGTAATTGGCACAGGGCCATGCGGATTGTTTGCTGGGTTAATTTTGGCACAGATGGGATTCCATCCCCTCATACTGGAGCGTGGGAAGGCCGTGCGCGAGCGCACCAAGGATACCTTTGGCCTGTGGAGACAGGGGCAGCTCAACCCTGAATCCAATGTCCAGTTCGGCGAAGGCGGTGCGGGCACATTTTCCGATGGCAAGCTCCATAGCCAGATCAAGGACCCGAAACACTACGGCCAGAAAGTACTCATGGAATTCATCAAGGCGGGTGCTCCACCAGAGATTCTCTATGTGAGTAAACCACATATTGGCACATTCCGGTTGGTGGGTATGCTGGAAAAGATGCGCGCAACCATCACCTCGCTTGGCGGCGAAATCCGCTTCCAAAGCCGTGTAGAGGATATTGAAATTGACAACGGGCAGGTACGCGGCGTGATGCTGGCTGATGGCGAACATATCGCAACGGGTCATGTCGTGCTGGCCGTTGGCCATAGTGCACGCGATACCTTTCAGATGCTGTATGACCGGGGGGTATATATCGAGGCCAAGCCTTTTTCCGTCGGTTTACGCATCGAACATCCGCAATCGCTGATAGACCGCTGTCGCTTCGGTGACAACGCCGGTAACCCATTACTGGGCGCGGCCGATTATAAGCTGGTGCATCATTGTGCCAATGGGCGTTCAGTTTACAGTTTCTGCATGTGTCCGGGCGGCACGGTAGTGGCGGCAGCATCGGAACCGGGACGAGTCGTAACCAATGGTATGAGCCAGTATTCACGTAACGAACGCAATGCTAATAGCGGCATCGTCGTCGGTGTGACGCCGGTTGATTATCCTGAGCATCCACTGGCAGGTGTTGCCTTTCAGCGTCACTGGGAGGAGCGTGCCTTCGAACTAGGCGGGTGCAATTATCGAGCACCAGTTCAACTGGTAGGTGATTTTCTCGCAGGTAGGGCATCCACAGCGCTTGGCACGGTGATCCCATCCTACACTCCCGGGGTGCATTGGTGCGACTTGAGCACCGCTCTGCCGGATTATGCCGTCGTGGCGATACGTGAGGCTCTCCCTGCTTTTGACAGACAGATCAATGGGTTTGCCATGGATGATGCCGTGTTGACCGGAGTTGAAACGCGCACTTCCTCGCCGATCCGCATCAAGCGCAGTGAAAATTACCAGAGCCTGAACACCGCTGGACTTTATCCTGCGGGTGAAGGTGCCGGTTATGCAGGGGGGATTCTCTCTGCGGCCATAGACGGCATTAAGGTGGCAGAAGCTCTGGCTTTGAATATCATTGCAGGTGGAGCGAAAATAGAAGAACCCCACAGGTAGAATTATTCATGAACCACACACTAGCGGGAAATGATTGATTGGAATGGCTCCATCGGGATGAGCTGGTATTTAACAGCCAGAACTTCCAATTCCTCAACCCCGCCCGGAGCATGCAGCGTCACGGTATCGCCCTCCCCCGCCTTGATCAGCGCCCGTGCCATCGGTGAAATCCAGCTAATGTAGCCGCGGGTCGTATCAACTTCATCGACCCCGACGATGGACACCGTTTTTTCTTCACCTGCGAGATTGGAATAGGTGACTGTAGCACCAAAGAAGATTTGCGCCTCATCTTCTCTCAGGGTTGCGGGATTTACCACTTCAGCCATGTCCAGCCGTTTGGTAAGGAAACGGATACGCCTATCGATCTCACGCAAACGCTTCTTGCCATAAATATAGTCACCATTCTCTGAGCGATCGCCATTACCGGCAGCCCACGACACCGTAGCAGTCATTTGAGGACGCTCTTTATTCATCAGCCATAGAAACTCATCCATCAGTCTGGTATAGCCGCCCGGAGTGATGTAGTTTTTGCTGCTGGATGGCAGGAGGTCGATGCCTGTATCTTCCTCAGGATCGTCGATCCCTTCAGTTTCTTTTATAAATGCTTTATTCATATGCCGAAAATGATTAAGGAAATCCTTGAATGAAACCCCTATGGGCGGCAAGAAGTGTATGGTTGAGGTGCGTTGCACTCCCGTGCGGGGTAGACTAAGCTATAGTTTTTGGTCTGCACCTCGTATTTGTCGTACTTGTTCTGCTGTTATCAGCAATACGTACTAGAAAGGATTTACCATTCATTCAATTATTGCTTAATCGAAATTTACCATAGGATGATATTCAACGCATGACCACTTCTTTGCCGCAAGCGAAATCGTGGCAATCAACTGCCGACACATCGGCAACCACTTACCCTGAGCCATTCTGGCGTTCGCTGTTTTATTTCAATGTATATCGCCTGCTGATGGCAAGTGGGATCGTGGTGACTACATGGCTATCTCCTGAATCCAGTTTCGGCTCTTATAACCCCAGATTATTTTTATACGCGGCGCTAACCTATACTGCATTTAGCGGAGTAGCGCTGCTACTAACCCGTATGCAGCGGCTACATTTTAATTGGCAGCTTACAATCCAGATTTGTGGCGACGTGGTATTCGTCGCCATCCTGATGTACTCCAGCGGAGGCATTCAAAGCGGATTGGGTCCATTGCTGCTGGCACCACTGGCCGCAGCCGGGTTGATCAGTCGCGGCAGGTTAGCACTGTTTTACGCATCCATTGCCAGTATTGGCATACTCCTGGAGGAATCCTATGCCCTTCTCTATGTGGAAGGTTATCATGCCCAATACCTGCAGGCAGGTTTACTTAGCTTGGGCTATTTTGCCGTCGCATGGCTGGCACATAAACTTGCCAAGCATGCCGTCGCCAACGAAAAACTGGCATGGCAGCACGGAATTGATCTTGCCAGCATGGCAGAAGTGAATCAACTAGTGATTCAGGACATGCAGGACGGCGTGTTGGTCGTGGATGAAAACGGTAAAATCCGGCAGCATAATCTACAGGCGGAGAGATTCATCGGCCTGACTCCAGGGGGAGCTTCAGTCCAGGAACTTGCTGATTGTGCACCGCTTCTGGCATCGCAGCTTGAGGTTTGGCGCAACGATGGGAATATTGATTTTGACCTATTGCAGATGTCAGCCAGCAATACCTTGGTGCGAGCACGGTTTGTAGCGGTGAAGGGCAACCGTCGCATCAATACGGTTATCTTCCTTGAAGATATGAGTCGTATCCAGGCACAGGCGCAACAATTGAAGCTCGCCGCTCTCGGCAGACTCACCGCCAATATTGCTCACGAAATTCGCAATCCACTTTCAGCCATCAGTCATGCTGCCGAGTTACTAGAGGAAGAAAAAAATTCCGATCCCATCCACCTGCGGATGTTACGTATTATCCGGGATAATACACAGCGTCTTGACAAGATAGTCCAGAATGTCCTGCAACTGAATCGCAGAGATCGAGCTACGCTGGAGTCGCTTCATTTGGTGAGTTTTGTGCACACGTTTATCACCGATTTCTGCCATGCCGAGAAGATTTCCAGTGACGTATTTGTACTGGATATTACCGATCAGTATATTGTTAATTTTGATCGGGGACATTTGAACCAGGTACTGTGGAATTTATGCCACAATGCTTGGCGTTATTGCCGCAAGCAGCCGGGCAGTATCAAGCTGAGGGCGACTGAAAGAGCGGCTGGAAATAATATTAATCTGGACGTGATCGACGATGGTCCCGGCATCCCCTCGGCGCTGCTGAGTCATGCATTCGAGCCTTTCTTTACCACTGCGGCAAGCGGCAGCGGTCTCGGTCTCTATATTGCACGAGAGATGTGCAAAGTTAATGGCGCTGCACTTGATTACCTGGAAAGTACCACTGGTGGCCATTTCAGAATTGTTTGCAGAAAAAGCGTGGGTCATGCCTAAACATAGAGAACAAATTATGCCATCTGGTGATGGTGGCAAATCAACCACCCCGGTAGTGCTTATCGTCGATGATGAATCGGATATCCTGGAACTGCTCGAACTGACGCTCGTGCGCATGGGGCTAGACGTGGTGCGCGCCATGACCGTGAGCGATGCCCGGCATTTGCTCGATTCGCGTCATTTTGATTTGTGTCTGACCGATATGCGTCTGCCTGACGGCGAAGGACTGGAATTGGTGCGACATATCGTCAACCATTGCACTAATTTGCCGGTGGCAGTGATTACTGCCTATGGTACTACGGAGAACGCAGTGGCCGCGCTCAAGGCAGGCGCGTTCGATTATTTGGCTAAGCCCGTGTCACTGAAACAGTTACGTTCTCTGGTGAGATCTGCATTAAATCTATTACCGCCAGAGGAAAAGACTACCGTCAATTCCAAAAAAAGTAGATATGCCCTGCTCGGCAAATCACTGCCGATGCAGCAACTGCACATGATGATCGAGAAACTTGCACGCAGCCAGGCACCAGTTTATATCAACGGCGAATCTGGCAGCGGTAAGGAGCTTGCGGCAAGGTCAATACACGAAAATAGCACTCGCCGCGACAAACCCTTTATCCCAATCAACTGTGGTGCGATCCCCGAGAATCTCATGGAAAGCGAATTTTTTGGTTACCGGAAAGGCGCTTTTACCGGTGCCGATACCGAGCGTGACGGTTTTTTTCAAGCAGCTGACGGCGGCACCTTATTTCTCGACGAAGTGGCCGATTTGCCGCTAACCATGCAAGTCAAATTGTTGCGGGTAATCCAGGAAAAACGAGTACGGAAAATTGGCGCTGCTCAGGAGGAAAATGTAGATGTACGCATTATCAGTGCCACTCATCAGAAATTGAGTGAGTGTGTAGAAAATGGGAAATTCCGTCAGGATTTATATTATCGCCTTAATGTGATTGAACTGAAAACACCCGCATTACGTGAGATGAAAGAAGATATTCCTTTAATTGTAAACGCCATTCTCGACCGGCTATGCCAAGAAAATGGGAGAGCCAGGTGCAGCTTCAGCACCGGTGCACTGGCGGCACTGGAGCACTATGCTTTTCCCGGAAATGTTCGCGAGCTTGAGAATATTCTGGAACGTACGCTGACGCTCTGCCCTGATGTTGAGATTGGTCGGGATGGCCTGCAACTGGCATCAATTGTAGTATTGAATGATACTTCTATACCGCGACCAGCCATATCCAGTGACGGATTGCCGTTGCAAGGTTATCTTGATCAACTGGAAAAAGAATCTATCATCGAAGCCTTGAAAAAGACCCGATATAATCGCACCGCTGCAGCTGGATTACTGGGGATTACTGTCAGATCCATGCGTTACCGTATGGAACGACTGGGACTGAATGATGAATAATTCCCCAACCGTACGGCATTTCGAGGCACTCCAATTACCGCTGTGGAACGCAGGTAGGGCGAATGCAAATTGACGCAAATGGTTATTTGGAAAGCGTGCGCCTCATCCCTTCACCCAATTGCGACGAGCGACCGACCGAGTCCGCAATAAACTTGCTGGTAATCCACAACATCAGTCTACCGCCGGATAAATTCAGCGGTGATGGAGTAATCAAACTATTTACCAACCAGCTCGATTCAGAAATTCACCCCTACTACCAGACTCTTCACAACCTCAAGGTTTCCGCTCATTTTTTTATCCGCCGGGACGGCGAGATCATCCAGTTCGTCGCCTGCAACAAGCGTGCTTGGCATGCGGGAGTCTCCTGCTGGCAGAGCAAGACCCAGTGTAATGATTTCTCTATCGGAGTGGAGCTCGAGGGAAGCGATACCCAACCTTTCACTGACGCTCAATATGTGGTGCTGACCGCGCTCAGTCTAATACTACAAGAAACTTACCCTATTATAGACATCGTCGGGCATTCCGATATTGCTGCAGGACGCAAAACCGATCCTGGTCCATATTTTGACTGGGAGCGTTACCGTACGGCGTTGCTTACTCCAATTCCAGATAGAAACACCAACAATCCAACCCGTTCGTAGTTAAGTAGTGACTTGGCACGGGGTTGTCGTGCTTAGTCAATACTTAGTTGTTCTATCAGAGCCTGTCGAACCACACCGCCCCCCTTCGACAAGACCTTCAGTCCTGAGCAAAATCGAAGGATCAGAGCGAGCGGTTGGTGGTGGCTAATTAGTGACGTTTCTAATTGGGATTAGAATTACTACCAGGCAACATGCTGCCCGCTCTTTGGGTAAAGAGTCATTATAAAAACGGGACATATTGATTTTTCATGTCTTCAAAAACTCGCAGCATCCTCATTCCACACCTTGGCTCCGCAAGTACTCTTCGTATTCACCCTTAAAGTCAGTGATTCCCTCCGGTCTCATTTCGATGATACGGGTGGCCAGTGAGGATACAAATTCCCGGTCATGGGAGACAAAAATAAGAGTGCCGGTATATTTCTCCAATGCGCTATTAAGTGACTCGATAGACTCCATATCAAGATGGTTGGTAGGTTCATCCATCAGCAATACATTGGGTTTCTGCAAAATAAACTTGCCAAACAGCATGCGCCCTTGCTCCCCGCCGGAAATTACTTTTACTGATTTTTTTACTTCATCGCCCGAGAACAGCAGTCTGCCGAGAACACTACGCACAGCCTGATCATCGTCGCCTTCACGTCGCCATTGTGTCATCCAGTCGGTAAGCGACACATCCATTTCAAAATCAGCAGCATGGTCTTGTGCAACATAACCGGGGCGTGCTTTCTCCGCCCATTTCACTTCCCCTGCATCGGGTGTCAGGTCGCCAACAAGACACCGCAGTAACGTGGTCTTACCGATGCCATTTGGACCAATGATAGCGACTTTCTCACCAGCTTCAACGTTAAGGCTGAATTTATTCAGCAGCACTTTTTCCATGCCAGGAAAGCTCTTGCTGACACTTTGCACCGATACTGCCAGGCGATACAGTTTGTCCCGCTCGTCCACATCAAAACGGATGTAGGGATACTGGCGACTGGAAGGTTTTACATCTTCCAGTTTTATTTTTTCGATTTGACGTGCTCGACTGGTTGCCTGCCGTGCCTTGGAAGCATTAGCGGAAAAACGGCTGACAAAAGACTGCAACTCTGCGATCTGGGTTTTTTTCTTGGCGTTATCAGCCAGCATACGCTCTCGCACTTGGATAGATGCAGTCATATATTCATCGTAATTACCGGGGTAAATACGTATTTCGCCATAATCCAGATCGGCCATGTGAGTACAGACGCTGTTAAGGAAGTGGCGGTCATGCGAAATGATGATGATGGTACTTTTGCTTACATTAATTACGTCTTCCAGCCAGCGGATGGTATTGATATCCAGATTATTGGTTGGCTCATCCAGCAGCAAAATTTCCGGATTGGCAAATAGTGCCTGTGCCAACAACACGCGCAGTTTGAATCCAGGTGCGATCGCGTTCATTAATCCCCTGTGCTGGGACAGCGGAATGCCCACACCCAGCAGTAGCTCCCCGGCGCGGGCTTCGGCGGAATAACCATTTAACTCAGCGAAGTGTGCTTCAAGTTCGGCAGCATGCATATAATCGGCTTCGGTGGCATCAGCATTGGCATAAATCGCATCGCGTTCCTCTTTCACCCGCCACAACTCATCATGCCCCATCATCACCGTATCGATCACCAAACAGTTCTCGAAAGCGAATTGATCCTGTCGCAACTTGCCCACACGTTCGTTGGCGTCAATACTGACATTGCCGGAAGTTGGATCCAGATCTCCACCGAGGATTTTCATGAAAGTAGACTTGCCGCAGCCGTTGGCGCCGATCAGGCCGTAACGGTTGCCATCACCGAATTTAACGGAGACATTTTCGAACAGGGGTTTGGCCCCAAACTGCATGGTGATATTGGCGGTGGTGATCAAAGCTTGTTTCCTGAAAAGTAGGGCTGCAAAAAGGCCGCTATTCTATATGGTTTTACAATGAACTCCGAAAATCCTTTAGGCAGTTATCGGTCAGATTTGCAAAATTAAAGTAGAATCAAAATTTAATGTCTTTGCCAATAGCCACTCTGGAGTACTGCTATATGCGTTAGGTACCGGCATTACGCTAGGCTGTACTCCGGATCAACGAGCTAATATCTCCGCATGTTAAAAACATTTTTATCTCCATGAAATTAAATTGGAATAAACCTTTCTGGATTTCTTTGCAAGCAGGGTTTCTGCTGCTGGTGTTTCTTGCTCCGACATGGGGGGCTCCTGGTTTTATTCGCTCACAGGCGATTGCTTCCGCCCACCCCCTTGCCACTGAAGCGGGTAAAAAAATCCTTAGGCAAGGCGGCAATGCGTTTGATGCAGCAGTGGCTGTCAGTGCGGCATTGGCAGTGGTCGAGCCATATTCTTCCGGTCTGGGTGGTGGCGGTCTATGGCTACTGCATCGCGCAAGGGACAAATGGGAGGTACTAATAGATGGGCGTGAAACCGCTCCTGGTAAAGCTTCTCCCGACATGTATTTGGATGCGAAGGGCAAGCCAGTCACCGCATCTTCGCTCAATGGCCCCTTGGCAGCAGCGATTCCCGGAGTACCGGCTGGGCTGGTTCACATTGCGAAGAATTATGGCAGATTGTCGTTGGCACATAGTCTCGCGCCTGCAATAGCGCTGGCGCGCAATGGTTTTAGGGTGGATCGGCGCTTTAGCGAGATGGCCAGGAATTATCAGGGTAAATTACGTGCAGATCCACATGTTGCGGGTATTTTTCTGCATGATAATTTGGTACCGGTTCCGGGCTCTATCCTGCTCCAGCCACGACTTGCCGCGACATTGACAGAAATTGCACGACATGGCGAAGATGGTTTTTACCGTGGCTGGGTAGCAGATGAAATGGTGCAGTCAGTCAAACGGGCTGGTGGCATCTGGGAGCACGAAGACTTGACACATTACCGTGTAATTGAGCGTGCACCAGCTAGATTTACCTATCGCGACTCGATTATCACAACAGCACCCTTACCTTCGTCCGGCGCATTAACCTTGGCACAAGGACTTAATATCCTCGAAAATTTTTCGTTAGTGCAGTTGAACGAGATCGACAGGATCCATCTTATCGCAGAAGCGCTACGCCGTGCATATCAAGATCGAGCTGAATATCTGGGCGACAGTGATTTTATCAATGTGCCAACAGAAAAACTTATGAGCAAAGACTATGGGCGTGAACGGGCAACTACGATCAATTTGAATCGGGTGGTGCCAGATACCGAACCTGATAATAACTCAACAGCGCGCGCAGGTGGAACCGAAACTACTCATTTTTCGATCATGGATCGGGAAGGAAACCGCGTTGCGGCAACCCTGAGTATTAATACAAATTTCGGCTCGGGCTTCATTGCCGGCAATACCGGAGTGTTACTAAACAACGAGATGGACGATTTCTCCATTGCTCCCGGTGTGCCTAATGTCTACGGCCTACAGGGGAAACAAGCTAATGCCATTTGGCCAGGCAAACGCCCACTGTCGAGTATGGCACCAACTTTTGTAGAAAATAAGAAAGGTATACTGATTGTCGGCACCCCTGGCGGTTCGCGCATCATCAGCATGGTTTTATTAGCAATTGTCAATTTCGTCGACGATAAACAAATTGATCCGGGAGCAATCGTTAGAAACCCACGTTTTCATCACCAGTATCTGCCAAATCAGATTGAGGTTGAGCCAGATTCATTTCATGACGAACAAATTTCCGGACTCAGGCTGAAAGGACATCAGGTAAGAATTGCAGCACAAAAATGGGGCAATATGCAGTTGGTATTCTTCAATAAAGAAACCCACCGCTCATTTATAGCCAATGATCCGCGTGGCGTGACCACAGTTGCGCCATTAGCGCGCCAATCCAACTGGCGCTCAAATGCAGCGGGAGACAGATAACCCAGGATGGTTATTCCAATTCCATTTCATTAGTGACACTTTCGAACTGGAACTGGAATTACATCACCCCCGTGGATGATGCTTGGCATGGAGTTGCTTCAACCGTTCGCGCGCCACATGGGTGTAGATCTGCGTGGTGGAAATGTCGGCATGACCCAGTAGCAGTTGCACCACGCGTAAGTCGGCGCCGTGGTTGAGCAAGTGGGTAGCAAAAGCATGGCGTAATGTATGCGGCGACAGCGGCTTGTCGATACCTGCCTGCCGGGCATGGCGCTTGATCAGGTGCCAGAACGCCTGGCGTGTCATGGCCGCACTGCGGGCAGTAACAAATAATGCATCACTTATTTTCCCGCCCAATAATACAGGCCGGGCTTCTATGATATAACGATTTATCCAATCTAACGCTTCCTCCCCCAGCGGCGCCAGACGCTCTTTGCTGCCCTTGCCCATTACCCGCACCACGCCCATATTCAGACTTACTTGAACAACCTTCAGGGTAACCAGTTCCGATACCCGCAAACCGCTGGCGTATAGCACTTCCAGCATGGCGCGGTCACGCAAGCCCAATGGCCGTTCCACATCAGGCACCTTAAGTAATGCTTCCACTTCCACTTCGGTCAAACTCTTGGGCAGATTGCGCGGAAGTTTTGGGGTGTCAATGTTGAGACTGGGATCAACCTGGATTTTCCCTTGGCGCAACAGGAAACGATAAAAACGCTTTAGACTCGACAACTCGCGACTGGTGGTACTGGCTTTGACCTTGGTCGACACTTTGTAGGCGAGAAATCCAAGCAAGTCAGAATGTGTTGCGTTTATCAATACTCCATCACTACAGCTCTGTTTTTCCAGCCATTCAGAGAATTTTCGCAGATCACTGCGATAGCTTTCCAGTGTATTGCGCGACAGACCATCTTCCAGCCATAAGGCATCAGAAAATTCATCCAGCAATCCTGTATTAAACTCAGGTGCGCTCATGGTGCAATAGCCAGCGTTTGATGGCGAGCGGGACTCCATCGTTGGCATTCATAAACCCGCCTAATCCACCGTTTTTAGCGATAACGCGATGACAAGGAATGATCATCGGTAGCCGGTTGGCACCGCACGCTTGCCCTACGGCGCGGGGAGCAGAATGCAGTTGCGTGGCAATATCGGCATAACTGCGGGTGGTACCACAGGGAATTGCCTGAATGGTATGCCATACCCGGCGTTGGTGAATAGTGCCACTGATATGCAGCGACAGATCAAAGATAAAACCAGGGTCGACCAGATATGCCTGCAACTGCTGGCAGACTTCCCTGGCAAGCGGATTTTGCGGCGCAAGCAGGGGTGTATTCATGGGTAGGTATTCGATACCGGTCAGCCAGTCTTCTTCAGTACGAATGCCGAGCAGCGCAAACGGTGTGGCAAGTTTTGCCTGATAGTCATTTGCCAGCCTGGTTTTTGAAATGGCCATAGGTTTGTTCATTAGCTTATTGGTCGAATCATTATGCTCCAGCAGATCAACATCCACCACTACAGCATCCAATCTGGTTCGCGATAATTATTTTCCGGCGAGGTTATTTTTTGTCTGCTTTGACTTTGTGCGAACAGTCCGGCGATAATTGGGGGTACCTCTAAAAACTCGAAGCCCTGAACAAGGCGAGGCGGAAACAGAAAATATGGATGCAGCATATGCATTGATATGCAAGGAAACATTTTTTATGAGCGACGAAATGTTGCGACGAAATCTGAATTTTTGAGATGCTCATAGATCGTTATCCGGCTTAAGCAATCTGTCAGAAACACAACGAATTAAGGAGTAAAAAGTGAAATTTAGCATAAAAAATGAAAGCCCGGACAAACAGCGCAGTGCCTGTGTGGTGGTGGGCGTGTTTGAACCACATAAATTGACTGAAGCTGCGGAAGCCATGGACAAGGTCACCAAGGGATATATCAGCGGCATATTAAGCCATGGTGATATGGAGGGTAAGGCGGGTTCGACCCTGCTGTTGCATAATGTGCCTCATGCCCTGTGTGAACGGGTATTGCTGGTGGGGTTGGGCAAGGAATCAGAATTTCACGATACGGGGTATCACGATGCGGTGCGCGCCGCTTTCAAGGCATTACATGAAACCGGTGCTGCGGATGCCACCCTATACTTGACTGAAATTCCACTAAAAAAACGTGATACTGCGTGGAAAATTTCTCAGACCGCAATTATCGCGCTGGAAAGCATCTACCGCTCCGATAGTCTTAAAAGTAAACCTGAGGAAATCAAACGGCATCTGCGCAAAGTCACGCTGGGCATGACAAGTCAAGCGAAGCCTGCCACCAGTGAAGCGGCCCTGCAACAAGGGTTGGCCATCGCCCATGGCATGAATCTGACCAAGGATCTCGGCAACCTTCCGCCCAACATCTGCACTCCCACCTATCTGGCGCAACAGGCCATGAACTTGGCCAAGACCTATAAGTTCAAGGCTACCATTCTTGAGCAGAAGGATATGGAAAAGCTGGGTATGGGATCATTGCTGGCGGTTGCGCGCGGCAGCCGTCAGCCTGCCAAGTTGATCGTGTTGGAATATCGGGGCCATGGAAAGATGGAAAAGCCCATCGTGCTGGTGGGCAAGGGTGTCACCTTTGATACCGGTGGCATTTCGTTGAAACCGGCAGCAGAAATGGACGAGATGAAGTACGACATGTGCGGGGCTGCCAGTGTGTTGGGTACCCTTGCAGCGATTGCGCAAATGCGGCTGCCGATCAACGTGGTTGGCATCATTCCCACCACTGAGAATATGCCAGGTGGCAATGCCACCAAACCCGGTGACATCGTCACCAGCATGTCTGGGCAGACCATTGAAATTCTAAATACTGATGCTGAAGGGCGGTTGATTCTGTGTGATGCGCTAACTTATGCCGAGCGCTATGAACCCGAAGTGGTAATAGATATCGCCACTCTCACCGGCGCCTGTGTCGTCGCGCTGGGGCATGTGGCATCCGGCCTGCTCAGTAACAATGACGAGCTGGCGCAGGAACTGTTGCATGCCTCCGAACAAGCTGCAGACCGTGCTTGGCATCTACCGCTATGGGACGATTATCAGGAGCAACTAAAAAGCAATTTTGCCGATATGGCCAACATCGGCGGGCGGGCGGGGGGAACCATAACTGCTGCCTGTTTCTTGTCACGCTTCACCAGAAAATACCGTTGGGCACACTTGGACATTGCTGGCACTGCGTGGAAATCTGGCAAGAACAAGGGCGCAACCGGCCGACCAGTACCATTGCTGACGCAATTTCTGATCGGACGCGCAGCGCAAGAGATTAAAAAGGTGAATAAGGACGTCTCTAAAAATCCGAAACGCTAAATATATATGTAAGGAAACATTCTTTGTGAGCAACAAAGTATTGTGATGAAATCTGGATTTTTAGGGGTTGCCATAATATCAATATGACCCAAATCGACTTCTACTCCGGCACAGACGACAAGCTGCACACCGCTTGCCGTCTAAGTGCCAAAGCAGTGCAGCAAGGCTTAAAAGTAATAATCTATACGCCTGATAGTGCTATCGTCGAGCGGCTCGACAAGCTATTGTGGACATTTTCCTCTACCGGCTTCATTCCTCATTGCCATGCTGACGGCAAGCTGGTTGATGTGACCCCGGTCATATTTTGCCATCAGGCCGAAAAGCTCCCGCACGATGATGTGCTGCTCAACCTGCACATTGAATATCCGCCTTTCTTTAGCCGCTTCCGGCGACTGATTGAGATCACTGGAACTACGCCGGAAGATATGCAGGCGGCACGCAAGCGCTACCGTTTCTACCATGACCGGGGATACGAAATTCGCTATCACAAGCTGGGTGGCGTATAAATAGAGTCGGTCCAGCATCCTTCAATACTCGCTCCGGCACTCCGGTCACTTCTCGCCTCCATGACAGACGACAAAAAAAATTCGCCGAAGTCCGATCATAATGAGGTTCTGGACAAGCTGAATGCGTTACTGAGCAGGCGCCAGGACAAGACCACGACGACAACTGAAGCTAAAGCGGATAGTCATGCAGTGTCTATTCCGGTTCTTACCCAGATCTTTGATAGTACAACAAAGCTAACCATATCCTCAGTAACCGGTGACATCCCTACCCTTACGGAGGTAGTACTTCTCTCTGCTGCAACTCCGATACCCCAACCCGAGGCCACGCCACCGCTACGACAGATTCTGGATGCTGCGCTGAAGGAAGCGAAGGTTGATCTGGATAGCATGGCGCAAGTAGCATTGATCCGGGCGCTGGAACAGCATTTACAAGCATCTCCGGTTGCGTTTAATCCAAATTACGCTGAAAATTATAATTCAGATGTGGATGCATGCTTTTTGCAGAACTCATCTCATTCCGACTCCAGTTTGAAAGCGGATTGGAATCAACCCGTCGTGATCCTACCTACACCTTCCTCTAAAATGACCAACTTTTCAGCGCCAACAGATTCAAGCCCGATCACCATGGACCTCACAAAAAGTTTTGACCCTCAGCCTATTGAAAACCGCTGGTATTCCATCTGGGAATCCGCTGGTTATTTCAACCCTATGGCCGATGAAGTGTCTGCTGCAAACACTTCCGCCTACTGCATCATGCTACCGCCGCCCAACGTCACCGGCACACTGCATATGGGGCATGCATTCCAACACACCTTGATGGATGCGCTCTCTCGCTATCACCGTATGCTCGGCGAGAACACTTTATGGCAACCGGGAACCGATCACGCCGGTATCGCCACCCAGATCGTGGTTGAGCGGCAATTGGATCAACAAAACATCAACCGCCGTGATCTGGGACGCGAGGAATTTCTCAAACGCGTGTGGCAGTGGAAAGAAGAGTCTGGCTCAACTATCACCCGCCAGATGCGGCGGCTGGGGGCTTCCTGCGACTGGTCACGCGAGCGTTTTACCATGGATGAAGGCTTATCCCGTGCTGTCACCGAGGTGTTCGTACGGCTTTATCGCGAGGGACTGATCTACCGTGGCAAGCGGCTGGTGAACTGGGATCCGGTGCTGCAAACTGCAGTATCTGATCTGGAAGTGGTATCGACCGAGGAAGATGGATTCCTCTGGCATATTCGCTATCCACTGATGGAGCCGGATCTGCAAAATGGATTAACCCATCTCGTTGTTGCCACCACTCGTCCTGAAACCATGCTGGGTGATATGGCAGTTGCCGTGCATCCGGATGATCCGCGTTATCGGTACCTGATTGGCCGCGCTATACATCTGCCATTATCGGCCAGTACCCCTGCAACCTGGCATAGCATTCCAATCATTGCCGACACCTATGTGGACCCGGAATTCGGCACCGGCTGCGTGAAAATCACCCCGGCGCACGATTTCAATGACTACCAGATGGGGTTGCGGCACAAGTTGGTTCCGCGCAATATTTTCACACTGGACGGAAAGATAAATGATCTCGCGCCAGTTGAGTATCAGGGCATGGACCGCTTCGCCGCGCGCAACAAAATCATCGCTGACCTTGACGCACTGGGGCTACTGGCCGAGATCAAGCCGCACAAGCTGATGGTCCCGCGCGGCGACCGTACTCATGCAGTGATCGAGCCGATGCTCACTGATCAGTGGTACGTGGCGATGGAAGGTATGGCCAAGCGCGGTCTCGAAGTGGTAGCAAAGGGCGAAGTAAAGTTCGTGCCAGATAACTGGAACCACGTTTATAACCAATGGCTGGAAAATATCCAGGACTGGTGCATCTCGCGCCAATTATGGTGGGGACACCGGATTCCGGCATGGTATGACCAGGATGGTAATACCTACGTTGCCCACAGCCAGGAAGAAGCACAACAGCAAGCTGGCGAGCATGAACTCAGGCGGGACGAGGATGTACTCGATACCTGGTTTTCTTCCGCACTGTGGCCATTCTCGACCCTGGGTTGGCCGGAAGAAACGCCGGAACTCAAGACTTTTCTGCCGACGTCGGTGCTGGTCACTGGCTTCGACATCATCTTCTTCTGGGTGGCGCGCATGGTGATGATGTCACTGCATTTCACCGGCAAGGTGCCCTTCCACGAAGTCTATGTAACCGGCCTGATCCGCGATGCGGAAGGCCATAAGATGAGCAAATCCAAAGGCAACGTGCTGGACCCGCTGGATCTCATCGACGGGATCGCGTTGCCGGATCTGATCGCCAAGCGTACTACCGGGCTGATGAATCCCAGTCAGGCCGAATCGATTGAAAAAATCACCCGTAAGCATTTTCCCGAAGGTATCCCCGCATTCGGTACCGATGCGCTGCGTTTTACTTTTGCCAGCCTCGCCTCGCATGGTCGTGATATCAAATTTGATATGCAGCGTTGTGAAGGTTACCGCAATTTCTGCAACAAGCTATGGAATGCCACGCGCTATGTGCTGATGAATTGTGAGGGAAAGGATACCGGTCTGGATGCGGATTCGACTGATGAACTGCCGCTGGAATTTTCCGATGCTGACCAGTGGATTATCGGTCGCTTGCAGCAGGCAGAGAGTGCGGTAGCGCAAGCATTTCACGATTACCGTTTCGATACCGCAGCGCGGGAAATTTATGAATTCGTCTGGGATGAATATTGTGACTGGTACCTGGAATTTGCCAAGGTGCAGCTCAATGGTGGCAACGATGCGGTTCAACGCGCCACCCGCCACACTCTGGTACGGGTACTGGAAACCACGTTACGGCTTGCCCATCCCATCATTCCCTTTATTACTGAAGAGTTGTGGCAGAAAATTGCACCGCTCGCAGGCAAGCAAGGTTCGAGCATCATGCTCCAACCCTACCCCAAGGCCGATGCCACCCGCATTAACGAAAATGCCAGCAAACGTACCGCTGAACTCAAGGAAATAATCAACGCCTGCCGTACTCTGCGGGGCGAAATGAATCTATCGCCAGCAGCAAGAGTCCCGCTGCTGGCGGCGGGAGATCAGCAGACTCTGACTAATTTCTCTCCCTACCTGATGGCGCTGGCTAAATTATCCGGTGTAGAAATCATGCAGGATAAATTGCCTGATGCCGACGCGCCGGTAGCGATCGTTGCCGAATTCAGATTGATGCTGAAAATCGAAATTGATATAGCCGCTGAACGTGAACGCCTGGCCAAGGAAATTGCCCGCATCGAAGGTGAAACCACCAAGGCCGAAATCAAACTTGCCAATTCCAGTTTCGTCGAGCGCGCTCCGGCCAAAGTGGTGCAACAGGAAAAAGAACGCCTGATAAATTTTGCCGCAACGCTAGAAAAGCTGCAGGAACAATTACGAAAACTGGGTTGAGCAGTTTTGGGGCTATAAATTGATCCCGTTTGTAAATCAAGTTACCTCCGGCAAAGTTGGAGATAACTTGATCTTGAACCCGACTCCTTTCATTCCCTCAGAAATACATAGGCATAAGCTTTGCACATACAAACAACAACATTCCCCGACAAGTCGAATTTTCCCGGAAGCTACAACTCATGCATCCAGTAAGATTGATCGGTGTGGCCTGCGGCCTTGGCGCACCGGATCATGGTTGCGCGGATGGCCCGCTGTTTCTTCGTGAACTCAAAGTTTTTCAGGAAGGCAATATTCCTGCTGCATGGGAAGATA
>CAMDAX010000017.1 GCA_945888885.1 Nitrosovibrio sp. Nv4 | reverse complement strand
GAAGCACTTCCATAACCGCGTCTTCGATAGTCTTGATGCACTGGAGGATCAGCTCGAAGTGGTCCTGAATACCTTTGAGAACAATGCACCAATGGTCAAGTCCATTATGGCTTGGGAATGGATTGTTAATGCTTTATTGAATTAGAAATGAAATAAGCAGGATGGGTGCTGCCATCACCCTCAAGCCACATTCGGCCTGCAGGCAATGGTCACCCCACGCCACTCGCGTTTGAGAAGCATGGTCCGAAATTGACAAGCATTATCTGTTTACTAGTTCACGCGTTTCTGGAAGTACTCGCCGTAACGGAAAACATAATCCTTGTCTGCCAGCGGCAGGTGGCATGCACGGCAGGTTGCGGTATTATCCGGGGCTTTTGTTTTTGCATCTGCCAGATAGATAGCGTATATCCAATCGCCATTCTTTAGTTCCGCTGGTTTGACGCTATCACCCCAGCCAGCACCTTTCCCCATCACGGCTATTTTCAGTAATTCACCTTTGATAAATTTACCTGTGGCGTCTATGAGTGCCGAGCCATCGGCCGCTTCCCGTGCCTTGTAAATTTCCATTACAGAGACGGTGCCATTGGGGAAAGCCTCGCCTGCTTTCGTGCGATGACCAATTGGATTGATATAGATCTCGCGGACTTGTTTGACTTCGGGGCGCTGTATCTCGGACAAGAACTTGGGCCAGTTTTTGTAGTCCGAAGGCACTGGTAACTCACCATCCGCGAATTTATTGACTACCGGTGTGGACGGTACCTGCGCGCAACCGACCAGCGCTGTGACCAATACCGTAGCCGTAATAATTGACATAATCCGATTCATATTGATTCCTCCTGTTGAGCAACTCATCCAACGTGAGTCACTATAGTTGATGGTCTGATTGATTAAGTCAGTGGACAATGGCAAGTACTTCACATGCGGTGATTGCTTCGTTTAATGTTAATACCGGAAGGGGCTGGCTGCAAAGGCTATTGAGCAGGAATATTTTCTGCTGCATCAGTCCAGATATCCGCCTTAAACTACTTCCGCTTTCTCGATTATCACGTCTTCCACCGGCACGTTCTGGTGGCCGCTACGATTGCCAGTTTTTACTTTCTTGATCTTGTCCACCACGTCTTTGCCTTCCACCACTTTGCCAAACACGCAGTAACCAAAGCCCTGAGAAGTGGATGAAGTGTAGTTAAGGAAGCCGTTATCGGTGAGGTTAATAAAGAATTGTGCTGTGGCAGAATTCACATCGGACGTACGCGCCATGGCGATAGTATATGCATCATTCTTGAGACCGTTGGCAGCCTCGTTTTGAATCGGGGCAAGAGATTGTTTTTGGTGCATTCCTGGTTCGAAACCGCCACCCTGAATCATGAAATCGTTAATTACCCGATGGAATATCGTATTGTTGTAATGTCCATTATTTACGTAATTAAGGAAATTCTGGACGGTAAGCGGCGCTTTCTCGCTATCAAGTTCGAGAGTAATGACGCCGTAATTGGTGTGTAGTTTGATCATATTTATCCTTATTTTGCAGGTTGCCCAGCGACAGGGGCAGGGGCAGGCTCTGCGGTTGAGATGAGTCGGATTTCTTCGATTATTACTGCTTCTCTGGGGACATCACCCGGGAATGGCCCGCCAGCACCAGTAGGTGTGGCGGCAATTTTATTGACGATATCCATCCCCTCTGTAACTTTCCCGAAGACAGTATAGCCGTAGCCTCGAGTAGTGGGCGCAGAATAATTGAGAAATGCATTATCAGCTACGTTGAGGAAGAACTGTGCCGAAGCCGAGTGAGGATCAGAGGTGCGAGCCATCACAATTGTTCCGATATTATTCTTCAGGCCGTTGGCCGCCTCGTTTTCAATAGGCGGTCGGGTCGATTTCTGCCTGAATGCTTTATCAAACTCACCTCCCTGAATCATGAATCCCGGGATGACGCGATGGAAAACCGTAGATTTATAGTGACCTTCCTTCACATACTGCAGAAAATTCTCAACAGTCTTGGGTGCCTTATCGGGATAGAGTGCCAGCAGGATATTACCTAAATTGGTTTTTATTTCAACCTGAGGGTCGGCGGCAAAGGCCGTTACGCTAAACAGTAATGAGAGGGTAGCAAGTAGCTTGATGATACGCATGATGGTTCCTGTAAAAAGCAGAGATAATTATTTGACCAGGCAGTGATTACGCGGCACCTTCATAGATGATTTTCCAGTGCCCGTTTTTCTCTTTCATCCAATATTGGCATTTTTTCATTTTGTTGGAGAGATTGCTGCTGGAGTAGTCTTGATCGAAGTTGACTACTATCAGATCATCCCTACCCGGGTAAAGAAGCATACCAACGTTGCTGATATCTACTTTGACCCAACTTTTGGCGATATTCACCTGCCGTTTATGTTGCGACCATTTTGCCAGATTTTGTCCACCACTGGAGAAATCGTGCCGATAGTGCGCGAGATAGCTATCAGCATTCCTGCTCTCCCAGTCACGCCGCCAGTTTTCCAGGTACGGGGCAAGTTCGTTGCGCACAGCGATTGCCTCCGCAGGATTTACCCACTCCATTTTATCGCTGATGATGACAGGTGTTATGCCGACTTGCAGGGTCGTCGCGACGGCATCCAAGTCCTGGTTGGCCAGCACTACGCAACCATCGCTGGCGCGGGGTGAGCGGCTGTAGGTATCGGAGGGAGTGCCATGCAGCCAGATGCCATAGCCGCTACGCCCATGCCGCTTGTCCCATTCATTGGGATAATTGATAGGGAATGCGCCGCTACCATAAAAATCGGGAAGCTTTGCACGCGGCAGGTTGGCAGTGATGAAATATATGCCAATGGGAGTTTTCTTATCACCCTCTTTTAATTTCTGCGAGCCGTTTTTACCGCTGCTGATGTAGTAATCCGCAAGATAGTGGGCTTTGCCCTGAACATTCTGGTAAATGTAAAGCCGCGATTTGCTGGTGTCAGCAACAATTGCATATTTCTGATCTGCATGCATTTGCAGCAAATACTTCGGCACCATATCACGCGGAACCGGTTCCTGATGGTGTTGAACCCTTGCCCGCGCTTCCGCGCGCAGATCGGCAACGCGTTCTTGCGATACGCCTGCGGAGTCACCCATATTGGTGATTGAACGGGAGCGAGCCGAAAGCAGATCACCTCTGATGAGATGAGCGAGCCGGAAATTCGGATTGGTTTCGAGCAGGTGGTCAATTCCATTCAAAGCAGAATCTATCCGGCGCGCACTGATTTCGTGCAGGCTCTTGACAAGCATGGTTTCCGGGCCAACGAAAGCGAGTTCTGGCAAGGCCGGTATATCACGCGCCATGACTTCCACGGCAGCGAGGTAGCATACCGCTGCCATAAATGCGGCAATCAGCCGGCCACGTTTAACGCAAATGCCATAGGGTTTCATTGTCCAGCTTGTTCTTGCTGAATAACCCATTTTTCTCCAGTCTTGACTAGCACTAGTGTTTTGACGGTATAATTTTTGATTGTATCAGAGCGATACGACTGTTTGAAAAACACCCGGGCATGGGTGGCATCGGTAACAGTAACTTTGGAATTAGTGATCGACACCTGGATTGATTTTGCTTTGCCAATGCGCTCCTGGCGACTTTTTTCCCAAGCTGCGCGTGATATGCCGCCGGGAGTTTTGAAATCATTTGCATAAAATGCGAGGTAACTGGCGCTATCTCTACTAGACCATGCTTCGGCCCAGTCGTTCACAGTTTTGATAATTTCTTCATGGGCAACTGGGACAGTAGATATTTTCACCGCCGGGTTTTCGATAATGGGAAGTTTCTCTGGTACTGGCTTCTCCGCAGTTCTTTCGGCAACTTTCCACGGGTTTTGTTCCCGGGGGGTACTTGTTGGTTTGGCAGCAGCAATTCTGGTGCCTTTGGTTCCATCTGTGAGCAAGTCTTTGATCAGCGCCAGCTTGGTTTGTGCGGCGGCATTACCCTTGTCCAACTGCAACGCTTTGTCATAGGCTTGGCTCGCCATTTTTGCGTAAATATCACCCAGGTTTTCATGTGCGGTGGCGTAGCTGGGGTGTGTACGTATTGCCCGCTCCAGCGCACCCTTGGCTTTCTCATACTGGTCTTGGCTAGCATAGAGTACCGCGAGATTGTTGTATGGCTCAGGCAGGTTAGGGTAATCTGCAGCCAGGGAAGAAAAAATTTGGATGGCATCAGAAATTTTGTTTTGCTCGGTAAGTATCAGCCCTTTCTGGAAGCGCATTTGCGCATCCTTCGGCTTGCTGGCAAGGTAGGTATCTGCTCGCTGCAGTGCCTGGGCAAGGTTGCCCTGACTATATAATTTAACAACTTCCTGGCTTTCATTAGCGACTGCAAGTGGGCTTGCCACCAGTAACAGAGCGGTGGCATAAACTGCAACAGGTGTGAGAACCCGGCGAAAGGTTGGCATTTTCATTGTGCTATACTTCTCCAGATTTTATTAAACTATTCCAGAACATACGGGATTCTACCAAGAAGCCTACCCTGTTAACAATCTCGTTGAATGCTTAAGATATATAATTCCCTCGCCAGGGCAAAACAGGGCTTTGTTCCGCTGATCCCCGGTAAAGTCAGCATATATGTCTGTGGCATGACAGTATATGACTATTGTCACCTGGGGCATGCGCGCGTGATGGTGGTGTTTGACATGGCGGTGCGCTGGCTTCAGACAAGTGGTTTCGATGTTACTTATGTGCGCAATATCACTGATATTGATGACAAAATCATCAAACGTGCGCAAGAAAATAATGAAACCATAGAAGTGCTGACCAACCGTTTCATCCGGGCAATGGATGAAGACGCCGCCGCACTTGCTGTGGCACCCCCTTCACATGAGCCGCGTGCTACCCGCTACGTGGAAAACATGGTTGCCATGATCCGTACCTTGGTGGATAAAGGCATTGCCTACGCTGCGAGCAATGGTGACGTTTATTATGCCGTACATAAATTTCCCGGTTATGGAAAACTTTCCGGAAAATCGCTCGATGATTTGCGTGCCGGGGAGCGAGTGATTATTGATCCGCATAAGAATGATCCGCTGGATTTCGTGCTATGGAAAGCAGCCAAGCCGGGGGAGCCGCAGTGGGATTCACCTTGGGGGAGGGGGCGTCCCGGTTGGCACATCGAATGCTCGGCGATGAGCGAACATTATCTTGGCGAGCACTTCGACATACATGGTGGCGGACAAGATCTGCAGTTTCCTCATCACGAAAATGAGATTGCACAAAGTGAAGGCGCACATGATCACCCTTTCGTCAATTACTGGATGCACAACGGTTTCGTGCGTGTCGATGATGAAAAAATGTCCAAGTCGCTGGGTAATTTTTTCACGGTACGCGAAGTGCTTGCTCGCTACCAACCGGAGGTGATGCGGTTTTTCATTCTGCGCGCCCATTATCGCAGTCCATTAAATTATTCCGACCAGCATCTGGAAGATGCCAGACATGCACTTGATCGTCTCTACATTGCATTAAAGGGAAACGAAGTTCCTGCTGCCGCCACAATTGACTGGAATGAACCCCATGCTCAGCGTTTCATGGAGGCGATGAATGATGATTTCAACACCCCTAATGCTGTTGCTGTATTGTTTGAGCTCGCCAATGAAGCCAACAGGACCAAGTCACTGCAGGATATGACGTTGCTTAAAGCGCTGGGTGGCTTGTTGGGTCTGCTGCAACGAGATCCACAGCAACATCTGCAGAATCGTATATCTGGATCACTTGTGCTGGAACCCATGACCGCATACGGAACAATGAGACAACCTGGATCACTTGACGCCACAGAGTTTGGTAACGATATATTCACGCCGGAATACATCGAACAGATGATTCAACAACGCCTCGCTGCGCGTACTACCAGGAATTTTACTGAAGCCGATCGTATCCGCAAGGAGCTATCTGATGCCGATATCCTTTTGGAGGATGATGCACAAGGCACTACTTGGCGGCGAAAGTGAGTTTTCTTGTTTCGACAATACCGGGTTTATCCACGAAGCTTAGGTTTAACAAGTTGTAGCTGAAGCTTACTAGCTTACTCTATGCCAGCGGCAATTCGCCGCTGCTGATTCCGATCCCACCGATTTCCTTCACTGCTTTTACGAAATGGGCATCTTCATGCAGTTTTACCATCGTATCAGGATGGGGTCGTCCACGCATGCGGGCGAGACGGACAAGACTAGTGGCTGAAATATTCCATTGTAACCTCTCAAGTAGCTCATCTGCCGCTTGCGGGTTGTTACAGACTAGCGCCATATCACAGCCGGCACTGAAAGCAGCTTCTGCCCGTTGTACGATATTTCCTGCGACTGCTGCACCTTCCATGCTCAAGTCATCACTGAAGATGCAGCCATCAAATCCCAGTTCACCGCGCAGGATTTCTTTCAGCCAGACCTTGGAAAATCCTGCAGGACGTGCATCCACACCAGGATAAATGACGTGTGCTGGCATCATGCCAGCGAGGCCAAAGTCGATCATTTTCCGAAATGGAACCAGATCATTCATTTCGATATCGGCGTAAGTGCGGTTATCTACCGGTACTTCAATGTGAGAATCTGCTTTGATATAACCATGGCCGGGGAAGTGCTTGCCGACTGCTGCCATACCGCCAGCCTTCAATCCCAGCATCAGGCTGTGAGCCAGATCAGTAATTGCCTGCGGCTTGCGGTGAAAAGCACGATCACCAATGATGCAACTCTGCCCGTGATCCACGTCGAGTACCGGAGTAAAGCTCAGATCCACGCCGCAAGCACGTAACTCTGCTGCCAGCACATAGCCTGTCTGTTGTGTCAGATGTCGCGCCCGACCAGGGTGTTCATCCCAAATCTTGCCTAGTTCGCGCATTGCGGGCAGTCGTGTGAAATTTTCACGGAAACGCTGCACTCTGCCACCTTCATGATCTACCGCGATTAGTAGTGGTGAGCTACGCAGTGAGTGAATTTCGGCAGTCAGTTCAGTCAGTTGCCTCAATGATGAGTAGTTGCGGCTAAATAAAATCACGCCACCGACCAGAGGATGCCGCAGTCTTTCTCTGTCAACGGCAGCAAGTTGCGTACCTTCGATATCGAGCATAATGGGCCCGAGTGACATAGTCATTTTTCCAGGATAACGAAAGCGCAGGCAAGATTCAGCTCATCGCTGATGGAAAGATGATGGCTGGTGATACCTTCATTTCTGACCAGGGCACTCAGTTCGGGGTGAAATTCAAAATATGGTTTTCCTCGTTGGTCATGAGTTATGCTGATGTAGCTCAAGCTCACGGGGTAGCGAAGGCCAGTGCCGATAGCTTTAGAAAGCGCTTCCTTGGCGGCAAAGCGCTTGGCCAGGAACATCACCGGTTGACCGCTAACGAGATACTCGGACCATTCGCTATCCGTCAGAAGTCGCTTAGCAAAGCGTTCGCCATATTTTCCCAATAGTTGTGCAATGCGCGAAGGCTCAACCAGATCAGTGCCGATTCCATAAATCATTTGCGTGCTTCCAGTATCAATATTTTCATTTCCCGTATTGCCTGTTCAAAGCCAGTGAATATGGCACGGGCCACGATAGCATGACCAATATTCAATTCGGATATGTCAGGTATCGCTGCGATAGGCTGGACATTGTGATAGTGTAATCCATGTCCCGCGTTGACTTTCAACCCCTGATTGATGCCGATGATAACCGCAGCACGGATTCGCTCCAGTTCGCTCTGTTGTTCGCTGGCAGTGCACGCATCAGCATAGTGCCCCGTGTGAATCTCGATCGCCGGTGCACCGGTTTTTACCGCTGCATCAATCTGCGCGTGATCTGCGTCGATGAACAGCGATACACGGATACCGGCTTCAGCCAATCTGCCACAGGCACATTTCACTTGCTCGAAATGCCGTACCACATCAAGGCCGCCTTCAGTGGTCAACTCCTCACGCCGTTCTGGTACCAGACAAGCATCCTGGGGTCTAATGTGTAATGCAAAAGTTATCATCTCGTCAGTCACCGCACTTTCCAGATTCATACGGATTTTAAGAAGCTTACGCAGAATCTCTACATCATCATCCTGAATATGGCGGCGGTCCTCGCGCAAGTGCAGAGTAATTGCATCTGCCCCAGCGGATTCTGCGATCAGCGCGGCTTCTACTGGACTGGGGTAGGTTGTGCCGCGCGCCTGGCGCAAAGTGGCGACGTGGTCGATGTTAATGCCAAGTTCGATCATAGTTGTTGCAAATCTTTTAGTAATTGCCGTGTGTGCAGCGGTTGATCATCAAGATAATGATTAAGGATATAACGCATCAGCGCTTTGCTCTGTTGCCGAGTGACGGCATCGGAATAATCGTCTTTCTCCATGTCCAATAAAGTTTTTCCACGCAGTTGCATGCCGTAGCTATCATCGTTTCCATCCAGTGCCACGGGTCCGCGCTCGATTTCATAGCAATATTCTTTATCCGGGTTTAGCGGTTTGCCCGATGTAACCTCATGATCGAGTGTCATGGCATAACCGAGTTCCTGCAACATGCGTTGCTCGAAGTGCCGCAATATGGGAGTGTAATCTTTTTGAGTACCTAATGCTGCCAGCGTTTCCTGGTAATACACGAACAATTGTTCATGGGGATCATCACGATGTAGCAGTCGCACCAACAGTTCATTCAGGTAAAACCCGCAGATCAGGCTCATTCCCTGCAAAAATGGCTGGCCTCCCTGCCATTCCACCTTGTGCAGAGTACGTAATTCCGATTTCCCTGCCCAAGAAAGTTGCAGCGGTTGAAACGCCAGCAATAACCCTCTGAGCGCTGATCTTGGGCGTCTTGCACCCTTTGCTACCAGTGGCACGCGCCCAAAATTGAGGGTGAAGGTCTCTATTATGAGACTGGTTTCCAGGTAGGGGTAGGTGTGCAGCACAAAAGCTGGCTGAGCGTCTTGCCGGTGTTTTTCTACAATCATGAGTCTTATCTAAAGGGCGCCTCTAAGTAAGACAAGGCGGAAACAAGAAATGTAGACGTGGCATATGATCGATACGTAAGGAAATATTTTTTGTGAGTAGCGAAGTATTATGATGAAATTCTAATTTTTACAGGTATCTTGAAGTTAATCCTAAATCTGGCAGTTGACCGCTCATTTTTCAGTCTAGCAACGTGATTTATAGTAATTTTTTGTAGTGTTTGATCTTCGCCGTCTGGGTGAGTTCGCTACAGGGTAGAGTGCACGTTTTTGCAGCGCATGGCTGCGTTGCAACTTCTTGGAATGGAATGACCATTCCACGTTATTGCGCATTGCCCTACACCCCAAAAATCGTACACTCTACCCCGTCCAACTGCCGGATTTAGGTTAATCCGTAGTACTTGATCTTCAGGGGTTATCCATAGCCCAAACTTTTCAGCATTTGCGCATCATTAGCCCAGCCAGTTTTTACTTTCACCCAGACCTCGAGGTACACCTTACCACCGAAAATTCTTTCCATGTCTTTACGCGCCTGGGTAGCGATTTCCTTGAGCTTCTCACCATTTTTACCAATGATAATAGCCTTTTGATTAGCTCTATCCACGATGATGCAAGCATGAATTTTACGCAGACCATCTTCGGTTGTGAATTGGACTATGGTGATACTGGCAGAATAGGGAATCTCTTCACCTGTCAGACGAAACAGTTTCTCACGTATCAATTCTGCAGCGATGAATCGTTCGCTACGATCAGTGGCCTCATCTTTACTGAATAATGGGGGATTCTCCGGCAGATATGGCCGGATTGTGCGTATTAGTTCAGGTAGTTGTATTCCCTCCTGCGCGCTTACTGGCACCATTGCCGCAAAGGCAAATTCCTTGGACATTTTCTCCAGAAAAGGAAGTAGCCGTGATTTATCGGCCAGCTGGTCTATTTTATTGATGACAAGAATTACCGGCCTATCAACAGGTAAGAGCCTCAACACCAACCTGTCGCGCTCATCAAAGTGGGTCGCTTCAATCACGAATATCACTACGTCTACATCTCGCATACTTTGGGTGACAGTACGATTCATCATGCTGTTCAACCGATTCGTATGCTGGGTCTGAAAACCCGGCGTATCGACAAAAATAAACTGGGATTGCTCGTCGGTTAAAATGCCGTTTATGCGGTGGCGGGTAGTCTGCGCTTTTTTTGAAGTGATGCTGACCTTCTGTCCGACCAGATGATTAAGCAGCGTGGATTTTCCGACATTGGGACGACCAATGATGGCGATGTAGCCGGTGCGATAGTTGAGGTTGACTGTCATCTTGCGAAATGCTCAGAGGGGGATACAAAGCCTGCCACCAGAAAAGCTGGAGGTTTCCATTTTTGCCATTTTTTAACTACCTGAGTGTGCTTGTTCATATGCTTGCTTCGCCGCTCCCTGTTCAGCACTGCGGCGACTGGCACCCTCCCCAACAGTACGAATATTAAGTTTAGCAATAATGCATTCCACCAGGAATTGTTGCTGGTGGGCTTCGCCGCTGGTGGCGACAACGGAGTATTGCGGTAGCCCCAGTTTTCGGCTTTGCAGGTATTCCTGCAATAGGGTCTTTGGATCCTTGCCAAGGGTCTGTGGATTCAACTGATGCAGCAGTGGCATAAAAAGCGTGGCAACAACTTTTTCCGCCTGCGCAAACCCCCCATCGAGATAAGTTGCACCCAACACGGCTTCCAGTGTATCTGCAAGAATTGAAGGGCGGCGATGCCCGCCGCTTTTAAGCTCTCCCTCGCCAAGTCTGATTTGCTCTCCCAGATCAAGTGTTTGCGCTAACTCAAACAATGCCTGCTGATTGACCAAGCTGGCACGAAGTCGAGACAACTCACCTTCGGGAAGATTTGGAAAGTGCCTGAATATTAATCCGGCAACTGCACAATTTAGGACGCTGTCACCGAGAAATTCAAGCCGTTCATTGTGTGGAGAGCTATGGCTGCGGTGGGTTAGCGCCTGGCGCAACAATTCCGGCTGATTAAAAGCATAACTGATTTTCTGGCAAAGTGTGGCGCTATCCATTTTTCAATAAGCCCAAATACTATCTGCCCACAGCCGCCACATTGTTATCGGTGACTGCTGGCGTCGAAATTAATGTACAAGAAAATATGGGCAATCGCCACCAGATTCTTTCTGAGGATTCGGTATTCCATGCATGCTGGAATCTTATCTCCAGGATAGAAGCAGGGGGCTACTCGATTGATAATCCAATTCGCTTAAAGTCGCTGAAACTCCACCAGATCATGAATGCTTTGCCGACGATATTGTGTTCCGGGACAAATCCCCAGTAGCGACTATCGCTGCTGCTGTCACGATTGTCACCCATCGTGAAATAATTCCCGGCGGGTACCGTACAGGTAAATTCAGAATAATGGTAGGTACAATTTTCCCGGAATGGGAATGGGCGTACTCCGGAAATCTGTAGGCCAGGTACATCTGGATTAATAATAATGGCATGACCACGTTCATTTAGAGATTCTATAAGTTTCTGGTTGTATACATAACTTAATCCGGACTCGATATAAGTGTACTCACCCACCGATTCCATTTTTACTGGAATGTCATTCACGATCAACTGCTTATTGCGATAAGTAATAGAGTCGCCTGGTAGGCCAACTATACGTTTGATGTAATCCATTGACGGGTTCTCCGGGTAACGGAATACCATTACCTCCCCGCGCTTCGGTTCATTTACTTCCATTATCTTAAGATTGATGACTGGCAGTCTGATGCCATAGGTGTATTTGTTTACCAGAATAAAATCTCCCACCAGCAAAGTCGGGATCATCGAGCCGGACGGGATTTTGAAAGGTTCCACCAGAAATGAACGCAGGCCAAATACGATCAGGATCACCGGGAAAAAGCTTTTGGGATACTCGACCCACCACGGCTCGCGAGTATCCGGCGCACGGTTGCGTCGCAGCATGAAGTGATCAAGCAGCCAGATGCCGCCAGTGACAACCAGCAGAATCAGCATGATGAGAGGAAAATTCATTCTCTATCCTTTAGGTGAACAATATCCAATAAATAGTGGGAGTGTCTGAAACCATGTTAACCACCAGATATTCGCTACATTATTTGTCGCCCGTCTGCAAAATCGCCAGAAATGCTTCTTGTGGAATTTCCACATTACCAACCTGCTTCATTCGTTTTTTTCCCGTTTTCTGTTTTTCCAGTAGTTTTCGCTTGCGACTAATGTCACCACCATAACACTTGGCGAGTACATTTTTGCGCAATGCCTTGATGCTTTCCCTGGCAATGATGTGTGCGCCAATGGCAGCCTGAACTGCGATATCAAACATCTGCCGCGGGATCAATTCACGCATCTTCTGCGCCAGTGCCCGCCCACGGTATTGGCTGTTGGTCCGGTGCACGATCAGCGACAGTGCATCCACTTTTTCACCGTTGATGAGTATATCCAGCTTTACCAGATCGGAAGCGCGAAATTCCTTGAACTCATAATCCAACGAGGCATAGCCGCGACTGGTGGATTTTAGCTTGTCGAAAAAATCCATGACTACTTCATTGAGCGGCATCTCGTAAGTGAGCATCACCTGCCTGCCCATGTATTGTATGTTTTTCTGCAACCCGCGTTTGCTGATACAGAGCGTAATAACTGAGCCGACATATTCTTGCGGAACAAGTATGGTAGCGGTAATAATTGGTTCGCGGATCTCCTCTATCTTTGAAGGGTCCGGCATTCTTGACGGATTCTCAATTTCAGTCACCGTACCATCGCGCATCGCTAGCTGATACACCACCGTCGGCGCAGTGGTGATGAGATTCATATCGTATTCCCGTTCCAGCCGTTCTTGCACGATATCCAGATGCAATAGACCGAGAAATCCGCAACGGAAACCAAAACCCAGCGCCTGGGATGTTTCTGGCTCGTAGTGTAATGAGGAATCATTGAGCTTCAATTTCTCCAGCGCATCACGCAAAGCGTCGTACTGGTTGGATTCAATCGGATAAAGTCCGGCAAAAACTTGCGGTTTAATTTCTTTGAAGCCGAGTAGTGGTTGGATAGCAGGACGATCTACCAGAGTCACAGTGTCGCCTACCTTGGCGGATTTCAATTCCTTGATGCCGGAAATAATAAAGCCAACTTCGCCTGCACTTAACGATTCTCGAGGCTTGGATTTGGGTGTGAATACGCCGACTTGTTCGCACAAGTGAACGGCTTTGCTGGCCATGAGCAGGATTCTATCCTTCGGTCTAAGCACCCCATCCACCACCCGCACCAGCATCACTACACCGACATAATTATCAAACCATGAATCGATGATAAGGGCCTTTAATGGAGCGGCAGGATCTCCCCTCGGTGCAGGGATACGTGCAATCACTGCTTCCAGGATGTCCTGTACGCCTTCGCCAGTCTTGGCGCTGGCACGTAGGGCATCTTGAGCATCTATGCCAATAATGTCTTCTATCTCCTCAATTACGCGTTCTGGTTCAGCTGCAGGTAGGTCAATCTTATTCAACACGGGCACCACCTCTACACCTTGCTCGATCGCGGTGTAGCAATTGGCCACAGTCTGGGCTTCCACGCCTTGTGAGGCATCCACCACCAGTAGCGCACCTTCACAGGCCGCCAGAGAACGCGACACTTCATAAGAAAAATCTACGTGACCTGGAGTGTCAATCAGATTCAGTAAATAGGTGTTACCGTCATGCGATGTATATTTCAGCGCAGCAGTCTGCGCCTTGATGGTAATTCCACGTTCCCGTTCCAGGTCCATCGAATCAAGTACCTGTGCTCCCATTTCTCGGTCTGAGAGACCGCCGCACAATTGAATAATACGATCTGCCAAAGTGGATTTACCATGATCGATATGGGCGATGATAGAAAAATTACGGATGTATTGCATCAGGGGTCAGAGGCCAATAATCAGGAAAATGGTGGTCGAGAGCTACGCCAAGGAAAATAAAAGAGGGCACATGCTGTGCCCTCTTGAGAGTCTCTGGCTTGATCCCGCAAGTGTCGATAAAATTCGGTTACTGTGTTTACTCAAATAGTGCGCATTCTAGCGAATTTTGGCGAAATATGCATCTAGCGCGACATGGTCAAGATGGTAATGGCAGATTTCTTCCCCATCTGCCACCAGCACTGGAACTCGCTCGCCATAACGTGTCGCCAGCTCAACATCGCTGTCTACATCCTTCACTTCGATCCGGAAGGGAGTCTGCACCTGCAATTCATATAGCATAGCGATCATATCCTCGCATAGATGGCAGCATTCGCGGCCATATACGACTAGGATGGCGGACTCCGGTATGGCTGGGTTACTTGTTGTCGCTGTCATTGAGCCTCATTGTAATGAAGGTGGTGATGCCGTCACGCTGCACCAGCAGCGCAGTATTGCGCCCTTTTTCTACTTTTCCAAGTAGCTGGTTGAACTGTTCAACTGTTTTTACACTCTGATTATTAATGCCAAGGATCACATCACCAGGGCGTATTCCAGCACGGCTGGCAATACCTAACTGCATGTCTTCCACCAGCAGTCCGTTGTCTATCTCCAGTTGTTTTTTCTGTTCAGCGTTAAGTTCGCTGAGCGCAAGCCCAATGCGGTTGAATGCTGCAAGTGTCTTGCCCTGTTTACTGCCGCGATTGGCAGTCTTTTCATCCGATGGAATTTCGTCTACCGTCACGGTTATTTCTTTAATGGAACCATTGCGCCACACCTGTACGGGTACCTTGGATCCTGGCTTGGTGACGCTTACAATGCGTGGCAGGTCACTGGAGGTGGTTATGGTTGTATCATTAAATTTTAGAATCACATCCCTTGCTTCAATGCCTGCTTTCTCCGCAGGGCTACCCTTTTGCGCTGCGGTCACCAGCGCTCCGCCGGGTTTGGTCAGGCCGAAGGATTCGGCTAATTCCTTGGTTACTTCCTGAATCAGCACGCCAATTCTGCCACGACTTACCTTGCCACTGGCTATTAACTGATTGGAGACTTCGGTAGCTACATCGATGGGGATGGCAAACGACAATCCCATAAAGCCACCAGTACGGCTGTAAATCTGAGAGTTGATACCTACTACTTCGCCCTTCATGTTAAACAACGGCCCTCCGGAATTTCCGGGATTGATAGCCACATCTGTTTGAATGAAGGGCACAAAATTTTCCTGTGCCAGTAAACGCCCTTTGGCGCTGACAATACCAGCAGTCACACTGCTATCAAAGCCGAATGGTGAGCCAATCGCCACCACCCATTCGCCAACCTTGAGTTTATTGGGGTCACCTTGAGTCACTTTAGGTAAACCACTGGCTTCAATCTTTAGAAGAGCTATATCAGTTCTGCGGTCGATACCAATTACTTTAGCGCGAAATTCGCGCTTGTCGGTGAGTCTAATAGTAATTTCATCAGCAGACTCAATTACATGTGAGTTAGTCATGATATAGCCATCTGTGCTGATGATAAAACCGGAGCCTAGTGATCTGGATTCAAATTCCTGAGGAGCAGTATTTGGCGGCATGTGGCGGCGGAAGAATTCAAAGAATGGATCATCCTCCGGAATATTTGGAATCCTTGGGAAAGACCGGTTAGTAAGTATACTTTGAGTCTGGATAGTGCTGATATTTACTACCGCAGCACCTTGCTTTTCAACCAGATCGGTGAAGTCTGGCAATTCTCTGGTCTGTGCGGAAACGACAGAAGACAGTCCGAACAATATCATCAGAATAAATTTTTGAATCATTTTCTTACCCTTGCTCATAATAGATAAAATATGTGGCTGGGATACTCAATCCGGGTTTTCGCCAGAGTTGTCATACAGAATTTTCTGGCTTGAGACAAGTGGGTTTGGATCACATTCTTAATGGAGAGCTAATTCGCTAGCATCGGTACGATCAGGTGGTTGCAGAAAAATAGTGCCTTAAGCGAGAACACGTTCAGCGGCTGGTTATAATCAATTGCCGAGGAATTTTCCTTTACTGGCGCCTCAATTCTCCCGCTTCCAGGCCAGTATAGCGTATTTATATGGCTGCACCGTACCACAGATAGAGGCCAGTGATGGTCTGGCGACATTGAAATAAACGAGTACTTTTCTTACAGCAACGAACGGTTTCTATCTGGGGATTTTACGGTTGATAGGTCTTTGCTGCAGATATTTTCTCTGCCATTAGCCGTTTCGGAGCAATTTCACCTTGTGTCGTAACTTCCCCCAACCCCAGAAAATTTTCTTCTCGATCATACAGCCGAACCTTTTCTCCTTCCATTAAACCCTTTATGGAGAGAGGGTCAGCCACTGTCTGCCCTTGCAGTAGAGATAGCACTGTAGCACTATCCAGCATCACAGCTGGAAAATTACGCAAGAGAGAGTCTGCCGAGTATAAACAGATATCTCGTTGCGATAGTGGCATTGCCTCAAGTTGATCCAGTGTATAGGATTGCGATAGGTCAAAATTTTTGACAGCGCTGCGGCGTAAGGCAGTCAGATACGCTCCGCCGCATCCAAGTGCTCTACCGATATCCTCCGCCAGGGTACGGATATATGTGCCCGTGCTGCACTTAACCGTGATACACATTTCATTGCCGACGAGGGTTTCAATACGCAGGTCATGAATAGTTATCTCGCGTGGTTGCCGTTCTATTTCCACCCCCTCTCTAGCGTAGGTATACAGGGGTTTTCCCTGGTGCTTCAATGCACTGTACATCGGTGGAATCTGCGTAATGGGGCCAATAAAGCTTTGCAATACTGCCTCAACTTGCAGCAGCATTAGTTTCACATCGCCCACTACTGAAATTTCTCCCTCAGCGTCGCCTGTAGTGCTGATATAGCCCAGTTTTAGCACCGCTTCATAGGTCTTGTCAGCACCCAGTAATGCGGAGGAAAATTTGGTGGCTTCACCGAGACAAATTGGTAATAATCCAGTTGCCAGCGGATCTAGTGTACCGGTATGTCCAGCCTTGCTTGCGGCAAAGATACGTTTGATAATTTGTAACGCCCGATTGGATGAAATTCCGCACGGTTTATCAAGCAACAGGACGCCACTGATATCGCGCCTGGTGCGTTTTAGCTGCGGTTCAAACATACGGGGGATATTTTAGATAAACAGCACCATCCGCCTACTCTGCCGGACCTTCTTGTGCTATCGCTTCGTCTATCAGTTGCGACAGACGCATGCCGCGTTCAACTGATTCATCGTAGATAAAGTGGAGTTGTGGTACTACTCGCAATTTCAGTCGGTGCGACAACTGACTGCGCAAAAATCCCGCCGAATGTTCCAGTCCTTTGTCAGTCAGAAAGTTGTCGCCTTCACTACCAAGTGAAGTATAGAAGACCTTGGCGTGAGCATAATCGTGACTCACCTCGACTCCAGTTAAAGTAATCAACCCAATGCGGGGATCCTTGAGCTCATTGTGGATCAGGTCAGCCAGTTCGCGTTGAATCTGGTCAGCAATACGCAGGGTACGGGAATAGTCTTTGGGCATGATGTTCGTATACGGATGCGACTATTGATCCTACGAGCCGGATAGTATTAAGCCGCTCTTCCGGATTCAGTTCTGGGTTTATAACCGGGGAAACAGAACATTTCGCGCTGTACAGCAGACTGTAGTTTTCTTGCGCCTTATTTTTTCATACTAAACCGGCATTGAAAAGCCATAATAAATCATGGACGCCGCTAAAAATCCATATTCCGTCACAACACTTTGTTGTTCGCAAAAAATGCCTTCCTTGTATATCAGCCAGATGCCACGTCTACACTTTGAATTCTTAGAGGCACTCTCATACTGCTCTCATGCCAGATCAATAAGTGCTGGAATGTTCCACGGAGATATAGATGGTGCTTTGCAGAATGAGATACACACCAAAGCCGGTTCCCTGGTTTACAGGCTGCGTGGGACCTCGATAATTTCATAGACTTGCAGTTGATCGCTTATCTGAATATCATTAAAATTCTTCAACGACAGGCCACATTCAAAATTTGCCTTAACCTCTTTTACATCGTCTTTGAAGCGCTTTAGCGAATCCAGTTCGCCGGTATGAATCAGCTCGCCATTACGGATCAACCGCACTGACGAACCGCGCCTGATGACACCATCGAGCACATAACAGCCGGCCACAGCACCCACTTTAGAAATGCGGAATACTTCACGAATTTCTACCAGGCCAATAATGCTTTCCTTGCGCTCTGGTGCCATCATGCCAGATAGAGCAGCTTTGATTTCGTCTACTGCCTCATAAATAATACTGTAGTAACGTACATCTACTCCGGTTGCACTAATCAGTTTGCGCGCGACTGCATCCGCACGACTGTTGAATCCGATCACTACGGCTTTGGAAGCTAGTGCCAAGTTGATATCGGATTCGGTGATCGCACCCACGCCGCTGTGGATGATGTTGACTTTAACCTCGTCAGTAGAGAGTTTTTCCAATGCATGGGTCAGCGCTTCGTAGGATCCCTGTACATCGGCCTTGATGATCAATGCAAGTACCCTGATCTCACCCTTCTGTTCAAACAGGTTTTCCAGCTTGGTTGCTTGTTGTCTGGCAAGTTTCACATCGCGGAACTTACCCTGACGAAACAGCGCAATTTCACGCGCTTTACGCTCATCGGTCATAGCTACTACTACTTCTCCTGCCACCGGTACTTCCGACAAACCTTGAATTTCCACTGGGATGGAGGGACCTGCCTGCTCTACCGGTTTGCCGCTCTCGTCCAGCATCGCTCGTACCCGGCCAAACGCTGCACCTGCCAGCAGAACATCACCCCGCCTCAAGGTTCCGGATTGCACCAGTATCGTTGCTACTGGGCCGCGCCCTTTATCCAGACGTGACTCAATGACGATACCTCTTGCAGGCGCTTCCTTCGCCGCCTTGAGTTCCAGCACTTCAGCTTGGAGCAGTACACTTTCCAGCAATACGTCAATGTCTTGTCCGGTTTTGGCTGAAACCTCGACAAACATGGTGTCGCCACCCCAGTCCTCCGGTACCACCCCGTGCGTTACCAGTTCCTGCCTGATGCGTTCGGGATTAGCCTCGGGTTTGTCAATTTTGTTGACGGCCACCACGATCGGCACTTTGGCGGCCTTGGCATGATGTATCGCTTCTATTGTCTGAGGCATCACACCATCATCTGCAGCCACCACCAGTACGACTAGATCGGTGACCTTAGCACCGCGGGCACGCATAGCAGTAAACGCCTCATGACCTGGTGTGTCGAGGAAAGTAATCATGCCCCGCTCGGTTTCAACGTGATAGGCACCAATATGCTGCGTGATTCCGCCTGCCTCACCGCTTGCTACACGTGTGCGACGGATATAATCGAGCAGAGAAGTCTTACCATGATCAACGTGCCCCATTACCGTGACTACCGGCGCGCGTGGCTCTGTTTTATACTCCGTCGTGGGCAGTTCAGTATCTGCCAGGAAAGCTTCAGGACTATCCAGCGTTGCGTATTTGGCAATGTGGCCCATTTCCTCCACCACGATCATGGCGGTTTCTTGGTCCAACATCTGATTGATAGTCACCATATTGCCCATTTTCATCAGGGTCTTGATGACTTCGGCAGCCTTGACTGACATTTTCTGAGCCAGCGCCCCAACAGAGATGGTTTCAGGTACCATCACTTCATGTACGACAGGCTCGGTTGGCGCTGAGAAGCCATGAACTCCTTGGTCTTCACTGGAAGTCTTACTGTGCCTATCTCTGCGCGTACGCCATCCTTTGCCGCCAGATGGATCGCCGCGAGTCTTGAGTCCGCGCTTTTCGGGACTCTCATCTTTCCAGATAACTTGTTTGGCCTGTTTCTTTTTCTTCTCGGCTTTAGCTGCTTTGTCTTCCGGTTTAACCACTGGTTTGTGCAGAGTACCTTCCGTTGGAGCGGGTTGGGGTATCTCTGCTTCAATTGGAATCGCAACCGCAATCGCAATTGGAACCGGAGCCGGAGCCGGAACCGGAACAGGTTCCGGTGCAGCAACCGGTTGGGTTTCCTGGACATTAGCTACTACGGGTTTCCTGCGCTCTCTTTTTTCCTTGATTTCCGCACTCTGGCGGGCGATCAGCTCAGCTTGTTTTTTTGCTTCTTCCTCACGTAGCGCCAGTTGTGCAGCATCCACCACTGATACAGGGGCTGGCGCGAGCAAAGGGGCCACCATCGGTACAGCAGGCTCGATAGCCTCACTCGTAGCCGCCACATCGTCAATCAGATCACGCTTAACAAATACGCGTTTCTTGCGTATTTCTATCTGGATGGTACGAGCTTTTCCAGTGCCATCCGATTTCTTGATTTCTGATGTTTGTCGGCGGGTCAGCGTAATCTTACCCTTGTCCTCCCCGGCGCCATGAACCTTACGCAGATAATCCAGAAGTTGGTTTTTATCCTTCTCGGTCAGACCGTCCTTGACCATTTGCTTGCTGACGCCAGCAGCCTGGAGTTGCTCCAGCAGCACCGCTGGCAACAGTCCCAGTTCACTGGCAAATTGTTCCACACTCATTTGAGTCATTAGTAACCTTTAGTAATCTATGCTTCATTCACCAAATCAAATAAACCACGGCGCGCGTGCCGCCATGATCAGCTGTTTGGCTCGTTCGGCATCTATTCCAATCATTTCCACTAGGTCATCCACCGCCAAGTCGGCAATGTCTTCCTGGGTTTTTATACCCAAAGCTGCCAATTCACGTGCGACTTGACTGTCCATGCCTTCCAGAGAAAGCAAGTCTTCCGCCATGTGCTCTACTTTCTCTTCGCTAACAATAGCTTCGGTCAGAAGTGTGTTGCGGGCCCGATTACGGAGCTCGTTGACAGTTTGTTCGTCAAACGATTCGATTTCCAGCATTTCATTGAGCGGCACGTAGGCTACTTCTTCCAGGCTGGTAAAACCTTCCTGTACCAGGATATCCGCGACTTCCTCATCTACATCAAGTTTATCCATAAAGAGTTTGCGAGTGACAGAAGATTCTTCTTCATTTTTTGCCTGCGACTCTTCCATGCTCATGATATTGAGCTCCCATCCGGTCAATTCAGATGCAAGCCGTACATTCTGACCGCCACGACCAATCGCCTGGGCAAGATTGTCCTCATCCACCACGATGTCCATGCAGTGCTTTTCTTCGTCCACTATAATGCTGCTGATTTCGGCAGGAGCCAGCGCATTAATGACGAAAGTGGCCGGATCATCCGACCACAGAATGATATCCACCCGTTCTCCTGCCAGCTCACCGGTTACTGCCTGCACCCTGGAGCCGCGCATGCCGACACAAGTACCAATTGGATCGACGCGCTGATCATTAGACTTTACTGCTATCTTGGCGCGAGAACCGGGATCCCGCGCTGCAACCTTGATCTCTAGTAAACCCTCTTCAATCTCCGGTACTTCCAGTTCAAATAGTTTCATAAGAAACTCCGGCGCAATCCGCGATAACACTAGTTGCGGGCCTCGGGCGGTACGGTCAACTTTGGATAAATAAGCACGCACACGGTCACCAACTCGCAAATTCTCCTTGGGGATCATCTGATCACGCGGCAATAAGGCTTCTACTCTGCCAGACTCGATGATGGCATTGCCGCGTTCCATGCGCTTGATGGTGCCACTGACCATGTATTCCTTGCGTTCGAGAAAATCGTTCAGAATCTGCTCACGCTCGGCGTCACGGATTTTTTGATATATGACCTGCTTGGCTGCCTGGGCACCGATACGGCCAACTTCCACCGGTTCCAGCGGAACCTCAATAAATTCTTCCAACTGGATCTCGACATCGCTCTGCGATGCTTCACTCAGGGAAATTTGACGCGCAGGCTCTTCAACGGCATCATCAGCCACCACTTGCCAGCGACGAAAAGACTGGTAGTCTCCCGTCTCACGGTCAATTGATATACGTACATCAGCGTCTTCGTGAAAACGCTTTTTGGTGGCGGATGCCAGCGCTGATTCGAGCGCCGCAAAAACAATATCCTTTTCAACATTCTTCTCGCGCGCCAGCGCATCTACCAACAGTAAAACTTCGCGACTCATGCTACCTCCGGCCAAATTCTCAGATAGCTACAATTTTGGAACTAAACGGGCTTTTTCAAGGTTACCCAGATCAAGATCAAGCATTTCCCCATCCACTTCCAGCTTTAACATTCCGTCGTTCACCCCGTTCAAAATACCGACGAAATTCCTCTGACCCCCCACCGCTACACGTAATTTCAGTTTAGCTGACTCTCCCATAAACCGGGTAAAATCAGATACTTTTTTCAATGGCCTATCCATTCCGGGCGAAGAAATCTCCAGTCGATCATAATCAATGTTTTCGACCGCAAGCAGTTGGCCCAGATGGCTGCTGACAGCAACGCAGTCCTCCACAGTGATGCCGTCGGGTTTGTCAATGAACACCCGTAACAGCTTGCCGCGTGGCGACCGTTCCACTTCAACCAACTCATAACCCATTCCGGTCAGGGTCAATTCCAGTAATTCTTGTAGCTCCATAGACTCGCCACAAACAAAAAATGGGCTGAACAAGCCCATAAAAAATTACATGCGTATTTTAGCAAAAATTTATAATTAATGAAATAGATGCTTCATAAAGTTCAGGCTGTATTACTGGTGTAACAAGGAATCCTTTAAGTCTAGTCTTGTTATCCAGATGTGTCCTATAGGCAAAATTCGGCCTGTGCGCTACCCACTTTAGTGTCAACAATAGAGGCAACACAAGCTGTTCCGTGCGAAGATACGAAAGTCGGTTGTATTCAGTTAATGCGAATGATCCAACTTTTCTGAAGATAGACTTTACTCAAGAAAAAATCCCCGGAGAGATGTTATGTCCGCAATTAAATCCATTTTGCATGAAACCCGTATTTTCCCTCCTGACGCGGCATTTATGAAACAGGCCAACGTGGCTGGCACAGATGCCTACCATGCATTATGCGCAGAGGCCGAGAGAGATTATCAGGGCTTCTGGGGCAAGCTAGCGCAGGAACAAATTCTGTGGCACAAGGTTTTTACCAGAGTGTTGGACGAAAGCAATCATCCGTTCTTCAAGTGGTTTGACGATGGCG
>CAMDAX010000016.1 GCA_945888885.1 Nitrosovibrio sp. Nv4 | reverse complement strand
TCACAGAAATATTTCGACAGTTTAATGTTTGCTGAACTCAAGCAGTTCGATCCGGCAAAACCTGTTTATGTCGAAGCCGAAAGCAAGAAAATCGGTGATCTGCGCGTTCCTCAAGCCATGATAGACGCCATGTGGCAGAGCGATTGTGTCCGTCTGGAAGTAGAGCTGGCGAGCCGCGTACACTTACTCATGGAAGAGTACGCCCACTTCCTGGCCGATACCCGTACTCTGTACCCGAAACTTGATTGTCTCATCGGTCTTCACAGCAAAGAAATCGTCGGCCATTGGAAAACACTCGCAGACCAGAAACAATGGGGGCAGCTAGTGGAAGACTTGCTGGTGAAACACTATGACCCGGCCTATACCCGCTCCACTTTCAAGCATTATGCGCGGTATGAACAAGGGCTGGTGTTGCGGACAGACGATTTGAGCGAGCAAGCCATGCAGCATCTGGCACACGAGATTATCGCCGGTGAATTGGCACCAGTCTGAAAGTGGCCGCAACCAGCAGCGCGAACAACACATAAACCGTTGTCAGCACTCCTTCCGGGAAATCGTAGAACAGAATGTGATGCAACCAGCGCTGAATGAAGCTGCCGCCGCCTTCGGTCTGACGCAACTCGTCTTCCCATGCGGTCAGCGGACAGACCATACCCAGCAGCGCTTCGCCAACGACGAACAGGATAGCGCCAAGATGCGCAAACCTGAAGCGGCGGTTGTGCACGAAATCCCACTCTCGCCATGCACCGATCCAAATCACCGGAAGGCTGCCGACAACAAACAGCACGAACATAAAATGCACCGCCAGTATGACATCAGCAAGTGGCATAATCACCCGGCAGTGTACTTATGGGCGGTTTATCAGCATTCGGTAATGCTTACCGCCAGCCCGCCCAGAGAGGTTTCTTTGTACTTTACCGACATCTCCAGACCGGTCTGCTTCATTGCGGCGATGCAACCGTCCAACGGCATGAAGTGTATCCCGCTCCCGCGCTTCGCCAACGAAGCGGCAGTGAATGCCTTGATAGCGCCAAAGCCATTACGCTCAATACAAGGAACCTGCACCAACCCACCCACCGGATCACAAGTCATACCAAGGTGGTGCTCAAGCGCGATTTCTGCAGCATTCTCGATTTGTTGCGGGCTGCCGCCGCGCACCGCGCATAAACCCGCTGCTGCCATGGCGGCAGCAGAACCGACTTCACCCTGGCACCCCACCTCCGCGCCGGAAATTGAGCTTCTATGTTTGATGATGCCACCGACTGCAGCGGCAGTGAGCAGGAAATCCCGCACTTGTTCCAAGGTGCCGTTTTCATGGCGCGTAAAGTAATACAGGACAGCGGGAATCACCCCCGCAGCACCATTGGTGGGTGCGGTTACCACCATATGACCAGCGGCATTTTCCTCATTCACTGCCATGGCATAGGCACATAGCCAGTCATTCAAATTAGCTTCTGCCGGAGCAGCCTGAAGCTGCTCAAACAAAACTTTTGCGCGCCGTGGCAGGTTAAGACTACCGGGCAAAATGCCTTCGACCGCCAATCCCTTCTCGAGACAAACCTGCATCGCCCGCCAGATGGCATCCAGCCCATTATCCAGCGCGATATCAGTCATCTTGGTGTGCTCGTTCAAACGCTTTATTGCCGCGATCGATAAGCCGCTGTCATCAGCCATCCGCACCATGGAATCCGCCGAATCGAACGGATACGGACAAGCGGTGGCAGATTCCATTTTAAGCGGTGCATCCAGCGTGCTGATCTCGGCCAGCGTATTGACGAAACCGCCGCCAATCGAAAAATAAGTTTCTGCCAGGATCGCTTTACCACTGTGATCGAGCAGCTCGAAAATCATGCCGTTTGGATGCTGCGGCAACGGCCTGCCGCGATCAAACACTACATCCTCGGCCGCGCAGAACCTGGCTGATAGCGTCTCATTAAGCGCGATGGAACGGCTATGCCACAGGCGCTCCGTCAACTCGCTCACCGGCTGATCAGCCAGAGCTTCGGGTGAATAGCCATGCAGCCCCAATGCCACGGCACGATCAGCCGCGTGACCTTTGCCGGTAAAAGCCAAAGAACCTTTTAGGGTGCAGCGAATATGAAGATCCGGATCAACCTCATGCGTTGCAACAAACGTCTGAGTGCGGTTGCGAAAATCACTGGCCGCCACCATCGGCCCCATGGTATGGGAACTCGAAGGGCCTATCCCGATTTTGAAAAGCTCAAGAACGCTGATGAACATTAGATATTCCCGTAGTGTGATAACTGGATTAAGGGTAACTAACGGGGTCGCAGATCAGGCGGCGCCCCGAGAAAATTGAGATACTGGCAGTGTATCGAAGTTTTCATACGAATGCAGCCGCGAAACAGTATCTGTTTGAATAAGGAGGGATAGGCAGAAATAAAATGAATGGCTCCTGTAACTGCTCTACCCTTCAGCAGTACGCCGCTTGCGGCCCGTCCCGCTTAAATAAGGGCTTAGCCTGGATGGCGGCTCTATAAGACGTCCAGCTACAAACTTATGAAGTACGCTGGCGATCAATGTCTGATATGGCATACCTTCCTCAAGCGCTCGGGCTTGAATATCCATCAAATCTGGCGTGGAAAGGCGTATGTTGATCCGCTTTTCCTTGAGAAAGGTAGCGGTAGCAGCGGCTTTGAATTTTGTCAGCTCTGCTTTTGAAGGAGAGGTGGACTTGAGCTCGCCCTTTTCATAGGCGGCCAAGATGTCTTTCTCAAACGCATCAAGTTTTTTCATCTGGGTTACTCCTCAATAAATAGTCTCTGGTAGCCTTTCTGCTCGGAATCACCGTCTTCAAAAAATAGTAATCTGGCTCCTCAACGTAGGGCACCAGATAAACATAACCATCAAGCGCCACGACAAAAACAAACTGGTTTGGATATTTCTCCGGACTCGGGTGGCGCAATTTATCTAGCAAACCGTCTGCCTCAATAGCAAGTACTATTTCCTCAAACGAGATGCTGCGCTCAATTTTTAGAGCCTCGTTTTTATCGTGGTTCCAGCGAAACGGTTTCATATTGCCAGTTTATCTTGATGTGTGCCTATTGTCACCTTTTGATACAGGATGCGCAATCATCTCAGAGATGGCACATTTTTTGTGCAGATCCCATTAACCAAAGGCATAACCAAAGGGGCCAGGTTCACATTGTTTTCAGAATTCAACATCACAACCCCATAGCTCTCCTTTCCTCGGAATTAATGCGAGCCTGGCCCCTTTGGTTCGATACTATTGCGCCGCCATTGCACCTCACCTCATACGGTTGACCGGTAAAACTGCTTTCCGTGGCAGCCCTCTCAATGAAATCTTCAACCAAAGGGGCCAGGTTCACATTGTTTTCAGAATTCAACATCACAACCCCACAGCTCTCCTTTCCCCGGAATTAATGCGAGCCTAGCCCCTTTGGTTGTGCACATGAAACTATCAGGTTAATTCTGGACATACACATCAACAGCTTCAACACACCGTTGTCCACCATTGATTTGCTAAATCTGAGAGCTGTAAGGCAGTGATTTAATGTAGCGCCCCATAAAATCGAAGTCAGGTTTTCTATCATTTCTAACCGGCAGCCTGATGACACATTCACGCATACGTTCCAGATGCCACTTGCGCCCGTAGTTAAACCGATATTTTTCTTGGCGAATAACCGTGCAGATAAATAGCGCTATCTCTGGCGTCATTTCAAATTTTGGGTAAAGAGCATTCACATCATCTGTAGCCCAGTATGGCGCTGGCTGATAGAAAGCTTCAGCAACTGATCCGTTGTATGACAGTGAAATCGTATTAGTTTTATGAATCGCAGGCTGTCCAATAAAAGCAGTGATTCCATTATTTGAGTCCGTTGACCCGATGTACGGAGTATCTCCCCTTGTCATATTCGCCTTTGTCAGCCGCTTACCTTTTTGGATGTCGAACAGCGTCTTCAGAATGAACGGTAACCATGATGATGTATCCAATGTGGTAGGTGGGGTATTCATCGCAGGACTGTTAGTACCCGCATACATATCTGGATTAACTTCGCTCACCCATTCAGGAATTTCATGCAGCTCTGGAATCAGAATTCCCTTAAGTGTGCGATTTGCTTGTCGGCCATAGCTGTACCGAAATCGATTTGATTTTATGCATACGCAGTAATAGAGCATTTGTTGCTTGGTTAATTCTTTCAAAGGAGTTAAGTGCGCCACATCCCTGCCAGAATAAAAAGACGTCTCTTGCAGAAAGGTTGAAAGAACACCATTGCCGCCAAGTGCAGAGGTGAGTATGCCAGCCGGTGATGGTTCAATCCCAGAGACAGGCGCAACGTAAGCGGATATTCCGTTATCGCCCATCTTGCGAGATACAAATGCGATACCTTTGTTTTGGCTTGATTGAGTTAGCCGATTCAGCTCTAATGAGTGACCATACTGGACATCAAACAACTCACTCACCATCAACATTGTCGCTCTCCTGATCCTCTGAAATTGTGCTCCCCAGTAGCTTATAAATTGCGTATTTCCGCACTTCTGATTCGAAATCTGCTTGCGTGATTTTGCTGTAATCCGTCTCTAGGTATGCTTCAGCAACCCACTCATCATCGGCAGTCACCATTGCTGTCACAGACTCACCTGCATGTACTTCATTATTTAAGTAGGACTCAATCCAACGATCTCGAATTGCTGCCCATGCGCCATTACCATCAATACGCCCCATGTGTTTAGTCTTAATAAAACCATCATCACGCCAGTATCCGAACCATGTTTTCTTGCCAGTCTTTGCATGGGGCTTGTGCGCTTCAAATACAACAATGCATGTCACGATCCCAACTGGATAGAATAGCTCACTGGGCATCGACATGACCGCCTTCAGCGTGTGATGCTTTAGAAGCTCCTCTTTCGCCTTGTGTGGAGAAGCTACGCAATTAACTGGAATGACTGCAACCCCAGTACCGCCGACCTCAAGCGTATCCAGCATGTGTTTAACAAAATACAACTCATGTAGTTCAGAATCGCTTTTGGACTGAGCGTAAGGAGGATTCAGCATACCCACGTTAGGCTTCATCTTTCTTACTGATTTGATGATGGCATCATCAAAACAACTTCCTTGATGCAAGTTTGCCTTGCCATCCCCGCGCAAAATCATATTGCTGGCGGCCAAGGCAAACATCTTCGGGCTATTTTCGATGCCAATCAGCTTGTTCCTTTTAATGTCGGTTCTCTCTGCATCAGTGATTGCAGTTTTTAGCATGTGCTGCATCGCAGAGATTAGGAACCCCCCTGTACCTGCACAGATGTCCAGCACTTTATCTTTAGGGCTGACATTCGTAATCAAGGAAAACAGCTCTGCAACGTGACGTGGCGTGAGTACGATTCCCAATGCCTTTTTATCGCCCGCCGTGTACTTCAAGAATTCGCCATAGAACTGACCAACCACATCAAAGTCGTGGTAGATGCTGATGAACGGCCAGACGTTGTTATTGATTCTGGAGATAATCTCCTTGAATACGCCGTCAGGATATTCTTTTGCCAGCTTAGTATCTGGTTTAGCTAGATTTGGGTGTACTGCAATGTTTGAGTACGGCTGCAACATCGTATCTTTTTTGCCTTGAGGAATGTCGGCTTTATCCAACTCTTTCTTGATTGCACCCATCCATGCATCTTGAATATCCTCTGGTGAAAGCGAACTAAAGGTTTTCATAAACGCATCGTTCATCAGCGCAATGAGCGTCCCGCTAACAAGCAACGGTTTGTCTTCCTCAGACACCTTGGCTTTCGCCCAGATCAGCTCGTGTAGCTCACGAGAAAAAGCGAGTAGGTCTGTATGTCGTTTCTTTTCTACCTCTGGATCGAAGGATGCTAAACGGTAATAGTCATCAAATGAAATCAACGTATCAACGATTACGCCAGATTCGTTGACTAAATTCTTATAACTGGTCGAGCCGCAAGGACAGAGGAAGTTTGAAATCTTAAGCGCACTCTTTGTTGTACCGCTGACAGCGACCGCAAGGACGGTATATTGTTTTGACAGGTGCTTTGCATAATGCAACACGCCATCAACAGCAAAATTTACTGTCTTATCGCGATTATGACTCTCGTGTTTCTTTGCGTCCGGCTTGCACTCAAAAACAATTAAGAAATTTGTGTCTTTGGTGTTGGAAATAATGAACTCAGGGTATCCCTTGTTTCCTTTTTCGTTTTTACTTGCTTTGGAAAGAAGTGTTTTTATCCTAGCAATCTCAGACTTCTGCTCTTCAACGGATATGCCGTTATCTTGATCGTAGTAACCAAGTTTCCTCAGCTGGTCTCTAACTAGGTTTTCAGTAATACGCTCAGCCATTATCTACGCCCACACAAATCTACGATATTCGTAGAGTATAAGCGAAAACAATCTACGAATATTGCAGGATGCCTAAACAGCTTCCTGCCAAATCCATCTTTAGTCGCCGCCTGCGTGAGGCTCGGCTGCGATCTGGCATTGCGCAAGACCGACTTGGCGTGATGATTGGGCTGGACGAAGGATGTAGCAGTGCGCGCATGAGCCGCTACGAGAACGGCGTACATGAGCCACCGTTCCCAATCATTGAAAGCCTTGCCGGATGCCTGAGTGTCCCCGTCGCCTATTTCTTTTGCGACGACGACAGGTTGGCAGAAATCATGCTCATTTACTCATCAGCGAAGAACAAAGAACGCCAAGCTATGTTTGATTCCATGGTCGCGTTAGGTAAGTAACTAGTAAGTAACTAAATGGGGCGAACCAAAGGGGCCAGGTTCACATTGTTTTCAGAATTCAACATCACAACCCCACAGCTCTCCTTTCCCTGGAATTAATGCGAACCTGGCCCCTTTGGTTCATGTCTCCAAACGGATAGTCGCCATGATTTTCCGCGTAAGTGGCTTGCGCATTCTTTTCAAACTCGGATGAGAACACGCATGTGCCGCCCGCTTTTTGAAAGCCGATTCTCATGCCGCCCACCCCCGCGAAGAGGTCGATAAATGTGAAGGGGCTTTCTTTGGACGGCTTGATTGGCGTGCCGGGGAGTTGGCTTTTGAACGTTGCCGCATCGGTATAGAGCTGCGTTTTTTTCAAAATGCTGATGAGTTTTTTTGCCGTTGCACCGCGCTCCACCGCAAACGGGGCGAACCCGTAAGCCAGTGCATGCATCCACTGATGCGTCAGTGCTTTTGGCTCTGTGCCTTCAGGTGCATATTGGATTGCGGTGGGTAGCAGTGCCGCTTCGATTTGCTGAATAAAAGTGCTCAAAATTTTCTGTCTAAAGTCATTCGTTAACCAACTTCAAATAAACCACACGCCATTTTGCCGGGCTCACTCGTACACATTCATCGAATCTCGTCTACCAGTTCCGGGTGCTTATCCAAAATTCGAAATAGATTGACCACTGCCGCAACAGGTTTGGACTTGCCGTGTTCATAACGGGTAAAGGCATTCACCCCGCCGCCCGCAATGACGGCGGCTTCCTTTTGCGATAACTTTAGTTTTTTGCGGATGCGCGCCAACTCGGCTGATTCTTGTTTGTCTATGGTTTCGCGAAATTGCTCGACTGCCGCCGCATAACGTTTGCCTTCACCCCGTGCAAATTCGCTTTCACCACAGGCGGGGCAATGCCAGCCGTCCACGGCGGAAACGGCAGTTTGTTTGCCGCGATACTCGACTACTTTGTTTTGTTTGCCGCGCACCATGTCTGCTTTTTCACAATTCAAGCATAAGTGTTTCATTTCATTTCTCCTCAAATTGAATAACGACACTTCCGTTTTCACGCAGCGTGAGCTTGATATAAGCCTTGAACCCAAATAATCCATTAGGCGGATCTCTGATCCTACGCAAGTGCTGGCGGTCAGCTTGCGGCCATTTTTGCCGCTTGCTCGGCGTCCATAGGCCAGCTATGGACTTCTCCCAACCAGCAAAACTGCCTCGCATCCTGCCTCACCATCATCTCACGTCCTAATGGATTATCTGGGTTAAAGCCAGACTTGAGTTCCGCGTGATAAACGTCTTGCCAAATACGGTGGTCGTTATGCGTGGTCATGCTCTTATAAAAATTCGTTTGCTTCAGGCCAAGCACAACTGCAACGGCATCCTCGGAACTCAACCCTAAATCCCACGCGCCATGCAAAGCGGTCTGGGTAAAAGCATCAACCCCGTTGGTAGAAACAATAGCCAGCACATCGGATAGTGCGTAGTTGGGCTTCTTCTTTTTCATGGTCAGATGTTAACCTATTAGGTTATGTTGCTCAAGGATGAATTTTTGAACGGTGCTGGCCTACTCGGTGCAAGCCTGCTCTGTCCCAATAGCCGATTTAGGTTAAAATGTGTGCATGACTACTCTGCGCTGGCCTCTGCCATGAAAAAAACCCGTGTTCCACGTCGCAGCAAATCTCCGCGTGCCGTGCAGGAGCTTTCGCGTCTGGCGATAGGACTTGCCGCTTCCGGCAGCCGTATCGAAGATGCCTTCTGGGAAAACCTGCTGGCGGCGAAGATTCACGCCCAGTTGCGCACGGGCGATGATCAAAATCTGGAAACGGCACTGGATCAGCTTTATGAAACCGATCCTGCGGGCTACGGTGAATTCATCCATGCCATCGAAGCGGCCATCGAGTGCAGTGTCTTGGTCCGTGGGGATTGCAACTACGATGTGCTGATGTTTGCTGCGCCGGTACTAACCTGGTCACGCTTTTCGATCCCTTCTGGCTCGATACCCGACGCAATGCTCGCCAGCCTGCGAACACATTTGCGGGCGCATGTGCTGGCAGCGGATATTCAATTTTCGCTGGCGGATTACCTGTTCAGTCCTGACCAGTTGCCGCGCGGTTATCACCTCACGCACGAACTGGCCAGCAAACTGTGGGTAGCGGCGACAGAAGGACATAATTTGCACATGAATTCGCGCCAACTAGCTGAAACCGGACGCTTTCTGTCTGATACCCGTTACCTCCTCGGTGCCATTGCCGTGCCGCAGGGAAAACCCATGTTCCGCTGGCAGGAAGCCACCGGGGCCAGCGAGGCCGCCAATGTGCCCGGGGCCAAAACTCAAAAACAGGAAATACTGCTTGCCTGGCAAGCTTGTGGGGGCGAAGCACTGCGCCCATTATTCCAAGGCTGTGCGTTGGAGTTGCTGCTGCCTGATGGCTTCTTTTCTGCCTGGCGCATGGCAGACCGCCTCGCCCGCCCCTATTCCATGCACGCCACCATTGATTTTCTGCAATCCACTCTGAATATCTCAGCCGATGGCCTGCGCGCGGTGATCGCGCCGTTTTACGACCAGTGGCTGGAGGAGTACCGCATCAGCTTCACCTTCAAGGATCGCGACGACGTGCTCTACGGCATCGTCTGGGCACTGGTGGGCGAAGAAGACGAAAGCAATGACACCGTGATGCAGATCGAAACGACCTTGCGGGAATGTGGCGTAACTCACATTACTCTGCTGGATAACCGCTTTCCTCTGGAATATTGTGAGGAGTGCGGCGCACCCTTGTTCCCAAACCCGGAAGGCGAGGTGGTACATGCCGAATTCCCCGAGGAAGGTAAAACAGCGCCGATGCATTTACACTGAAACAAACCAGGGACAGCCAAGATCGGGAAGCTTTTTCCTGCTTTAACTGTCATAACTATTTTCCTTTGCCAACCATAGACCTCATCGCTCCGCACCCATGAAGTTTCTTTTCGACCTTTTCCCGGTCATTTTATTTTTCATCACCTTCAAAATTTATGGCATTTATGCGGCTACCGCTGTAGCCATTGTTGCCACTTTTGTGCAAATCGGCTGGGTCTGGTTTCGTCACCGTAAAGTTGAAACCATGCTGTGGGTGAGTCTCGTTATTATCAGCGTTTTCGGCGGTGCCACTCTGATACTGCAAGACGAAACTTTCATCAAGTGGAAACCATCCGTACTCTATTGGCTGTTTGCCGTTACGTTGCTGGTGGCCAACGCATTTTTCAACAAGAATCTGATCCGTGTCATGATGAAGGGGCAGGTCGTGTTGCCAGAAAAAATATGGGGTCGGCTCAATGCCAGTTGGGCAGCATTTTTCGCATTGATGGGTGTGGCCAATCTCTACGTGGCTTTCAACTATTCCACTGAAACCTGGGTCGATTTCAAACTGTTCGGGTTCATGGGTCTGATGCTGGTGTTTGTGCTAGCGCAAGGAATGATGCTGTCAAAGTATATGGAAGACAAAGAGGATAAAGAGGATGAAGGGGATAAAGGAACATGAGGGTGCCTCTAATAATTCGAAGTTCTAAACAAGACAGGGCAGGAACAAAAAATATAGACGTGGCATACGGTTGATACGTAACTCTAATCCCAGTTAGAAACGCCACCAATTAGCCACCACCACCCGGTCGCCCTGAGCTTGTCGAAGGGTGCGGTGTGGTTCGACAGGCTCACCACGAACGGGTTAGATTGTTGGTGTTTCTATCTGGAATTGGAATAAGGAAACATTTTTGTGAACAACGAAATATTGTGATGAAATCCGGATTTTTAGAGGTGCCTATGATGCTCTATGCGATAAACGCTGAAGATAATCCCAATAGCCTGGAAAAACGTCTGGCGGCTCGTTCCGCACATCTGGAACGCCTCCAGGCATTGCAGCAAGACGGACGCCTTATCCTGGCTGGACCTTACCCGGCAATCGACAGCCCCGACCCCGGTCCAGCAGGATTTTCCGGTAGCCTGATCGTAGCGGAATTTGAGTCGCTGCCAGCAGCATGCGCTTGGGCAGAGGCTGATCCGTATGTCACGGCGGGTGTTTACGCAAAAGTTACCGTCAAACCATTCAAGAAAGTCCTGCCAGCATAATCTGCCGGGCACCCCATAAATGAATACGCTCGAATTAATCAGACAGAAGCTTGCCACCCTTGATCCGGAAAAGATTGAGATTCTGGACGAGAGCGCACGGCATGCAGGACATGAGGGTGCCAAAAGCGGTGGCGGACATTATTTTCTTACGATCGTCTCATCCAGATTTTCTGGCCAATCGACTATGGCCAGGCATCGTTTGGTCTACGCTGCATTAGGTGAAATGATGCGCAAGGATATTCACGCGCTAAGTGTAAAGGCGTATACTCCTGAAGAGGTTAGATTTGATTCAATCCACTGACAAGGAAGCTCTATGCAACTCATAAAATTTTCGCAATTGATGGCAATTGGTATTTCCGGCATGATTGCTGTGAGCGCCGCCCACGCTCAACCCGTAGCGCCCCTGGCCAAAGTGAATGGGGTGGCAGTTCCCCAGTCACGTCTTGATTTTATAATCAAGGCTCGTACCACCCAAGGTCAGCCGGACACCCCTGAAGTCCGGAAAGCCTTGCGTGAGGATCTGATCGCCGAAGAAGTGATCGCCCAGGAAGCATTGAGAAAAGGTCTGGATCGGGATCCTGATATCATAGCGCAGCTGGAAATTGCACGTCAGACTGCACTGGTCCGGGCATATCAGATCGATTATATAAAGACCCATCCGGTCAGTGACGAAGCCTTGCGCAAAGAATTTGAAACGCTGAAAACGCAGATGGGTGACAAGGAATACAAAGCACGCCACGTTCTGGTCGCTACGGAAGCAGAAGCCAAGGACATTATCGCCCGCATCAAGAAAGGTGGAAAACTTGACAAGATTGCCCAGGAAAAATCTACGGATACTGGCAGCAAGAGCAAGGGGGGTGAGTTGGAATGGAGTCCCGCCGGAAATTATGTCGCGCCCTTCGCTGCAGCTCTAACCAAGCTGAACAAAGGTCAGCTCACCGAACAGCCAGTGCAAACACCTTTTGGCTGGCACGTGATTCGACTGGATGATGTGCGTCCCTTGAAAATTCCACCGTTTGAAGAGATCAAGAATAATTTAACACAGCGTGTGTTGCAGCGGCAGTTTGAAGCCGCCGTCAACGAACTGCGCGCCAAAGCCAAGGTCGAATAGTCCCCGCATTCATTGCGGAGATTCTCAGACTAAAAAGGGCAGTCAGATGACTGCCCTTTTTTTATGTGACTACCTGCATGCGTGGCGCTAGTGCACACAGCAGCTCGTAACTGATCGTTCCCGCCGCTTGCGCCACCTCATCTACCGGCAGACCCTCTCCCCAGAGTATTACCTGACTGCCCACATCAGCGCTCCCAATTCCGCTCAGATCCACGTGCAGCATATCCATGGATATGCGCCCGAGGATGCGGCTGCGCCTGCCGTCCACCAGCACTGGTGTGCCGGTGGGCGCATGCCGCGGATAGCCATCAGCATAACCACCCGCCACGATACCGACACGCATCGACCGGTCAGCGCAAAAGATATGACCGTACCCAACTGCGTCCCCTGCCCTGATATTCTGCACTGCAATAACTCTGCTTGATATCGTCATTACCGGACGCAGACCCAGTTCGGCGGCAGTCTTGCCAGAAAATGGCGAAGCTCCGTAGAGCATGATGCCGGGGCGTACCCAATCTGCATGGGTCTCAGGGTGACGTAAAATCGCTGCGGAATTGGCTAGCGAGCAGGCCAAATTTCGTCCTGCGGCAACGTCGTTGAAATGCTGCAATTGTGTACTGACGCTATTCTCGCCAGCAGGTTCATCGGCGCGGGCAAAATGGGTCATCAATGTGATCTGGCCAATAGCGGGATTGGTTCTCAGGCTTTCCAGTGCGGCGGAAAACTGCTCAGGCATAAATCCCAAGCGGTTCATGCCGGTGTTAAGTTTCAGAAACACATCCAGACCACCACGCCGCTTGTAGGCAGATAACATGGCCAACTGCTCGCTGTGGTGAATCACGGTGCTTAAGTGGTATTGCTCGATCAACTCCAATTCCTCTGTAGAAAAAAACCCTTCAACCAGTAGTATGGGGTGGCGGTAGCCTGCATCCCGCAAGCGTATCGCAGCATCCATTTCCAGCAGCGCAAATCCGTCCGCACTCTTCAATGCCTCGGCAGCACGCAGCAAACCGTGGCCATAGGCATCAGCCTTGACTACTGCCATTACGCGCGCACGCGGAGCGTGGCGGCGAACTACAGATAGATTATATTCGAGTGCAGAAAGATCGATCAGAGCTTGAATGGGACGAGGCATCGGGTTATTTTTAGCGAGGTGTCATTGCGGAACTGCTACGCCGCAGCTTTCTGTATATTGTTGGTAGAAGAATTGGTGTAGCTCATCAATAAGTACGAGTGAAATTTTCAATATGAAACTGGCGGGCCATTCAATCACAAATCCTGCTGCCAGAATAGTGTGTTTTCCGGAAGTTTGCCGGAAACTTCATCACTAGCGTAACGGATCGAGGCCGTTACAATTAGCCGCCAATGCGATTTCATGGTATAAAACCCCGCTGCCAAAAAACAGGCATGGGTAGCCATTATATAATCCAACACCTGATCAACCAGAAGATTTTCGGAGGAATAGTTTGAAACGCGGGTTCTATACCATCATGGCGGCACAATTCTTTTCGTCGCTGGCAGACAATGCGTTGTTGGTTATTGCCATCGCGCTGCTGATAGACCTGTATGCCCCTGCTTATCTCACCCCCATGCTTAAGTTTGTGTTCGTATTGTTCTATGTGATTCTTGCCCCTTTCGTCGGTGCCTTTGCTGACTCCATGCCAAAATGGCGGGTAATGTTCATTAGCAACACTATCAAGATCCTGGGCTGCAGCTTACTATTTCTTGCCACACACCAGTATGCTGCCCTCGCTGCCTACGCCGTCGTAGGACTGGGTGCTGCCGCTTACTCTCCAGCCAAATACGGCATACTTACCGAACTGCTGCCGCCAGAAAAACTGGTCATTGCCAACGGCTGGATCGAGGGGTTGACCGTAGCCTCCATCGTGCTTGGCACGGTGCTGGGTGGAGTGTTAATTACACCTGCGGTCTCTGCCATATTTCTGGCGTTTGATTTTCCCTTCATCGATACTGGCGTGGACACTGTGACAGAAGCAGGTATTCTGCTTATCGCCACGTTTTATTGCATCGCCGCCACCTTTAACCTGTACATTCCCGACACCGGGGTTGATCACCGCATACTCAAGAAAAACCCAATATTCCTGATACATGAGTTCAGGCATTGCATGCAGCTGCTATGGAGGGACAAGCTTGGACAGATTTCACTCGCCGTAACAACATTATTCTGGGGAGCAGGTGCAACCCTGCAATTTATTGTACTGAAGTGGGCTGAGGCAGCGCTCGATTTTCCACTAAGCAAAGCTGCACAGTTACAGGGTGTGGTTGCGCTCGGCATTGCAGTGGGCGCAGTAATGGCGGCACGGCTGGTTTCACTGCGGCAATCAGTGAATGTGATTCCGCTGGGCATCGCCATGGGCATTGTAGTGATGACCATGATCGTAGTGAGCGACCTGTGGGTCGCAATCGGATTGCTCATGCTGATCGGCGGACTGGCAGGATTCTTTGTGGTGCCGATGAATGCCCTGTTACAACATCGTGGGCATATTCTGATGGGTGCGGGCCATTCTATTGCAGTACAGAATTTCAACGAGAATCTGAGCATTCTTACCATGCTGGCACTGTATGCTGTGTTGGTGAGTCTCGATGTGCATGTTAATACCGTCATCATTCTGTTCGGCTTGTTTGTGGCGGTAATCATGACGCTGATACGCAAATGGCATTTGCTCAACCAGAGCAAAGAAGATTCATTGCACCTGATCGGGGCGCATAAGGGGCACTGAGAATTTCGCTATAAAACTACCGGGCTATCGGCGAGTTCATTCTCTCCCCCTTGCCGCTCTGTCGGGAAATGCGCTCGCAGATGCCCGCTGATGGCGCTGATTCCTGTGATTACTCCCGCCTCGAACTGTCCCTGCCGGAATGCAACTTCCATCGCACGGCAGATTTTTTCCCATTCCTCGCTACCAACCATGCCATGAATTCCACGGTCTGCGACAATTTCCACATGATGGTCGGCAAGCAATAAATAAATCAACACCCCGTTATTGCATTCGGTATCCCACACCCGCAGTTGCGAAAACACTTCTATTGACCGCTCCCGCGCTGACTGGTTTCTAAGCAGTGGCAATATATGCAATGCTGCTTCCACCGCAAAGCGGATTTCACCATCATGGCTTATTTCTGATTGCTTGATGGCTTGTTCGATGGCTCTCAGGGAGGCGTCTGGAAATGCGCGCCGTAGCGTCAGTCGACCAGTACAGAGATGCCGAAGTATGCGGGCAAAATTCACTTACCATCTCCCCGATGCACCACCACCGCCAAAACCTCCACCGCCACCACCGAAACCACCCCCCCCACCAAAACCACCGCCAGACCAGTCGCCGCGTCCACCCCGGTAAATTCCTCCACCTGCATTCCCGAACAGACTAAAAAAGAAAGCAAGAAGCGCGATGAACAGGGCAACAACCAGTGAGGAAAAAAACAACCAGCCCATGAACCCTGCCACAGTGCTCATTACAGTGGCGCCAATGAAGCGTCCGAACATGGCCTGCAATATTTTGCCAAGCACGATGAGTCCGATGAAAATGGGGAGAATATTTTCCGCAGCAGCATCCATTCCAACAGAGGTGCTGGTGCCATGCATGGACTGTGGTGGCGGCAGCGGTTCCCCATCGATCACCTTCAGCATCCGCTCTGTTCCTGCTGCAATGCCGCCAGAAAAATCTCCCTGCTGAAATTTAGGGGCAATTATTTCTTCGATAATACGCTTTGCCACGGCATCCGGCAGCACACCTTCAAGACCATAGCCAACTTCTATGCGCAGCGTCCTGTCGTTCTTCGCGACCAGCAGCAGTGCGCCGTCATCCACTCCTTTACGTCCCAGTTTCCATGCTTCAGCAACACGAATTGAATATTGTTCGATAGTTTCAGGCTTGGTAGTAAGGACGATCAGTACCGCTACCTGGCTGCCTTTCTTTGCTTCAAATGCCGCTAATTTCTGCTCTAGTTGTGCGGCTTCATCAGCGGGGAGTGTTCCAGTCAAATCAGTGACACGGGAGTGGAGCAGCGGAACCGCCACTTCCGCCCCAGATAATGGGGCGAAAAACAGCAGCACAACAACCATCAAGACTCTTATCCAAGCTTGTAGCATTTTTCAAAAACCTTTTACCCGGAAAAGCAAGCTGAATCGCAGCTTCAAGGTTTATATACCCCTATTTTGCCACCGACACTGGCGCACTAAAGTCCACTTTGGGTGCGGTGGAGATTTCTTTCTCGTTCTCCACCGTAAGACTGGGTTTCACCTGATGGCCAAATACCATTGCAGTAAGATTACTGGGGAATGAGCGCACCACCACATTATATTGCTGCACCGCCTGGATATAACGGTTACGGGCCACGGTGATACGGTTCTCGGTGCCTTCCAGTTGCGCCTGTAGTTCACGGAAATTGGCATCTGATTTGAGCTGCGGATAATTCTCCGCTACTACCAGCAGGCGTGATAAAGCACCCGACAATTCTCCTTGGGCTTTTTGAAACTTGGCGAATGCCTCTGGATCATTGAGGAGTTCAGGCGTCGCCTGAATGCCGCCCACTCTAGAGCGAGCATTGGTCACCCCCAACAGCACATCTTTTTCCTGAGTGGCAAAACCTTTTACTACATTTACCAGGTTTGGAACCAGATCGGCACGGCGCTGGTACTGGTTCAGAACTTCCGCCCAGCTCGCTTTGATCTGCTCATCCGTTGATTGCAGGGTATTGTAGCCACAGCCACTCAAGGCAAGGGTAAGCAGCAGGGTCAAGGACAATAGTAAATTACGCATGGATCTCTCCTGAAAAAATCTGCCCAGAATAAGTGGGGACTAAATCACTGATTACAATAACGCCTGCATGGTGCTTTTAGCAAAACACAGATCTTCCCAGGCTCTGGCCTTGTCGGTCAGCGTGCGCAACAGATAGGCGGGATGATAGGTGACGATTAAAGGAATGCCGGAACACTCATGCAGCTTGCCGCGCAAACTGGCGACCGTGGCATCGTTGCACAGGAGGTTCTGCGCAGCGACTTTTCCCAGCGCAATGATAAGTTTTGGCTGGATCAACTCAATTTGCCGCCTCAGATATGGCTCACACTGCTGCGCCTCATCAGACTCTGGATTCCTGTTATTCGGTGGATGGCACTTAACGATATTGGTGATATACGCATGCCGTCCGCGCTGCAGACTAATTGCTGCCAGCATATTGTCCAACAGTTTGCCGGCCTGGCCGACGAAGGGCTCTCCGCTGGCATCCTCTTCAGCGCCTGGACCCTCGCCCACCCACAGCCAGTCGGCGTTCTCGTCACCTACACCAAACACCGTGCTGGTGCGAGCCTTATGTAGCGGACAGGCGCTGCATCCTGCCACGCTTGTCTTGAGCTGGGCCCAATCCATGTGCAGAATCTGTGCACGCCTGGCATCTGTGTCGCTGGCCTGATGATCGGAAGCCACTGTGGCATGCCGAGCAGTACGGCTATGCCACAGTGGCGTGAGACCCAGCTCCTCAAGTATTTCTTCGCGTCTGGTGTTCATGACAGGTTCATAACATCAACTCCATAATCAATGAATCCTCCCGCCCGCCCATTGCGGGATAGTAATCTTTGCGTCTGGCAATATGCCTGAATCCAATCCGTTCATACAATCGGGCAGCGGCATGATTGGATTCACGCACATCCAGAAACATCGACCGCGCATGGTGTTCTCTGGCAATGTAAATAAAATGTTGCAGCAATTTTTCACCCCAGCCCTGCCGCTGCCATCCTGCGGCGATACTGAGAGTGAGTAAATGGGCTTCATCTGCTCCGATTGTCATCACGCCGTAGCCGAAAATATGATCTGCCTGCTCCAACACCAGACAATGATAACTGGAGTCAAGCGAATCACCGAAATTGCCACGCGTCCAGGGAAAGAGAAAAACTTCACGTTCAATAGCTACTACCGCATCCAGATCTGCCGGAAGCATGCACCTGATTTGTGGCGTTTCCTGCCACGGAGTACTCATCGTTCGCTTTCCTTCAGCGCCACCTTATTGCGGATATAAAGCGGTGCGGCATCGGCAGGATCAATACCCAGTCCCATTGCAAATCTGGGCGCTGCCAATTGTGCCACCTCCCGCGCATGAGGACTAAGGTTGCCAGCAATGTGGCTAACGCACCCATGGTAACGACTGCGCAACGCCTCGTCATATATGGCGAAACCGCTGCCGCAACCAGTCCAGTCATCCCCTGGCAGCAACGGTGCCTGCTGTGGCAGGCAAAGAGCCGGTTCACTCACCGTCCGCCAACCGTTTACCGTTTTTGTGTACGCAGCATGGTAAATCTCGCCTATGCGGGCGTCGAGCGCCGCAATCACGCTGCCGTCTCCGGTTTGCTGCGCCAATGCTTCCAGCGTGCATATGCCTACGACCGGCAGGTTCGCGCTGAAAGCCAATCCTTGAGCCACTCCGCAAGCGATACGCAGACCTGTGAACGATCCCGGACCAGCACCAAAAGCGATGCCATCCAATTGTGTCAGCGTCAGTCCGGCTTCCGCTAACATCTCCTGTAACAGCGGCAGAATCAGTTCGGAATGCCGCTGTCCAGCAAGCACTTGCCGACCTAGTATCTCACCGTCGAGCCAGAGCGCAAGGGAACAGTATTCGGTAGAAGTATCAAGAGCTAGAATTTTCAAAACGGCAGGCTGGATAGAATATCGGGAGCTGGAAATTGAGCTGTAGCAGGCCAGCGTCCTACGCGGAGAAGTGCTGTTACCGGAATTATACTTCCGCTGGTAAACCGCTGTTTATAAAACTCCCGCACGATGTTATGCTGGTAACGAAATTGTCCGGTCTTCACTCTCATCACTTCATCATCTCATGGAGGCATTATATGAGCATCACGTGGATACTAGTCGCTAACGCAAGTGCAGCATCTCTGTATGTAAATTCCGGACCAAAAAAAGGGTTACAGAAACTTAAAGAATTCGAACACGCTGCCAGCAGGGAAAAAGGACACGATCTGGTTTCAGATCGTCCTGGACACAACAAAAGTCATGGCAACGGCCACGGTTCCTACGTACCTGCCGCCGACCCGAAACAAAATGAAGCTCAGAATTTCGCCAGCCAGCTCGCGCGGGAACTCGAGCAAGGACGTACTGCCAATAGCTACCAACGCCTGATTCTGGTTGCATCAGCCCCTTTTATTGGACTCATCAACGGCCGCTTGGGAAACCATGTGCGCGCCCTGATAAGCGACAGTCTCGAAAAGGATTACACCAAGATCAGCGAAAAAGAACTGGCACGACACCTGGAAAGCTGTATCTATCTCTGACTCGCTATGCCAAGGGCCAACGGCCGATAGGGATATAAACCAATCCGCCGCTGGCCTGTTCTGATTTTACCAGCACCCATTCACGTACTGGCCAAGCTACCGGCTGCACCAATTCAGGCAAGCCTGTCCTGAGCTCAATCGAAGGGGCAGGACATCTAGCCTTTCTCACCAGTGTGATATGCGGTACATAAGCTTGGTGATCGAACGAAAACCCGGCGGAGGACAAGGCGCTCCGTAAAGCGCCCACCAAGTCTAGAAGCTCATGGGGGATCCTGGCCGTTCCTGCATAGGCGATACGATTATGCTTCCAGTAGCGGATTTCCTCGACAGCAAAATCAAAAGCCCGCAACCCGGTACCCTGAGCTTCGCTAGCTGCCAAACATAGTGCATCCAGTCGATCGATGCTTACTTCCCCCAGAAACACCAGCGTTAGATGGATATTTTCTGCTCTTACTTTTCGTCCTTCACAGACTGCTTCCAGTCGTTCTGCCAGTTCGTCCAACTGCCTTTTGGCTACAGCATCTGGCCAGATTGCAAAGAAAACCCGGATGGTTTCTTCCCCTACAGCGGTGCTTGTTTCAATTACCTGCGCCATCTGTTGCGGTGATCAGACACACCACCTCCGCTTCTATGCCCTCACCCCGGCCAACCGGCCCAAGATGTTCAGCTGTCTTGGCCTTGACGTTGACATCTCCGGCCCGCATCTGCAAGTCCTGTGCAATATTGGCAATCATGGCGGGAATATGCAACGCCATTTTCGGTGCCTGGGCAATGATGGTCGCATCGATATTGCTCACCTTGTAGCCGTTTTTCTCCAGCAAACGATAAACTTCACACAGCAATACGCGGCTATCAATATTCTTGTAACGCGGATCAGAATCCGAAAAATGCCGGCCAATGTCTCCCAGCGCTGCCGCACCCAGCAATGCATCGCACACTGCGTGCAGCAACACGTCGGCATCGGAGTGCCCTAGCAGGCCTTTCTCATAAGGGATGGTAACGCCGCCAATAATTAGCTTGCGGCCTTCAGTCAATTGATGCACGTCAAAACCCTGCCCAATTCTAATCCTGCTCACTGTAATTCCCTCTCTCTCGTAAAATCAGTTCTGCCAGAACCAGGTCTTGGGGATAGGTAACTTTCAGATTACGCGTATCGCTCAACACCAGTCTGGGATGTAGACCCAAAGCCTCAACTGCGCCAGCATCATCGGTCATGGCCGCACCACCAGTTCTGCTCAGAGCGTCGACCAGCAGCTTGTAACGAAACATCTGCGGCGTCTGCGCCTGCCACAGATTTTCTCTGGATTCGGTACGCTCAACCCGGCTGTTGGCATCGCTACGCTTTAAGGTATCAGCCACCGGAACCGCAAGCAATCCACCCACGGCATCATCAGCCAGTTCATCCATCAATTTATCGAGCTGCGTTGCACTTAAACAAGGCCGTGCCGCATCGTGTACCAGCACCCAATCGTCATCATTAATGGATGATGCCCCCGGCGCTGCTTTAAGGCCATTGAGTATGCTCTCAGCACGAGCTGCGCCGCCGCAATCGAGTACCACCAGTTTGCCGGAGAACTCCGACCAGTCATATTGTGACCACTCACTATCACCAGGCGCCAGCACCACAAACACGCCGACAATGCGAGATGAATTACATAGCGCGCGCAAAGCATGATAAATCATCGGCTTGCCTGCCAGTGGCAGATACTGCTTGGGCAGCTCGTTCCCCATGCGCGAACCGGAACCTGCCGCAGGAATCAATGCAAAAAATTTCGTCATGGTGCAATTGTAACGAAAAATCCGCGTCTCTTGATGATATGCCACAGGTATCGAGATACTTTCCTGAGTCCTCTGCAGTCTCTGTGGCAGGCGCAGCTTGCTGTATAATTTTGTCTTTCTCGTATTTTCAGGCCAAACTCCCATGGAAGCGGAACAACTCAACGCCATCGCCAACCAGCTTACCTCTCTCGATAACCGGGTGGCAGAATTACGGAGGTATCTTTGACTTCGACGCCAAGCAAACGCGTTTAATCGAGCTCAACCGGCAGGCGGAAGATCCCGCCATCTGGGGCGACAGCAAACGCACTCAGGAACTGGGCCGGGAAAAGAAAATATTGGAGGGTATCGTCAATACTCTGCAAATTGCTGGGCGGCAATTGCATGACGCTCGCGATTTGTTTCTGATGGCAAAAGAAGAAGATGACGACGCTACACTGGAGAGTGTTGGTATCGACGTCGAGCAATTGGAAAAAATCGTGGCGGATATGGAATTCCGCCGCATGTTCTCCAACCCAATGGATCCGAATAACTGCTTCATCGATATTCAGTCTGGCTCTGGCGGTACCGAAGCGCAAGACTGGGCAGCAATGCTGGAACGCATGTACCTACGCTACTGCGAACGTCGTGGCTACAAAGTGGAAGTGCTGGAAGAATCATCCGGTGAAGTCGCTGGTATCAAGAGTGCCAGCCTTAAGATTTCCGGCGATTATGCTTACGGCTACTTGCGTACTGAAAGCGGCGTGCACCGGCTGGTGCGCAAATCCCCATTTGACTCAGGCAATCGCCGTCATACCTCGTTCGCCAGCGTGTTTGTTTACCCCGAAGTCGACGAGACCATCGAAGTAGATATCAACCCTGCGGACTTGCGCATCGACACATTCCGCGCCTCTGGTGCGGGCGGACAGCACATCAACAAAACCGATTCAGCAATTCGTATCACCCATAATCCCACTGGCATTGTGGTGCAATGCCAGAATGACCGCTCCCAGCACCGCAATCGCGCGGAAGCCATGGCTATGTTGAAATCGCGTCTGTATGAAGCGGAATTACGCAAACGCAACGACGAAAAACAAGCAATGGAAGATTCCAAGACCGACATCGGCTGGGGACACCAGATCCGTTCCTATGTGCTGGACCAATCGCGCATCAAGGATTTGCGTACCGGCGTTGAAATCGGCCATACCCAGGGCGTGCTCGACGGCGGGCTGGATGATTTTATCGAGGCGAGTTTGAAACAAGGGGTTTAAACACCATGCTATTCACCGAGCCGTTCGCAGTGGACTGGTCTAGCAGACCTCTCACACACCAGACTCTCAAGAAACAGTAATTTTCTTATTTATATTCAATTGGTTAAAAATGTATAACAAGGGCAATTGGCATCATGCATGAGCGGGAACAGCCTGTGGCGAAAGCGTCAAGCCGAGTTCTTGGGCGCGCTTTTGCAGCGCTTTTATGGCACGTTCGCGATAGCGTGCATCATGCCTGACTTGGTCTTCTTTAACGTAGTCGGCTTGTCCGCTAAGCATCGCATAGACAATACGTGCGAGCTTATGCGCCACGGCGGTGATGGCCTTGGGCGATCCCATGCGCAGGGTCAGCCTTCGGTAATAAGCCCCCATGACGCAGCGAGAACGCGACAAGCCCATTGCGGCGAGTTTCAGCGCACGCGCGACTCGGTTTGGGATTCGCTTGCTGGCCCCGGAAAGTCGTTTGTTGCCCGATATGCGGGTGCCCGGGCACAGCCCCAACCACGAGCAAAAATACTTGACCGTGTCAAAACGGGTGAGCGAGCAACCCAATTCCGAGAGTATCTTCATGGCCGTGCCTACGTCGATGCCCGGCACTTCGGTCAAATCCACGCCGCACCAGTTCATGAGTGCCTGTCTGCCGTCAAAGGCCAGCGTATTCTTGCGACGCCCCTTGTTGGCATTGGCCGCAGGCGTTTTGTCGAAGACGCGCATCGCGTCGAGCATCACCTTGATCTCGGCATCCAGCCGCGCAATCTGCTCGCTGGCGAAGTCATAGGCCTTGAGTTCGTGGTCGAGGCTGAACAGGTGTTCCCGGCTCCAGCGCCCTTCGAGTGCCTTGGCAATCTGCTCGGTGCTGACATGTATCCGGTAGTTCCTCATCTGCGCAAGTACCATGCGGTCGCGCTCGCCAAGAACGATGGCACGGATGATCTTCATGCCCGTCTCGCCGGTGATGTCGGTGATCACATTGGTGAGTTGCACATTCATCTGGGTGAGCGCTTTTTGCATGCGCTGAGTGTGCCGGGCGCGCTCATCAATCGTGATGTCGCGCAGCCGCGACATCTCTCGCAGCGCACAGACCTGCTCATCCGGACGATGCGCCTTGCGAAGCAGTCCGAAGCTGTGCAGTTGCTGCAACCACTGGCAATCGAGAACATCGGATTTTCGTGCCTTGACGTGGCGCACGCTTTTGGCGTCGACCAGCCACACGTCAAAGCCGCGTGCTTGCAAAAGCTCATACAGCGCTATCCAGTATACCCCCGTCGATTCGAGCGCGACAGTGTCGATACG
>CAMDAX010000015.1 GCA_945888885.1 Nitrosovibrio sp. Nv4 | reverse complement strand
GGGCTTCTGGTAGTTGGCTAGCAATTGGTCGACGAGTTCATGCAGGGCTGCATTCTTTGCTTTCTTTGCTACGGTCATGTTCACTCCTTGTTGAAGTTAGACAGTTTCCTGCCAAATGACCGTTTACACAAAATTTCTTACACCCTCGGGTGGGAGACGGTCACCAATCTTAGCTACAGGCTCAATGGCCTTAGGGGCACGCCCGGTATCCCGTCTCCCTGCTCTTTCGCGCCAGAACAATTTAGCTCATTTCTGAGCTGGGGGTAAGATACAAGGGGTACACTACTTTTGGCGCATCCCGCTTGAGCGTAGGGCTGGACGAAGCCGCTACGCGGAGGATGCAGTTTCGACAGGCTGAAGTCAAAATATAACCTCACCCTCCCTCTCGCGAGGGATAGATCTATATGCTCAAACACATATAAACGTGATCTACCATCAAATTCTCAGCGACCGATGTATAGGTCAGTCCCTTGGCATAGTCTGGGGCTTACCTTGTTAAGGTAGCTGCGTTTTTATCGGAATTGGAATTACTTGCCATACCTGGCAATAATCTGGGCGAATTTCGGGTCATCCTTGAGTAATACCGAGTTCACCTCATCCTTGTAGACCAACTTAAAATCACCTCGCATAGTCAGTAATTGGACCAGGGGAGCATCGTGTGCGCTAACGACGTAATCGATTTTATATTTTTCAAATTTTTCCTCCCATTCCGCCCCCCCCGAGCTTATGGTGATGTATTCCTGCAGAAACTTATCCCCATACATATCGGCGCGCCCGTCGATAAATACCTTCTGGTTGGGGTATAGCCATTGGATCAGGTAGCCGCCGTAATGGTAGGTGTTGAGCATCCGGCCATTTATACCCGCCTGAATAATAAACTCCGTTGCTTTGACAGGTACAATTTTATTAACCTTTTCGATATCTGCGGCATGGAAGACTGGGTAATAAAGAAGTAGGCCAAGTGCAATCAACGCCAGCAGTAGCCAGTTGAGGATGAATTCCGTTCTGCCCAAGTCGCTGCCACTGCGTGCAAACCGGCGATAGTGTTCAGATAAACGCCCGATCCCTTCGCTTGAGAGCAGTTGTGTAAAGGGTAGTTGAGCGGTTGTTACTGCAGCAAAGGGGATCAGGGCGATGACTGCGAGTGGGATATGGCGACTGGAGACGAACCCTGCCGTGACAAAGAACAACATCACCGCAAGTTCGGTAATATCCGGACGCATCCTGCGGTACATGGCGGCGGTCATTGTGACAAAAACCAGTACCAGATAAACCTGAAATGGAAAACTATGGAAGTCAGGGCTATGCCACTCGGAGACATAACTTTTCGCTGCCTCCATACCCAGAACCTTGAATGGGTACAGCCAGTGCTCGATAAAATATGGATTGACCAGACTGGCCAGGATGGTCGTTACTGTCACCAACAAAAGTGTCACAAGCCGATGATTCTGTGCTGCATCCCTGTGCGGCCTGATAAGGTATATCAGCCATTCGCAAGCAGTAAATAGCAACAGCAGTGCCAGTCCCGTTACGTAACCACCATGGGCATTGGTCCACACCATCATTAGCGGTGGCATTAACCACAGGGTGCGGGTCGTATGAGAGTACTTGAACTCCGTCAGCACACGCAGGAAAAGTGCGAATAGCAGCAGGGTCGCTATCTGAGGGCGTGGTGAGACGCCCATATACGCCGGGATGAAGAATAATAGAGTGAGAAAAAAAGCTGCATACGGCCTATCGAGAATCCGGTTCGCCGTTGTATAGACGGTCACCAGCGTGGCAGTCGCCAGTAGCGAGGTTATAAGTTTTACCCCGAATGGCCCCAACATTGCATGGATGCAATAAAGCAGGATTTCAAATAGCCATTCATGCAGGATCCAAGGCTGACCGGCTTGGGTATAGGAAAATATGTCCCCAACCGGTAGGGTACGCTGCTCAAAAAGATACTGTCCCGTGCGTAGATGCCAGAAATAATCCGGATCGCTGAGCTGAAGCAACGTCAGTAACGACAGGAATACGGCAATAAATCCCAAGCGCCGAAGATTCAGCCATTGCAAGGTATTCGTCATCGTTCCCGGTCTCTTGTCAGATCGGCGATCTCATCCACATCATCCGGCGAGACTGGCAATTCATCGCTTGTGTGAGCCGTCATTTGCGCTGGCTCATAAGCGGCGACAAAGTAGAGTGGCCGTTGCTTCACCTCGTCAAACATGCGGCCCAGATACTCGCCCATGACGCCCAGCGACATGAGTTGGATGCCCCCCAGGAACAGGATGGCTACCAGTAGAGAGGGGTAGCCTGGGACCGGGTTGCCATGCACCAGCGTATCCCAGATGATAGCCAGCCCGTAGAAAAAAGCACCGCAAGCGGCGACCAATCCCACATACGTGGCCAGCTTCAGCGGAAAAGTGGTAAAGGAACTGATGCCATCTAGCGCAAAATTCCACAGCTTCCAGTAGTTCCATTTGGAATATCCGGCGTGGCGTGCGTCCCGTTCGTAAGAGACGCTGGTCTGCCGGTGGCCGATCCAGGCGAACAGCCCCTTCATGAAACGGTGGCGCTCGCGTAACCGGCGCAGGGCCAAGACGGCACGGCGACTGAGCAGACGGAAATCCCCCGTATCGGGAGGAATTGCAATGAGGCCAACATGGCTCATGACCCGGTAGAAGCCGTAGGCCGTCAGCTTTTTTAACCACGATTCTCCACTACGTGCGCTACGTACGGCAGAGACGACATCGTAGCCGTCGCGCCACTTTTCCAGTAGTTGTGGGATTAACTCTGGCGGATCCTGCAGGTCGGCGTCAATTACCACTACTGCATCGCCGCAGGCATAATCCAGTCCAGCCGTTAACGCGATCTCCTTGCCGAAGTTGCGGCTCAGGTCCACCAATGCGACATTTTGGCTGTTGCGCCGTAATTCCCGGATCAGCTCCGGTGTGGCATCCCTGCTGCCATCATTAACATAGATGATTTCCCACTGCATTTTCAGACCGTCCAGAACATTGCTAAGCCGCTCATGAAAGGCTCCCAACACAGCTTCCTCATTAAAGACAGGCACCACCACGGATAGCAGTAAAACTGGGGTAGCTGATGCTTGATGCGGCGAGGTGGTCATGGATGGCGATGTCATCGTATTATTGCTGTCGTAGTTGGCATTTGAATTCCGGCTGGATCGAGAAGGATTTTAGACTGATGATATTGGATATGTATGTCCTGGTCTATACGGAAAGTATTCGGGAAAATCTTGACCAGAGCAGATACTGGCCCCGTCAGGAATACATATCCGCCAGCACTCACGGTACCGACACTCCCGGTGATGAAGCCGGGAAGGTATTGGTGATAAATTTCCACATCCCTCGCCTCGGGAAAGTAAAGCACAAACTGCTCATATTGTCCGATGGGAATTTTATCAAGAATCTTGGTGCGCCTACTTTGCATGGCAAAGACGCCGGCGCGATGCTCGGGATAGCTCAGCACCAGGTATTCTGGGAGAGAGTAACCGAGGTGGCGGAAACCATAGAAGTATGCTTCGAATACCACCACCAGAGTCTTCTCCGGTATAGCGATTGCCCGTATACCTTGCTCGATTTGTGGGAGCTCCTGCACGTTGCGTGTTACGCCTGCCTGAGAGGTATACAAAGGCACGTAGAGGAACAACCCAATATGTACCGCCCCTGACACCAGAATCAGCAACCAACGCTTGTTACCCCCTTTCCTGATGACCGGTAGTGCAGCGATCTTGGCACCCAGAACCGCAAATAATGGAATGGATAGGAATAATGCATAGCCGAGAGCTACCAGGGGAAAGTAGACAATCAGGAAAAATAGCAGCCCCGGAATCAGCCAGGCTGCTAGAAAAATCCATCCACCCGGTGGCGGCGTAACGGGCAGGCCACGTACAAACAGCAAAGGCGTTCCCACCCCAAAACATAACACGCAGGCGATGGTGAGGAGTCCTATGTGGATTAAGGGACTCCTAGGCATATATATCACGGATGTAGGTACTACCGCACTTGACCAGATGTCGTTCAACGCAATTAAATAGGCAGTGTAGCCGCCACTTTCGGTGAGCATCGGCAGGAACCACGCGGCCAACGTGACCGCACAGATACCCAACGCGAGCAAGACATGGCGCCAGCTTGTCTGCCATAGCGCAAGCAACAATAGCGGAGCCAAAAACAGTGCGGTGGATTGACGGATACCAGCGGCCAAGCCGAATACGATGGCGGCGGGAATAATCATCGTGTGTCGGCCACACCAGGTGAGCCAGCACAGGTAACCGACCAGTGCCGCCATTGCCGCTTCCACCATATAAATCAGTGCCACCGTGCCATGGAACCACGCCAGCGGCGAAAACATGAACAACATGCCCGCCCAACGTGCGGCAGCGCGTCCGAACCAGGCATATGCAAGTTGATAGGTCAGCATTGCAGCAAGGCAACTGGCTGCAATGCTGATTGCAACCAGGGCATCGTTTGGGTTAGGCAGCACATGCTGCACTAGTTGTGCCAGCTTGATATAGAGGTAATAACCCGGTGGATGGGGCTGGTGCAGCACTGGAGAAAAATAATCCATGCCGAGCGCGAAATTGACTGAGTCCATGTAGTACAGGGAATGGCTACGGAATAGCCAACGGCTCGTCGCTATGGCCAGCAGCAGGATCAGATGGTCTGGCAACAATGCACGCCATCCGATGATGGAGTTTGACGCGGGTTCGGAGGGCAAGGTTATGTCAGTACGCATAGTGGCATGATGCCGCTTTTCACGAGGGTTGGGTAGCCGTACCAGACATGGGGAAATGCCAGCGTGTAATCTTCGCGATGTTTTATCCAATTCCAGATAAAAAGATCGCTAATTAGCCACCGCCGATCCTTCACCCTGTTAAAGGGTGTATGGTTCGACCAAGCCTTCGTCCTGAGCAAAGTCGAAGGGTCACCACGAATGAGGTAGATTGTTGGTGTTTCTATCTGAAATTGGAATTAGCGGGAGTCCTTAGCCGTATTTCTTTCTACCATAGCGGCGGCGACGATGGGCCTGTTTTGCTTCGGCTTCGCTTAATGGCGCGGGTTTTTTGCCAGCATAGGGATTGCTGCTCGACCTGAATTCAACTCGTAATGGCGTGCCTTCCAGGTGGTAGGCCAGGCGAAAGGTGTTTTCAAGGTAGCGCCGATAGGTCTCCGCCACATGGTCAAGGCCGCTGCCATGAATCACAATCAGTGGTGGATTGGAGCCGCCCTGGTGGGCATAGCGCAATTTAGGACGGGATACACCCGTGTGTGGTGGTTGCTGTTTTTCTACTGCCGCCAGCAGGGTGCGGGTGAGCTTAGGGGTGGGCAGCTTCGCCATCGCGGCTGCATAAGCAGTATCGATTGACGGCAGCAATCCCTTCATACCGCTGCCACGCAGTGCTGAGATGTAGTGGGGTTTGGCAAAGCTCAGGAGAAAGGCAAGTTTCCGGGTTATCTCACTCTTGATGTTGTCACGCTGATATTCGTCCAGACCGTCCCACTTGTTCACCACCAGTACCAGCGCACGCCCAGCTTCCAGTATAAATCCGGCGATATGTGCATCCTGGTCGGAAATTTCGTTGCTCGCATCCAGCACCAGCACTACTACGTTGGCATCTTCCACTGCCTGCAGGGTTTTTACCACCGAGAATTTCTCGATAACCTCCTGCACCTTGCCGCGACGGCGCAGGCCGGCAGTATCGATCAGGGTATAGCGGCGTCCGGCGCTCTCGAAATCAATATAAATGCTGTCGCGGGTGGTACCAGGTTCGTCAAAAGCTATCACGCGCTCTTCCCCGAGCAGTGTATTCACCAGCGTGGATTTTCCGACGTTAGGGCGCCCCACGATGGCAATCTTGGGGTGACTATCTTTTTCTTCTTCCTTTTGCTGCTCAGGAAAATCCGCCAGCGCCAACTCTACCAGCTCACTCACATTGTCACCGTGAACGGCGGAAACGGCACAGGGGTCACCCAGACCCAATTCGTGAAATTCGGCGGTGACGACAGATCTTGCCATACCTTCGGTTTTGTTCACCACCAGCAAAATTTTACGGCCGGTTTTGCGTAATTGCTCGGCGATTATTTTGTCGTGCGCTGCCAGACCCTGCCTGCCATCAACGATGAACAACACGATATCGGCCTCATCCACCGCCTGCAGAGTCTGCCGGGCCATTTCGTGCAGGATGCCATCCTTTGCCGCTGGCTCAAAGCCGCCGGTATCTACTACCAGATGTGGTTTATCACCCAACCGACCATGACCATAATGACGGTCTCGCGTCAGCCCCGGAATATCCGCAACAATAGCGTCGCGACTGCGGGTCAGGCGATTAAAAAGCGTTGATTTGCCGACGTTCGGCCGTCCGACAAGGACGAGGGTAGGTTTCATGATTGTACTTGTTTATTGTATACCAAACGCGTAAAGCCCACCCTTCCTGGTTTGCACTATAACGCCATTGGGCAAGGGTTCAGGATCGGCAAAGATAGCGCTCTCGTCAGTAACAGCGCGGAGCACGATAGTGCCGTCATCATGCCGGAAAAAATTTACACAACCCTGGGAATCGCCCACCACTACGCGGGTACTACGCACGCTGGGTGCGGTTAATCTGAGGCCAGTAAGTATGTCTTGTCTCCAGACGGTGGTGCCGCTGCTTTTAGTGTAAGCTATTACCGCACCACGATCTTCGCTCAGATAAATATAATTATCGTCCATGGCAAGGCCAGCGCTGCTGGATACATCCCGCGCCCAAATCTGATTACCATTGTTGATTTCAAAGCAGGCGACACGTCCCTGATAGGATGCAGCACACACCTGCCATTCATCGGCCACCGGCAGACTGGTGACATCCGTGATGCGTTCCAGTTCCGTCGCGCCGCGCGGTCGTGATACGGTTGCCTCCCAGTTCATGTTGCCATTGGATAAATTTAGCGCTATCAGTTTGCCGCCTGCAAATCCGGCGAATGCCGTGCCACGTTTTATCAGCACACGACTGGGATTGCGCACAGTCAGTGCTGGCGTAGCGCCCTGGTACATCCATTTACGTTTACCGTTAGTAGCATTCAGGCCAAAAATCCTGCCGTCGCCGGTGCGCACCACTACTATTCCGCTGTCCGCCTGCGGTGGACCCAGCACCTCACTGGAAACCTGCGCTTTCCAAAGTGATTTACCCGTGATATCAAATGCCAGCACTTCGCCTTTGAAAGTCCCGAGCAACAGCATCCCCTCACCCATACCTACGCCACTCGACAGCTTATGCTGAGTGTCTATGCTCCACGCTTGTTTGCCAGTAGCGGAGTCCAGGCGCACCAGCCGCCCCTCAGAATTGGCAGCATAAACCGCGCCATTTTCAAATACCGGTAAAAATATTGCTACCTTACTCTCCTCAACACTGCTCTGCCACAATGGACGCGCAGCGGCAACCAGTTTCAACCGGGCAGTCTGTTCAGCACTGATCTCAGGTTCCTTGGTTTTGAATAGATCGACAATGGGCGTCACATCCAGATCGGTGACACTCATCACCTGTTCAACGAAGCTGGCGCAGCCGGTTAACGCCAATTGCAATACCAGCAGAAAGGTATGCCGCGGAATACTGCTGATAGCTTTCGTTACAGATCTGCTCACAGACGCTACTTGGCTTCTGCCAAAGCATCAAGCTTCATTTGGATGACATTGTTATAAGCACTGTTTACATTGATTCTGTCGATCGCCATTTGATAGGCTACGCGTGCTTCGGCAATCTTTCCCGCAGCGGTGAGAATGTCGCCTTTGCGATCCGCATAAAGACCGCTGAAGGATTCACTATGTTTGCTTTCTGTCAGCTTCAGTGCCTCGTCATATTTTTTCTCATCCAGCAATAGTCCCGCCAACCGTAGCCGCACAAGATCTTTCAATTCATCTTCTTTGGTATGGTCCAACACCCATTGCAGTCGGTTTCTGGCATTTTGCATATCCCCTGCATCGAAGCTCGCTCGTGCCGAAACCAATGCAGCACGCGGAGCATAGCCGCTGGCAGGAAAGCCTTCCACCAGCAGAGATGCAGCATCGCTAATCTTCTTCGGATCTCCACTTTCTTCGACCCGTTGTAACGAGACATACAATTCTGCTGCCTGTTCTATCTGCTGTTTCTGGTAGTGACTCCACGCCTGTGTGCCGACAATGCCGGCGATGAAGGTCGCCACCACCACGATTGCCACTGTGCCGTATGACTCCCACCAAGATTTCAGTTCGTCTATTTTTTCCTGCTCTTCCAGATCATATGTCGCCATTTTATTTCCTGAATAAGTTGAAGGGCACTTCTAATTCCTCTGGTTTGGCGTCATTTAAGCAGCTCTACCGCTTCTGTCAGCCCGACTCTCACCTGCTCTGCTGCCTCACGCAATGGCTTGATGCTAATCTCTGCGGCATGCGCCTCATCATCGCCGATGATGACTGCAAAACGTGCGCCACTGGCATCGGCTTTTTTCATTTGCGCCTTGAAGCTGCCATCACCGCAATGCAGGATGACTTTGAGTCCTTCAGCACGCAAGTATCTTACAACTTCCCAGGAAAATCCGGTCGCAGCTTCACCTTGATACACCACGTATACATCTGGTACCGGATGCGGCATTTCCTTACCGCATTCCACCATCAGCGCCAGTAGACGCTCCACACCCATGGCAAGACCGCAGGCTGGCGTCGGCTTGCCGCCAATCTGTTCTATCAGTCCGTCATAACGACCGCCAGCGCATACTGTGCCTTGCGCACCGAGCCTGTCGGTGGTCCACTCGAACACGGTACGATTGTAATAATCCAGCCCTCTTACCAATCGCGGATTGATCTCAAAATCGATTCCCTGGCCACGCAGGATACGCTGCAGCTCTTCGAAATGCTTGAGCGAATCGTCATCCAAATCATCCAGCAAACGTGGGGCAGCATCTATGATCTGTTGCATTTCTGGATTTTTGCTGTCGAGTATCCGTAATGGGTTGCTGTGCAGACGCCTGTGGGCATCGTCATCCAACTTACCCAGGTGCTGTTCCAGATAGTGGATCAGTCGTACCCGATGCAGAGCGCGCGATTCAACGCTACCAAGCGTGCCGATCTCCAGACATACATCAGCAATACCCAGTTTACTCCATAACCCCGCACACATGACGATGTGCTCAGCATCAATATCCGGGCCCGTGTATCCCAACGCTTCCACACCCACTTGATGAAATTGGCGGTAACGCCCCTTCTGTGGACGCTCATGGCGGAACATCGGGCCAGAGTAGTACAGTCTCTGCGGTCCCGCATACAGCAGGTTGTGTTCCAGTGCTGCACGTACACAGGAAGCGGTACCTTCCGGACGCAGCGTCAAACTCTCGCCGTTGAGATGATCCAGAAAGGTGTACATCTCCTTTTCGACAATGTCGGTCACTGCCCCGATGGATCGCACGAACAAGTCAGTCTGCTCGACAATCGGCAAACGGATATTGCGATAACCATAAGCTGCCATCCATTCACGCACGGTCTGCTCAAAGAATTCCCACAGATGTGCCTGGTCAGGCAGGACATCGTTCATCCCACGGACAGCCTGGATGGTTCTAGCCATTACCTGATTTCTTCGGATACTTTGCCTGCACGTACTCATCTACGATCTGGCGAAACTCCCCGGCAATGTTGTCACCTTTGAGGGTCACGGTTTTCTGCCCATCGACAAAAACCGGTGCTACCGGTTTCTCTCCCGAACCCGGCAGACTAATACCTATATTGGCATGCTTGCTTTCACCGGGGCCATTGACTACACAACCCATTACTGCCAGCGTCATATTTTCCACGCCTTCGTATTGTTCGCGCCAGACTATCATCTGGTTACGCACATAGCTCTGAATATTTTCTGCAAGCTCCTGGAAATATGTGCTGGTGGTACGCCCGCAACCGGGGCATGCTGCCACCATCGGAACAAATGCGCGCAACCCCATGGTTTGCAGAATCTCCTGCGCCACAATTACTTCGCGGGTACGGTCGCCACCCGGCTCCGGCGTCAACGATATACGGACAGTGTCACCGATACCCTCCTGCAATAATATTGCCAGTGCAGCAGTAGAAGCAACGATTCCCTTCGAGCCCATACCAGCTTCGGTCAATCCCAAGTGCAATGCATAATCACAGCGCGCTGCCAGGTCGCGATAAACAGCGATCAGATCCTGCACACCGCTTACTTTACAAGACAGGACGATATGGTCGCGCCCCAAGCCTATTTCTTCAGCTTTGGCCGCGCTTTCCAGCGCAGAGGTGATCAAGGCCTCGCGCATGACATGTCCCGCGTCTTTCGGGTCTTTGGCTCGGGCGTTTTCATCCATTATGCGCGCGAGCAGCGCAGGATCCAGGCTACCCCAGTTAACCCCGATGCGTATTGGCTTGTCGTATTCACAAGCCGTTTCAATCATGGTGGCAAACTGTTCATCGCGCTTCCTGCCATGCCCTACGTTGCCTGGATTAATGCGGTATTTAGCCAGCGCCTTGGCGCAATCCGGATAGTCGGTCAGCAACTTATGGCCATTAAAATGAAAATCGCCTATCAACGGCACATGACAGCCCATGTCATTGAGACGCGCACGGACGGCTGACACCGCCTGCGCGGCTAAAGCGGTATTGACCGTAATACGCACCAGTTCCGAGCCAGCGCGCGCGAGTTGCGCCACCTGTATCGCCGTGGCAATCTCATTCTCCGTATCGGTGTTGGTCATGGACTGCACCACCACCGGGGCGCCACCGCCAATGCTGATCGAACCAACCCGGACACCGACACTCGGGCGGCGTTGTGTGGAAGAAATATTCTGGGACATGATTATGGTCGGTAAGTAAGTTTTATAAATATGGAAACACTATTTGAGCGACAAACGCGCCACTCCCCCATTGGCATTGGTGTACGGCGCCAGATTCACCGGTTTGTTATTATGAACCAGCTTGACGTTATCAGCATTTCCGACCGCCACAGAGAATGGCATCTTGCCACGAATTGTCTGCTCGGTGCCGCCAGGATTAAGCTGTGAAAAAATAATCTTTCCTGCGCCATCATTTATTTCAACCCATGATTTTTGCTCAAACACGAAGTGAAGAACGCCGTCTTCTCTATTTGCCAAATCGGGAGTGGTAACCGCCGTTGCAACCCGTTGCTGCTGCTGTGGTGGTGTTGGTGACGGCAGTAGCGGCAGCAGCAGATTATTCCCCTGCCGGACTACTAATGCGGCCTGTGGTGCAAGCTGTGCTGATCCAGCATCATTAGACAGTGTCGTGGGTGACAATTCGGGTTGCGGTTGTGCTACTGCTTGTTCGATCTCGTCTTCAGTTTCGGTTGCAATCTTCATTTCCGGTTGCTGCACTACTTCATTGCCGCGATAAATTTCATAAACCAGAAACAGTAACGCCAGAACCACTACTCCTGCAATAATCAGGTTACGCCCCCCGGATTTCCGATCTGACGGAAAGTGGATTGCTTCGGTTCGGCGTGCGATAATTTGGTAGGAAACAGGTGGCAGAAACTGCTGCAATAACTGCGATAACAGTGCCGCATCCAACTGCACCAGCTTGGCATAATTGCGCACAAATCCGCGCAGAAACGTGCCACCTGAAAGCTTGGCGTAATCATTCTCCTCCAGCGCAGTGATCTGCCGTACTGATAATCGCAGATGTCGCGCCACATCCTCAATGCTCATGCCGCGTGCCAGCCGCGCCGCCTGTAGTAGTTGCCCGGCACCCTGTTCTATTTTGGCCGCCTCTGTTTCGGCTACGCCGTTGTCGTTGTTGTCAGTGACATCCATTACTCGAATCTGCCATCACGTAGCGCCGCTGCTTCCCTGGAATCCGGAAATCGTTTTTGTAACTGCATGGTATAGCTGGCCTCAGCATGGCGATCCCCAGTCTTGCGTTCAATCTGTATTCCCAGCCACAGACTTTCTGCCGTCAGCGCTGAAATTTGCATGTGGCGGGAAAGATTCAATTGGGCTGCCGTCAGATTACCGTTTCTGAAATAGACTTCCGCCATCCCGATCAATGCCTGGGAATCTGCCGGCCTGATCGACAGCGTTTTCTGGAAAAATTCCTCTGCGCTCTTGTAATCACCTTGGCTAAGCATACAGATTCCAGCATTGTTATAGGGCTTCTCCGGCGTTGAATAAAGCGGATTTCGCAGAGCCGCCATAAAATGCTTCACCGCCTGATCTATCCGTTCCGGTCTACGCTGGCATAAAAACCAGCCATAATTATTATGCGCCTCGGAATTATTGGGCGCCATTTTCAGTGCCTGTTCGAAATTCTTCTGCGCCAAGCTATCTTCGCGCAAGTCCATGTAGATCAACCCTAGTACATTATACGCAGATGCAAACTTGGAATCGAAGCGTAATGCCTCAGTCACTTCCTCCAGCGCTACACCAAATTGACCGCGACTATAATATTCCGCTGCCAGCTCGGTATGTATTTTTGCACTTTGCTGTGCAGCACCCAAGAATTGCTCCGGCACCAGCTCCCCCTGAATCTGTTTTTTGGCACAACCCCCCGTCAGCATCAACAATGCAATAAACAGACCCATGAGAATTTTCCTCATCTGGCCACCTGCATAATTTCGTGACCGGTCCGTTGCGTGCGCCGGGTTTTATCCAGTACTTGGCCTGCAAGCTGACCACAAGCAGCGGCAATATCATCGCCACGGGTCTTGCGCACCATCGTTACCAATCCAGCCTGCATCAGCACATCGCGGAAGATCCGCACAGCTTCCGGTGATGAACGCTTGTAACCAGAATCAGGAAACGGATTGAACGGGATCAGGTTAAATTTACAGGGTGTGTCCTGCACCAGTTGCACCAGTTCACGCGCATGGCTGACGCTGTCGTTGATCCCATCCAGCATGACATATTCGAAAGTGATGAAATCCCTCGGCGCAGATTGCAGGTAGCGTTGACACGCTGCCAATAATTCCTTGATCGGATATTTCCGGTTAATCGGCACCAGTTGGTCGCGCAGCGCATCGTTGGGAGCATGCAATGATACCGCCAACGCCACCGGACACCGCTCGCGCAGCCGATCCATCGCCGGAACCAGGCCGGAAGTACTTACCGTCACACGCCGCCGCGATAGTCCATAGGCATTATCGTCCAGCATCAGGTTAAGCGCCGTTGCTACATTCTCAAAATTAGCCAGCGGCTCACCCATGCCCATAAATACCACATTGCTGATGATACGACTGCGGCCCGGGGATCGAATCACTTCCCGCTTATTTACAGGACTCTCTGGTTCGAGGGCACACTCAATACCGGATTCTTCCCGTAGCGCTTTATTTGCCCACCATAGTTGGCCGATAATTTCCGCTACCGTCAGATTGCGATTAAAACCCTGCTTACCGGTGGAACAGAAGGTACATGCCAGCGCACAGCCCACCTGACTGGAAATGCACAGCGTACCACGATTGGTTTCGGGGATGAAAACCATCTCGATGCCATTGCCCGCGCCCACCGATAATAGCCACTTGCGGGTGCCATCGGTGGCAGTATGGTCACTGATGACCCGAGGTGGCTCAACCACCGCAGTTGCGGCGAGCTTTTCCCGCAACACCTTCGCCAGATCACTCATATTGGAAAAATCCGCTTCACCAGACTGATGTATCCAGCGTAGCAACTGCCTGGCACGAAATGGCTTTTCACCAATTTCCATACAGAAACCGGCAAGACCTTCCGCATCAAAATCAAGCAGATTAACCGTCATAATATCGAACTGCAGCTCATTGTCAGCGAGAATAAATATTCAGCACAGGGAAAAAATAAGCAATCTCAACTGCTGCAGTCTCCGGCGCATCGGAGCCGTGCATGGCATTGGCATCTATGCTATCGGCAAAATCTGCACGGATAGTTCCTTTCTCAGCCTTTTTCGGGTCGGTTGCCCCCATCAAATCACGGTTTTTTTTGATCGCATCTTCACCTTCGAGCACCTGCACCATTACTGGCCCGGAAATCATGAATTTCACCAAGTCACCAAAAAACGGACGGCTACGATGCACTGCGTAAAACCCCTCGGCCTCGGTTTGAGAGAGGCGTAACATGCGCGCAGCAATGATTTTCAACCCGTTGGTTTCAAAACGGGAGTAGATTTCTCCAATCACATTTTTTGCCACTGCATCAGGTTTGATAATAGATAAAGTTCTTTCAACAGCCATTAAATACTCCACTAAATTAAGAAATTAAAAGCGTATTTTAACAAAAAACCCATACCAAAAACGGAAAAAGACAAAAAGCCCGGTGTCAGGCCGGGCTTCAATTTGACAAATGACAGACAGGATTATTTGCTAACGAATTTTCTGGCGCCCCGGTCGCCAGTTGATGACATTTTTAAAAGTGCCCTTTAGTCCAACCTCATCACCTGCACGCGTGTTGGCCACGTACCGCGCTCAATCATCTTTGCGCCGTCGAAGACAATATAACTCTGACGGCCGTAGTGCGGCAGCGGTCGTACCAGGGCGGCGAGCGCGGTCACATCACGTGCAGACACGAAGGTAAGCGTTGCACCACCTGAACGACTTGTTGTCCAAACCTGCGCTGAACCTTTGCCCTGTACGATCTCTGGACGCGCGGGCAACTGACGGCGTGCAAGCCACGCGTCGACCTGTTCATGCAAGCCAATCACCAGTGCCGATGCTGTTGGCAGAGTATTCGTCGCTGAAATTATTCTCGGGGCACGGTTCTGAAGTTTCGTGGCAAGTATCTCGGCAGCGGCGTGCGCTTCGCCGTTTTCCGCTAACAGAATGGTTACCACTGACTGATCCACCATGACTTGGCGCAGAATCGGCGGGGCTTCGTCAGGCATCAGGCGCCGGAACAACCGCAGATCCGGGTCTAGCACCACTTCCAGCGGCCGCGTGCGAACTTCAAGCGTGAACGTCTGGCGTCCACGCTCCAGATCAAGTATCCGAATTTCCTCACCCCCTTCGGTGCGCAGTGCGATCGGTACACGCAACCGGTATGCAGATGCCTGCTGCTCAAGCGTGACCGTCACGCGATAGCCTGAGTCCAGTCGTGTACGTGCCGCTTCCGCCATGCGCACTGCCGGTGCACCCGGGCGTGTCAGCCATTGCTCAAAAAATACTCGCAGATTCTGGCCGGATGCGGTTTCGAATGCACGCTGCAGATCCACCCACGAGGCGGCACGAAAGCGCTGTTCGCGCCAGAACAACTGCAGGGCGCGATCGAAAGTTTCGCGTCCGAGCAAATCGCGCAGCATCAGAAACATCATTGCCGCTTTGTTATAACCGACAATCTGCGAGGCGCCGTGCGTACGCGAGGTAAACGCAGTCAATGGCGCATCCTGCCCGGGCGCCAATGCGGCAAAATCCCGCAGCCAGCCGAGTCGCATCTCCCGCGCAGCCTCCGATCCTTCACGCTCCTTGTAAGCATAATCCGCCATAAATGTGGTCAACCCCTCAGACCAGTTGCCATGTGCATAATCGGGATAGACACCGTTTCCCCACCAATTGTGCAGCACCTCATGACCAAGTGAGGTGGCTCGGATGAACGGTAACCGCAGCACCTCGATACCGAGATAGGTGAGCGTCGGCATACCAAAGCCAGTTGGTGTCGGACTCGATACCACACTGAACTCGGTGAATGGATACTCGCCGATCCATGCCTCGTAGAATTCAATGTAACCCTTTACTTCGTCGAGATACTTGCTGGCAAGCTCCGCAATTTGCGGATGGAAGTAGGTTCGCAGTTGGATTGGCCTGCCGCCCGCACCGCGCATTGTGCCGGTCTCGACCGTATAGGGGCCAGCCATAAGATCGATACCTTCAGAGGGAAAGGGAAATTCAAAACGCGCGCGGTAGCCTTCGGCTGTATCGGATTCCTCGACCAGACGCCCTGCAACAAGACCGCGTTGCCCCGGAGGCAGCTCCAGACTCACGCGGTAACGCGCAAGCGTTCCAGCTATCTGCGGATACCATCCGCTCGAATCGGGCAGAAAGGTACCGGCAGCGCTACTCGCCGGTTCGATCCTGCCAAGCGTTTGCCGATGATCGAGTGAGGTATCAAGCGGTGCAAGTTCACCACGCCAATGAATCTCGATCCGGCGTGGCCCACGTTGGCTGCGCGGAATCCGCCATGCGTGCATGCTGGTAGTGCCTGCAGTAGCCGCCGCCAGAGGCACCCCATCAATGAGCGCATACGTCACCTCGAAACGACGACCCAGTACCAGCATCAACTCACCTGGTATCCCCACTGTGATAACGCTACGCCCTTCAATGCGGCGCGCAAGCGGATCTATGCGCACAGCAATGTCATATTCGACTGCAGTGGTGGCACTTGCCGCTGCAGGTGTAACGGTGACAACGAGAACCATGAGCAGTAGGCATGTCAGACCCCCGATGGCATGCAACCTCGGTGTCGGCAGATTCACGGTACCACTGCTGGAAATTTAGCGATGATCTCGATCATCTCTCCGCCGCGCCTCACCTTGAGCGGCAACCAGGTACCAGGTCCCTGGCGTTTGACCGCTGCAACAACATCGCCAGTCTGCTTAACCGTGACACCCGCCACTTCCAGTATCACATCGCTATCGCGCAAACCAGCCGTTTCGGCAATACTACCTTTTTCAATCTGCAAGATCCGCGCACCACCATCTTGTGCCATTTCAAAACGGATACCAAGCCGTTGATACTGCTGCACGTGCATAGCAAATGGTGCGACACCAAACACTGCATCGGCTATTCCTGCGACAAGTTGTCCACACGCCTTGTCGTTATCCCACGGCAACAGCATGGCAACGTCAGCAACCTTGAGATCTTTCAGCTGATGAGGGACTCCATAGCCATGCCTGATGTGCCCTGCACCCATGATCCCGACCACCAACGGACGCCCTGGCCGGTTCAGCGCCAGATGTATCGCTTGTGCCATCGCCCGGTCCCAGAGCTGCTGGCTCTCGACAAAGCGTCGAAAATCTGGGTCGTCGCGACTAGTCTCAGGCTTTTTCTTACCCTCGCGTTCGTGTTCCCGGTAAATCGGCAACAGGTAATCAAGATAGGCAACACTCGGTGCAGCGGGGCGCGTCACTCCTTCGCGCTCGCTCTCTGGAACACCATCGAAACCCTTCGCAGAAATCTCCCGCCGCAAGCGGGTATCAATATTAAGCGTCACCATCGGTATCCGGTTCATCCGCGCAAAATGGAACAGTGGCAGATAAAAACTCGCATCTGTATTCCAGACGGCATCCCAATCCGCCGCAGCAAGAAACTCCGTTTCGGAGAGTTCGCCTGCCACCCATCGATCGAGTGCTTTCTGCACCTGGCGTGGGAACATCTCGAAACCGATTACCATGTCGGGGCGCGTGGCATGCAATGCAGCCAACATCTGCAGCTGCCAGCGGTGATGCTCCAGGTTATCGTGCATTTCACCGAGCAACACTACTTGCTGTTTTGCCGCGCGCGCGATAACTTCGTTGCCGGATATCTTTCTGCCAGTAGGCGCTACCCAACTTGCCACCGGGACACAGTCCACGTTTTCCTTATTAAGGGATTTTACCTGTGCCAACCCGAGGTTAAGGTCAGCGCCGAGCGCAAGCAAGGCAACACTGAGAAATCCGTTACATAGCGCACTCTTAAAAATTGTCATGCCGGATACTCCACATCGTGAATTATGAACATGCTGAACCACCATCTTCCTACCCACCCCTCACCCTACCCATTTTCTCGCATTCCTGAACATACGCATCCATGGGCCATCTTCACGCCACTTAACCCCATCCTCTGCCCCGCCTCCCGCCCCTATTTCCGCTTCGCTCCTCGCCGTGTCGGCGGGGCGCACGGATACGTTACCGGTGAAACCGGCCGCTTGCGAGAAGTGCGCCTCTGCCCCGCCTCCCGCCCCTGCTTCCGCTTCGCTCCTCGCCGTGTCGGCGGGGCGCCACGAATGTTGCGCAGTGCGGAACACCCGCTCCGGGTGCGGCATGAATATGCTGAAACGCCCGTCTGACGTGGTCATTCCAGCAACGCCCTGGAGTGAACCATTGGGATTGAGCGGATAAATCTCGGTGGGCTTGCCGCGATTATCCACAAAACGCAATGCAACCAGAGACGAACCGGCTAACAGCTTTTTCTCATCGGCAAATTCCGCATAGCCCTCGCCATGCGCAACGGCAATGGGCATGCGACTGCCAGCCATATCAGCGAAAAACAATGATGGACTTTGCTGAATTTCCACCATGACAAAACGCGCTTCAAACTGTTCGGATTTGTTGCGCACAAAATGTGGCCAATGTTCGGCTCCCGGAATTATTTCCTGCAGATTGCTCATCATCTGACAACCGTTGCAAACACCCAGCGCGAAGGTATCGGCGCGCTGGAAAAACATTTCAAATTCGTCGCGGGCACGATGATTAAACAGAATTGATTTCGCCCAACCCTCCCCCGCTCCCAGCACGTCGCCGTAGGAAAATCCACCACATGCGGCGAGGCCCCGATAATCCCGCAACGAAACACGTCCCGCAATGATGTCGCTCATGTGCACATCGGTCGCGGTGAAGCCTGCCCGATCAAAGGCGGCAGCCATTTCTACCTGACCATTTACACCCTGTTCACGCAGAATAGCGATTTTTGGCCTGGCTCCGGTATGAATATAAGGTGCGGCGATGTCATCGTCCACGTCGAAACTCAGCCGCACGTGCAGACCGGGATCGGCGGCATCAAGTATGCGATTGTATTCCTGTTGCGCACATTCAGGATTATCACGCAGCTTTTGAATTTGATAGGTGGTCTCCGACCAGGCACGCTGCAAATCTACGCGCTTCTCGGCAAATACCGGCTTGTTGTTACGCAAAAACTGGATTTCATCCTTGCCGCCGAGACCGCCAATGATAAAACTCATGTCGCGCAAACCCGCTTCTGCCAGAATTCCCAGCACGGCACGGCGCTGTTCCGTTTTTATCTGAATTACCGCCCCAAGTTCTTCGTTGAACAGAACCGACAAAATACGCTCCCGAGTCCTGCCACCCAGCATGTCCGGTCTCAGTTCATAACCATCCACATCATTGGCGAGCGCATCGAAACACAATTGATCGAGATTGACCGTTATACCCACATGTCCGGCAAAAGCCATCTCGCATAATGTCACGAATAATCCGCCGTCGGAACGATCGTGGTAAGCGAGTATTTTATTTTCGCGATTCAGACGTTGTAGTGCAGCGAACAACCCCTTTAGTTTCTCCGCATCATCCAGATCCGGTGAAATATCACTCACTTGCTTATAAACCTGCGCCAGTGCCGAACCGCCCAAACGATTTCTACCTGCACCCAGATCAATCAGGATCAACTCCGTCTCGCCGCAATTCGTGCGCAATTGCGGCGTAAGAGTCTTGCGCGCATCCGCTACGCGCGCGAAGGCAGAGATGATCAGCGATAGCGGCGCGGTCACTTCCTTCCTGGATCCGGCATCCTGACTGCCGCCTCCTTCTTCTTCCCACACCGTCTTCATCGACATGGAATCCTTGCCCACCGGAATGCTGATTCCCAGTTGTGGACACAGCTCCATACCTATCGCGTGTACCGCGTCGTACAAACCTGCATCCTCACCGGGATGCCCCGCCGCCGCCATCCAGTTAGCAGAAAGTTTGATCTCGCTGATGTGTTCAATTAGCGCTGCGGCGATATTAGTGATGGCCTCACCCACCGCCATGCGTGCAGCCGCCGCAGGATTGAGCAGCGCCAGCGGCGTGCGTTCACCTACGGCAAAGGCTTCACCCAGATAGGTCTGATAGCCCATCAACGTCACCGCCACATCCGCCACCGGAATTTGCCACGGCCCCACCATCTGGTCACGCGCAGTCATGCCGCCAACACTGCGATCACCGATGCTGATGAGAAAAGTCTTGTCCGCCACCGCCGGCAGGTGCAACACCCGGTATGCAGCCTGTTTCAGGTCAAGCTCTGTCATATCGAAAGGCACCAGCACTTTGCTAATACGAGTGGCCTCGCGCGTCATTTTTGGCGGCTTGCCCAGTAATACCGCAAGCTCCATGTCAACCGGTAGCGGATGATCGCCGAATGCCGGATCAATCACTGTAAGTTGCTGTTGCGCAGTTGCTTCACCCACCACTGCAAACGGGCAACGTTCACGCTCACAAATCGCCCGGAACAGTTGCAGTGACTCTGGTCTGATTGCAAGCACATAACGCTCCTGTGCCTCATTGCTCCAGATCTGCAACGGTGACATACCAGGCTCTTCCGAGGGGATGTCGCGCAAATTAAAACGCCCTCCGCGCCCTGAGCCGTATACCAACTCCGGCAACGCATTGGATAAGCCACCTGCGCCGACATCGTGAATCGAAAGAATCGGATTGGACTTACCCTGTCTCTCCATCTGCCAGCAACGGTCAATCACTTCCTGCGCGCGCCGCTCCATTTCCGCGTTACCACGCTGCACCGAATCGAAATCAAGGCTTTCCACATTCGCCCCGGTATCCATGCTGGAAGCCGCACCGCCGCCGAGACCGATCAGCATCCCAGGTCCGCCCAGTTGGATCAACAATGCGCCAGGTGAAAATTCCTGCTTGAATGAGTGACCCTCGGAGATATGCCCTATGCCTCCTGCCAGCATGATCGGCTTGTGATAGCCGCGCATCTCACCCGCAACCAATTCTTCGAAGGTGCGGAAATACCCCGCTAGATTAGGCCGGCCAAACTCGTTGTTGAACGCCGCTCCGCCTATCGGGCCTTCCAGCATGATCTGCAGCGCCGAGACAATACGCGTGGGCTTGCCATAAGAACGGAGCTCCCCTGTTTCCTGGTATTTCTCCCACGGCTGGATGAATCCGGGAATATTCAGATTGGAAACCGAAAATCCTGTGAGTCCCGCCTTGGGTCTGGCACCGCGACCGGTGGCGCCCTCGTCGCGAATCTCACCACCCGCACCGGTGGCGGCGCCAGGGTAAGGCGAAATTGCCGTGGGATGATTATGGGTTTCCACTTTCATCAGAATATGCGTCTGCTCCACGGCATGACCATAAGCATGATCCTTGCCGGGGCAAAAGCGCGCGATCTTCGCCCCTTCGATGATGGAAGAGTTATCCGTATAAGCCACCACCGTACCCTGTGGGTGCTGCTGGTGGGTATTGCGGATCATGGCAAACAACGATAGCGGCTGCGGCTTACCATCTATCACCCAATCAGCATTAAAAATCTTGTGGCGGCAATGCTCCGAATTAGCCTGGGCGAACATCATCAATTCGACATCGGTGGGGTTGCGCCCGATACGCGCAAAATTGGCTGCAAGATATTCGATTTCATCCGGCGACAACGCCAGCCCCATTTCGCCGTTGGCACGTTGCAGCGCTGCCATTCCACTGGCCAGTACGTCTACCGTATTGAGCGGCACAGGCGCAAAATGCCGGAACAATTTTTCCGCATCGTCGAATGAGTTAAACACCGTCTCAGTCATGCGATCGTGTATCAGTGCGGTCAGTGCAGCTTTTGCCTCAGCAGGAAGCTCGGCAAGAGATTCATTTCTGCTCTGAACGTAAAACGCCACGCCGCGCTCCAGTCGCCGGACCGCTCCCAGCCCACAATGACGGACGATGTCGGTGGCTTTGGACGACCACGGAGAAATGGTGCCGGGACGCGGAAGTACCAGCAGCAATTCGCCTGCCGGATCTTCGCTCTTCTGCGCTACACCATATGTCAGCAGCTTCGTTAGAATAGCGTTTTCATCTGGCTGCAAGTCGCGCTCTACAGCGCAAAAATGCCAATATTCGGCGTAAATGTGGGAAACTTGCGGGGCGGCGGTTTTAAGTGCAACCTTCAATTTTTCCAGACGAAATGGGGAAAGAGCGCTACTGCTGCGGAGTCGAAGCATCAGGCAAGATGAAATAGTGAATTAAAAAACGTAATTTTACACGAGAAGACAGATCGCCCGCAGTCCAGTGAGCAGGCAAGCGATAACCCAGACCAGTCCAGGCATAAATAAAAATATGACTAACCCCGCTCCCATCTACTCTACCGCCGAGATCCGTGCGATCGAGCGGGCGACTTCGTCGCTAACGAGCCCGCACACCTTGATGGAAAAAGCTGGCTTGGCCGCTGCCGAAATTGCGCGGAGCCAACTACTCACTGACGACCGAAGTACGGTGCTAGTGCTGGCTGGTCCCGGTAATAATGGCGGCGATGCTTTCGTCGTTGCCCGCCATCTGCAAGCCTGGTGGTTCAAGGTCACACTGGTATTCGGCGGCGAATACAGCCGTCTGTCCACTGATGCCAAACAGGCGCTGAATGCCTGGCTTGCTGCAGGTGGCGAGATATCTACCGAAATCCCGGCAAATAAAACATGGGATGCAGTGATCGATGGGTTGTTCGGCATCGGTCTCGACCGCGACCTGGAGGGCAGATACCTGGAACTCGTCAATGCGGTCAACCGCATGCATCTTCCAGTGCTTGCGCTCGACATTCCAAGCGGCCTGGGCAGCGACAACGGCAGCGTATATGGTGTAGCAATTCGTGCCACCATGACGGTTACGTTCATCGGCCTCAAACCCGGCTTGCTGACTCGGCATGGTTCCGAATATTGCGGGAAGATTCTGCTGCATGAACTCGATCTCGATCCATCTTCCCTGATTACTCCACACTCCTGGAGCCTGGATAAGGCTTACGCGCAGAAATTATTGCCGCCACCTCGTCCCGCTGATAGTCATAAAGGCATGTTCGGCAGCGTCGGCATCCTCGGCGGATCGGCCGGGATGGTGGGCGCGGCATTTTTGGCCGGAACCGCAGCGCTAAAACTGGGTGCAGGGCGTGTATATCTAGGCTTGATGGCTGCTGACGCACCGGGCGTGAACACCGCGCAGCCTGAATTGATGCTGCGTTCGGTACATGAGTTATTCGAACTCGATCACCTGGACTGCCTAGTCATCGGCCCTGGGTTGGGAATGGCACCAGATGCTTATTCCTGGCTGGACAACGCGCTGGAGTCTACGCTGCCACTGGTGCTGGACGCCGATGCACTCAATCTGATTGCTGCCCATCCCCAGCTTGCCAGCCGGCTACGCACACGGGCAGCCACTTCCATCCTCACCCCGCATGCCGCAGAAGCTGCACGGCTTCTGGGCACCAGTACTGTAGCGATAGAAAATGATCGCATGGCTGCTGCAGCCATGCTGGTGATGCGTTTTAACTGCTGTACAGTGCTGAAAGGTGCTGGTAGTATTTGTGCTTTGCTCGATGGCAGCCGCTACCTTAATACCAGCGGCAATCCCGGTCTGAGCAGCGCGGGAATCGGCGATGTATTGTCCGGCATCACTGGTGCTTTTTTGGCACAGGGTTTAAGTTCAGAAAACGCACTGTTACTAGCGGTTCATCTGCACGGCGCGGCAGCGGACGCGTTGCTAGAAGCACACGGCGGCCCGGTGGGAATGACTGCATCGGAAATTATCGATGCGGCGCGCAGCCTACTAAACCGATGGATAAAAAATTAGATGCAACCCACCGTTTATATAGTTTTAACCTAAAAAACGCAGTTGGTATTTATGGGAAAAACATCTGCAACCCAATACTGGCATGTGTTTGCGACAAGCAATGCCAACTGCTCCGAACTTGCCATGAGTCGGCTGGAAGCAAGCAATGGCAATGCTTTCAGCCTGCCCATGCTGGTTTTTTATAACCTCACCTGTTTGGAGAGGCCATCGAAG
>CAMDAX010000014.1 GCA_945888885.1 Nitrosovibrio sp. Nv4 | reverse complement strand
AATTCGTGGCTCAGCGCTAAAGTTGCCGGATTGCTGCTCTATATCGGCCTCGGTATGGTGGCATTAAAACACGGCAAAACCCGTAAAGTAAAAATCGCTGCATGGGTTGCAGCCCAGAGCGTGTTTATCTATATCGTACTGGTCGCCCTAACCAAGAGTCCTACAGTGATTTAATTCAATTTCAGATGGCGGGTACCCGCAATCACTTTACGCACTGGCAATACTCCTGCCAGATACGCCATTACTCGCTCGGCGGTCAGGCGATACGTTGTCAGTTTGCCGCCATAGACTGTCAGCAGGCGTGGATGATCCTGCCGGTCAGGGTGCAAAATCGTTTCACGCGAACGTGCGTTGACGGACATCGCTCCGCTCCCACTTGAGGGCAGCACACGTAAACCCGCAATTGCTGCAAGTATCGGTTGCCTGCTACGATGCTGCGGAAAATAACGTGCAAGTGTCTGCAGCAAATAAGCCTGCTCATGCGGTAATGGCCTGACATTGGCCGGATCGCCCTGATAGGCTGACTCGGTGGTACCTACCAGCGTGTTATTTTGCCAAGGCATCACAAATACTACCCGCTTATCTTCCGCTTCCACATAATAAATTCCCTGCGTGAGTATACCCGGCACAATGATATGTGTGCCCTGTACCAGATCAATTCCAAGTTGCGCAGGAACCGGTGTGATCCGGCTTAACACTTGCTGCACCCATGGCCCGGCCGCATTCACCAGCACTGTTGCCGCACACGTCTCGGTTTGCCCGTTATGCCGGTATTCGATGATGTTGTCGCGTTCGTCCTGCTGACCCAGACAAGCACCGGTAAAGGTAGCGGGCATTTTCAGATGTGCGCCCATCTGTTGCGCCGAGCGCATCACTGCACGGGTCAACGCTGCGTCATCGGTCTGCGCATCGCTGTATTGAAACACCGCTTCCAGATGGGTAGTATCCAGCCCATCCAGGTTTTGCCAAAGGCTTGGTGGCACCCGGTGAAAACGTGCTGCCGGGCGCAAGCCGCCCAACAGTGCATAAAGACTCAATCCCGTGTGTAACAACCACGGCCGACGTGTGGTGTCAGGATATACCGGGATGTAGAAAGGCTTGAGCTTAACCAGTTGCGGTGCCAATTTGAGCAACAATGCGCGTTCGTGCAGACATTCGCGCACCAGCGAAAGCTGCCCGCTTTCCAGATAACGTAGTCCACCGTGAATGAGTTTGCTGGAACGACTGGAGGTGCCGCTGGCAATCCCAGTCTGCTCGAGCACCATCACCGATAAACCGCGTGCCGCCGCCGCTTGCGCAATGCCAGCACCGTGAATACCGCCGCCGATGATGACTAAGTCATAGGATTCCGCCATCTGTTTTTGGTATCTTTGATAAATATTAAGACGAAAATCTTACCTGCATCCCTTCGGCAGAACAAATTGTCGTAGCAGTGTCATGAAGTGGTGCCATATTTTGCCTTGAGTGAGCTCTGGCAAAAATGCTATAATTCTGCGCTAATCTGGCTCTGCGGCTCAATTGCAAATCCGCGGTCAGGTTAAATTCGCACGCTCGCCGATCCAGGGGTGCTCTCTCCATAAAGGAAATGGGAGTGACTATGGCGAGCAGAGGCTCAACCCTATAGGAGAAGTTCATGTCATCAGTAACCATGCGACAAATGCTGGAAGCAGGTGTTCATTTCGGACACATGACCCGTTTTTGGAATCCCAAGATGGCGCCTTATATTTTCGGCCATCGCAACAAGATACACATCATCAATCTGGAAAAAACCCTGGCTATGTACCAGGATGCAATAAAGTACGCACGTCAATTATCCGCCAACAAGGGCAATATCCTGTTTGTCGGCACCAAACGCCAAGCACGTGACATCGTACGCGAAGAAGCGCAGCGCTGCGGATCTCCCTACGTAGACCAGCGCTGGTTGGGCGGAATGTTAACCAATTTCAAGACTATGAAACTATCCGTCAAACGCCTGCACGACATGGAAGCCATGGCACTGGACGGCACCCTCGACAAGCTTTCCAAGAAAGAGGCTCTGGATATTCAACGCGAACTGGAAAAACTGAATCGTAGCCTGGGCGGCATCAAGGATATGAAAGGAATACCCGATGCCATGTTTGTGATTGACGTAGGTTATCACAAAGGGGCTATCACCGAAGCCAGAAAACTCGGTATCCCGGTAGTGGGCGTGGTGGATACCAATCATGATCCTAACGGTGTGGATTATTTGATTCCCGGTAACGACGATTCCAGTCAGGCGATACGCCTGTATGCACGCGGCATGGCTGATGCAATTCTGGAAGGACGCAATCAGATTGTTCATGAAATCATCAAAAATGAATTTGTGGAAATGGATGAAGCAATGACGGCAGACCGGCCTACCGAGTAGGCTGCAAATAAAAAGGGGGCAGATAGCCCCTTTTTTACTGACTGGCAGCACCGCCTCAGGCATAATTTTCACCGGAAATTTGAGTAGTTGCTGCGAATCTTTTAACTAATCTTATTGGAGTAAGATATGGCGGATATTACCGCAGGCATGGTAAAGGAGTTGCGCGACCTGACCGGACTCGGCATGATGGAATGCAAGAAAGCATTGACTGAGACCAGTGGCGACATGAAAGCGGCGGAAGACTTGCTGCGCATCAAAAGCGGCGCCAAGGCAAGCAAAGCTGCTGGCCGCATCGCGGCGGAAGGAATGATAGGAGCGTATCTTGCCGCTGATGGCAAGAGTGGGGCGTTGGTGGAAGTCAACTGCGAAACCGACTTTGTTGCCAAGAACGAAGACTTCATCAATTTCTCCCGAAACCTGGCACAACTGGTGGCGATGCAGAATCTGACCGATACCGATGCGCTGGCTACTGCTACCTTGCCGAATGGTGAAAATGTAGAAGAGTACCGTAAGGCATTGGTAATGAAACTGGGTGAGAATATCAGTGTGCGCCGTTGCGTACGTCATGCGACGCAGGGGCGGCTTGCTTCTTATCTGCATGGCACCAGAATCGGCGTGATGGTTGACTACATTGGTGGCGACGAGATGCTGGGAAAAGATTTGGCGATGCATATTGCAGCCAGCAAACCGATATGTGTTTCCAGAGAGCAGGTGTCGGCAGATCTATTGGCGCGTGAGCGCCTGATTTATACCGCGCAGGCGGCAGAAAGCGGCAAGTCCACCGACATCGTGGCAAAAATGGTGGATGGACGTGTCGCCAAGTACCTCGCTGAAGTGACTCTGCTTGGTCAACCTTTTGTCAAAAACCCGGATCAGACGGTAGAAAAGCTGCTTCTGGCAAAATCGGCTAAAGTCAACGGCTTTACCATGTTTATCGTGGGTGAAGGAATTGAAAAGAAATCCTGCGATTTCGCTGCCGAGGTAATGGCCCAGGTTAACCAGGCAAAATAAAACAAGATACGCAACCGGACTAACAGTATTCATGACGACTGCCGCCTATAAACGCATCTTACTGAAACTCTCAGGTGAAGCTCTGATGGGTGATGACAGCTACGGTATTAATCGCACCGTGATAGAGCGTATTGTTGCCGAAATTGCTGAGGTAGCCCAGCTAGGTGTCGAGATAGCAGTTGTGATTGGCGGCGGTAATATTTTTCGCGGCATGACTTCGTCCGAAGGTGGTATGGATCGTGCTACTGCCGACTATATGGGAATGCTGGCTACTGTCATGAATGCCCTGGCACTGCAAGATGCGATGCGTTGTGGCGGACTGGTAAGCCGGGTACAGTCGGCGCTCCGTATCGATCAAGTGGTAGAACCCTATATCCGTGGTAAGGCAATGCGCTATCTGGAAGAAGGCAAGATAGTCATTTTTGCTGCTGGCACTGGCAACCCCTTCTTTACTACCGATACGGCTGCCGCGTTACGCGGCATGGAAATGAATGTGGATATCGTGCTTAAGGCCACCAAAGTGGATGGCGTCTACACCAGCGACCCAAAAACCAACCACGACGCCATCCGTTATCAGAGTCTGTCATTCGATGAGGCCATTGCCAAGAACCTGAAGGTAATGGATGCCACGGCATTGACCCTGTGCCGCGATCAGAAATTGCCACTCAATGTATTCAGCATCTTCAAAGCCGGGGCGTTGAAGCGGGTAGCGATGGGTAAGGATGAGGGGACGCTGGTACGAGTCTGAATTTATAACAATATTTTTCTAAACTGCGAGCCGCAGAGAGGCCATGCAGATTTTTATTTTTACTCTTTCCGCATGAGATAAATAGCATGATTGCCGACATCAAGAAATCCGCTGAACAAAAAATGCAGAAAAGCCTGGAAGCATTGAAAGCCGACTTGGGTAAAGTGCGAACCGGACGGGCTCACACCGGCCTGCTCGACCATATCACTGTGGATTATTACGGTACCCCCATGCCAATTAACCAAGTGGCGAATATCAATCTGATAGACGCCCGCACTATTGGTGTCGCGCCATGGGAAAAGAAAATGCTGGGTGTAGTTGAAAAAGCCATCCGTAATTCCGATCTGGGATTAAATCCTGTAACTGTAGGTGAGGCAATACGGGTACCCATGCCGGCGCTGACTGAGGAGCGTCGCCGCGACCTCACCAAGGTAGTAAAGCATGAAGCGGAGGCCGCCCGAGTAGCAATGCGCAACATCCGGCGCGATGCCAATGTACATCTGAAGGATTTGCTCAAAGAAAAAAAGATTGCCGAAGATGATGAACGCCACGGACAGGATGAAATTCAAAAGCTCACCGACCGCCATATCGCTGAAATTGACAAAATGCTGCAGATTAAAGAAGTTGAGTTAATGGCAGTTTGACCCAATTCAGCACTGTATTCTCAATGTCCACTGCCACCAGCTCGACCCGCGAAATACCTGAAACCGGCGTGATCCCTCAGCATGTCGCCATCATCATGGACGGCAATGGTCGCTGGGCGAAGAATCGCTTCATGCCACGAGTAGCTGGACACAGGCAGGCAATGGAAACGGTGAGAAATGTCGTCAAAGCCTGTGGTGATCGTGGCATTGGCTATCTTACGTTGTTCGCTTTCAGCAGTGAAAATTGGCGCAGGCCAAAGGATGAAGTCTCTGTCCTGATGCAGCTTTTCATTCTTGCGTTGGAGCAGGAAATAGTTAAGCTGCATGAGAATGGTATCCGCTTCAAGGTAATCGGCGATTTATCGAAGTTCGAACCAAAAATAGTTAAGTTTATCCGTAACGGAGAAAAGCTGACTGCCGCCAACACCAACCTCACGCTTACTATTGCAGCTAATTATGGCGGACGTTGGGACATCATGCAGGCAACCCGTAACATGCTGGCGCAACACCCTGAATTATCCAGCGGGTTCGAGGAAGAAGACTTGATGCCGTATTTTGCCATGAACTACGCCCCAGAACCTGACTTGTTCATCCGTACTGGCGGCGAACAGCGCGTCAGCAATTTTCTATTGTGGCAGCTGGCTTATACCGAGCTTTACTTCACCGACACCCTGTGGCCAGATTTCGACGCGCAGGCGCTGGATCTCGCTATCCAGTCATACCGGCAGCGGGAGCGCCGTTTTGGCCGAACCAGCGAACAGCTCCAAATATTATCGTCCGCCGAAAGAGCGAGAAAAATTGTGGCCGATCAATCGGCATAACTCCCGCACACTTCCAGCCAGTGAAGTTTTTCGTTTGATCTTTGCCACTCATGCTTAAAACCCGCATTCTCACCGCCGTCATCGCGTTACTCCTGTTTCTGGCAGCGCTATTTTATTTGTCGCCAATTTTCTGGATGATGTTGCTGCTTACCTTGGTGGTGATGGGTTCATTGGAATGGAGCAAACTGGCAAAATTCTCCGTTGCCCACTCGACTGTGTATCTGACAGTCACCGCCTTACTGGGTGGAGAGTTGCTGTACGTGCTGAGTAGAGCAGTTCTGGTCGATCCTTACACTACTGCATTCCTGTGGCTCTATGTTGCATCACTGGCGTTCTGGACGCTGGCTGCGCCAGTTCTTCTGAAATCGAACTATCCGATCAAGAGTCCAGCTCTTCTGGCTTTGATAGGCTGGTTGCTGTTTTTGCCGACTTGTCTTGCCCTGTATCAGTTGCATACCATTAGTCCATTGCTTTTACTGGGTTTCATGGCAGCCATCTGGATTTCCGATACTGCGGCATATTTTGCCGGGCGCGCATTTGGCAAGCATAAACTTGCACCCCGCATCAGCCCCGGCAAGACTTGGGAAGGTGTAGCCGGAGCGCTGATAGCAGTTTCTGTTTATGCCCTGACTTGGGGTTATATGGCAGGAGAAGAAATACCGGTTGCGTTACTGCTGCCGCTGCTGCTGGCACTAACCGCACTGGGCATCATCGGCGATCTATTTGAATCCCTGATGAAACGTCATGCTGGAGTCAAGGATAGTGGCAATATTTTACCCGGCCACGGTGGTATACTTGACCGCATTGATGCACTTACTTCGACCCTACCTGCCGCCATTCTGGCCCTTCTGATTTTTACTGTCTGAACTATGATTACCGTCCGTCATCTCACCATTCTTGGCTCTACCGGCAGCATCGGTGTAAGCACGTTGGATGTGGTCGCACGACACCCTGATCGATTTCAGGTTGTTGCACTCACCGCCAATAATAGTACTGAAAAAATGTTGGAACAATGCCACCGCTTCCATCCACGGTATGCGGTCATGCTGGATGCAGCCAGTGGGGAAAGATTACAGACGGAAATTCGTGCAGCAGGACTCGCCATCGAAGTCCTTTGGGGTGTCGAGTCGCTGGAGAAAGTGGCATCACTACCCGAGGTGGATACGGTGATGGCTGCTATCGTTGGCGCCGCCGGCATACGCCCCACATTCGCCGCTGCCCGCGCAGGTAAACAAGTGTTACTCGCCAATAAGGAAACCCTGGTGATGGCAGGCCATATTTTCATGGATGTGGTCAAACAGTATCACGCCACTCTGCTGCCGATAGACAGTGAACATAACGCCATCTTCCAGTCATTGCCACAGCATTTCACCGGAGATCTGACCGCAGTCGGGGTACGTCGCATTCTGTTGACTGCATCAGGCGGACCATTCCGGCAAGCATCACTGGCATCACTGGAACAGGTAACGCCAGAACAGGCTTGTGCTCATCCTAACTGGGTGATGGGGCAAAAGATTTCAGTGGACTCTGCCACCATGATGAACAAAGGTCTGGAAGTAATTGAGGCGCACTGGTTATTTAACGCCACCCCAGAACAAATTCAGGTAGTGATCCATCCACAAAGCGTGATTCATTCCATGGTCGAATATGTAGACGGTTCGGTGCTGGCACAACTGGGTAATCCCGACATGCGTACCCCGATTGCACATGCCTTGGGTTTTCCCGAACGCATTGAAGCTGGCGTAACGCCTCTGGACATGTTCAAAGTCGCCCGGCTGGATTTTGAAGTACCAGATTTTAGACGCTTTCCCTGTCTGGGGCTCGCCTACCAAGCGCTTGCTGCCGGTGGTAGTACCCCAGCCATACTCAACGCTGCCAACGAAGTGGCCGTAGAATCTTTTCTTAAACGTCGCATGCCATTTACTGCGATTCCAGTCATGATTGAACAAGTCATGCAGACGGTCAGTCGCAAGGACGTCACCACCCTTGAAGATGTCCTGGCAGCAGACTGCATGGCACGTGAAGCCGCGCATGAGTGGCTGGCGTCCCTGGTGTAAAGTATCAGGAATATCACTCCCAAAAAATACCTGGGTTGTCCCCGATCTGATCTTTTTTCCTGCTATATTTACCCCCTCACACTAATATGACACTCCCTTTTACGATCGGTGCTTTTGTTGTCGCCTTGGGTGTGCTGATCGTATTCCACGAATTTGGCCATTATCTGGTGGCGCGCTGGTGCGGAGTGAAAGTGCTACGTTTTTCTATTGGCTTTGGCCGACCTCTGCTGAGAAAACGCTGGGGGAAAGATCAGACCGAATGGGTGATAGCTGCTTTCCCTCTCGGTGGTTACGTCAAAATGTTGGATGAGCGTGAAGGCGATGTCGCTCCCGAAGATTTGACACGCTCGTTCAATCGCAAATCGGTCGCACGTCGTAGCGCCATCGTCGCGGCAGGACCAATCGCCAATTTTCTGCTGGCCATCCTGCTCTACTGCTTTCTATTCATGCTCGGTGTCAGCGGAATGAAACCAATTCTAGGACCGGTGACTCCTGCAACACCTGCTGCATTCGCGACTTTCGAGGCGGGAGAAACTATAATAAAAATCGGCACTGAGTCCGTGGCTACTTGGCAGGATGCACGCTGGCTGCTGCTGGCGCAGGCCGTAGAGAAAGCTCCTGCTGTAACCGTGGAGACTCTCAATCAACGTGGGGAAATAAATTGGCGGAACCTTGATTTAAGCAACTTTCATACTGATGACCTGGATGGAGATTTTCTGAAGAAAATCGGTCTGAATAGTTATCAGCCTGCAATGAAGCCTGTTATTGCTCAGGTAACACCGGACGGCGCAGGCAGCCGCGCTGGCCTACTGGAAAATGATGAAATTCTGGCCGTAAACGGAGAGAAAATTGCAAGCTGGGAAGAGCTGGTGCGGCAGGTGCGCTCCAAACCGGGAGAGTTACTGATACTGCAAATCCGCCGTGGCAGCTCCATCCTCAATATTAACGTCACTCCTGATACGGTTACTGAAAAAGGCGAGAAAATTGGCAAGGTCGGCGTTGGTCCAAAAATCGATCCTGCCGAACTGGAAGGACTGCTAGTAAAAACCAGTTATCCGCTGGGTACTGCCTTGATCAAGGCAGTGGATAGAACTTGGGAAACATCTGTGTTTACGCTACGAATGCTGGGGAAAATGCTGATAGGAGAAGTGTCGTGGAAAAACGTCAGTGGACCCATTACCATCGCCGATTACGCCGGGCAGTCGGCACAGATGGGACTTGCGCCGTATCTGGGGTTTCTTGCGCTTATCAGTATCAGTTTGGGAGTGCTGAACCTTCTACCCGTCCCAATTCTAGATGGGGGGCATCTGATGTATTATGTGATCGAAATCGTCAAAGGTAGTCCGCTTTCTGAAAAAACCATGGGGATTGGTCAGCAGGTGGGAATGGCGCTGTTGTTTGCTCTAATGGCTTTTGCCATGTACAACGACATCAGTCGGCTTATCTCCGGTTAAAAATGAAAATCAGGTACCTCGCTGCACTTGCCATCGCTTTCTATTCTTCAATTTTATGGGCAATCGAGCCATTCGTAGTCAAGGATATCCGAGTGGATGGCATACAACGCACTGAAGCGGGTACAGTGTTCAGTTATCTACCGATAAAGGTGGGCGACATACTGGATGACGAGAAGGCCGCAGCGGCAATCAAGGCTCTTTATGCCACCGGCTTTTTCAAGGATGTGCGACTGGAGTCGGATAACGGTGTCCTGCTTGTGGTGGTGGAAGAACGCCCGGCCATTGCGCAGATCAACATTGCTGGCGGCAAAGAATTCGAAAAGGGCAAACTAAAGGACGGTTTAAAGCAGGCAGGTCTGACGGAGTCACGTATCTTTGATCGCTCGCTGCTGGAAAAAGCCGAGCAAGAATTGAAGCAGCAGTATATAAGTCACGGCATGTACGCAGTAAAAATCACCACCACTACCACACCGCTTGAACGTAATCGCGTAGCCATCAACTTTGACATAGACGAAGGTAATGTTGCCAAGATTCGCAAGATAAATATTATCGGCAATAACGCTTTCAAGGAAAAGGAACTGCTAGGCTTATTTGTGCTCAGAACTCCTGGTCTATTGACCTGGTTTACCAAAGATGATCAGTATTCGAAACAGAAATTGGGTGCCGATCTGGAAACTCTACGCTCTTACTATCTCAATCGCGGCTATCTGGAACTCAGCATTGATTCTACCCAAGTGTCAATCACACCAGATATGCAGGATATTTATATCACAATAAATATTACTGAGGGTCCCAACTATACAGTTTCTGAGATCAAGCTGGCCGGTGAAATGTTATCGCTGGAAGCGGAATTGCGCAAACTCATTAAAATTGCGCCCGGTGAAGTGTTCGCTCGCGAGAAACTGACTGAATCCGTCAAACTCATCACCGACCGACTGGGCAATGATGGCTATGCGTTTGCCAATGTTAATGCAGCACCGGAAGTGGATAAGGAGAAAAGACAAGTAGGATTCACTTTTTTTATCGATCCGGGTCGCCGGGTTTACGTGAGGCGCATCAATATAACCGGCAACGAGCGCACTCGCGATGAAGTAATACGCCGAGAGATGCGCCAATTCGAAGGTGGCTGGTATTCGACCTCTAAAATTGCACAATCTAAAATACGTGTAGACAGGTTGAATTTTTTCAATGCTGTCAATGTGGAAACACCGCCAGTTCCAGGTACCACCGATCAAATCGACATTAATGTCGATATCAAAGAGAAGCCTACTGGTGCAGTAATGTTTGGAGCCGGCTATGCCCAGCAACAGGGTCTGATACTGACCGCCTCCGTTGCCCAGGATAATATATTTGGTAGCGGGAAAAACGTCAGTCTTCAGGTCAGTACCGGCAATATTAATAAAGTATACTCATTGTCGTTCACCGATCCTTATTTCACCAAGAATGGGGTAAGTGCTGGGTTTGATATTTACAACCGCCGCCTTAATACCAGTCAATTATTAGGGGTAGGTGCCTTTAATACCGCCACCATCGGCGCTGGTGTGCGTTTCGGTATCCCGGTTAATGAAAACGACACCATCGCAATTGGCCTGGGTGCAGAGCAGACGGATATAATATCGGTAGGTAATGTTCAGCGTAACAAAGATTTTGTGCGCGATTTTGGGAAGGTCACCCTTAATCTTCCGGTGACGCTAAGCTGGGCGCGTGACGGGCGTGACAGCGCCATCTGGACTACCAGCGGCACCACCCATCGAGTGTTTCTCGAAGCAGGTGTGCCGGGCGGGGATCTCCAATACTATAAGGCAAGCTACGCTCTCAAGTGGTTTTTCCCCATTTCAAAGGATTTCACCCTGATGCTGCATGGTGAAGCCGGACACGGCAATGGTTATAATGGACAACCGCTGGCTTTCTTCAAGAATTTCTTTGCTGGCGGCAACACCTCGGTGCGCGGTTATTATATTAGTTCGCTGGGTCCGCGTGACGCGGGCCCGCTTGACACTATAACAGGCTTACCAAACCCCAAGAATCCGGGCAGGGCGCTAGGTGGTAACACGCGCATCGTTGGCAGTGCGGAGCTAATGTTCCCACTGCCCGGTATGAGAAATGACAGATCGGTACGCCTGAGCCTATTCCTGGATGCTGGTACAGTATATGGTCCTGGTGGACAGAGGCCGACGGCAGAAGGAATGCGTTACTCTACCGGGGTCGCTGTTATGTGGATTTCCCCGATGGGGCCGCTAAAAGTCAGCATCGCACAACCACTGAATGCTCAGCCAGGTGATAGCATACAACGATTCCAGTTTCAATTTGGACAGACGTTCTAAATTTGAGAATAATCAACCAGGAGAGAAAATTGAAGCAGAAAGCCCAATGTCGGCAAATTTTAACCGCTGCGTGCATGATAATTGCATCTGCAGGCACTCCCTTCAGTGGCTATGCGAGCGAAATCAAGATTGGCATAGTCAATACCGAGAGGGTTCTGATCGAATCAGCACCAGCTGTGCGGGCGCAGAAAAAGATAGAAAAGGAATTTATGCCGCGCGACCAGGAACTCAAGAAAATGGCGGCGCAGGTGAAAGTGCTACAGGAGCAACTGGAAAAAGAGGGCATGGCTCTGCCGGAAACAGACCGCCGCAGCAAAGAGCGTGAACTTGCCAATCTCAATCGTGAATATCAGCGTGCGCAACGGCAGATGCGGGAAGATCTGAGTCTGCGGCAGAATGATGAATTTGCTACGATCCAGTTGAACGCCAGTAAAGTTATTCAAGCCATCGCGGAAGCGGAGAAATACGACCTGATTCTACAGTTACAGGATTCGGTTTACCGGAGTCAGCGTATAGATATTACCGATAAGGTCATCAAAGCACTGGCTGACAAGTAACCATGAAAAAGAAAATGAAAATCTAAAAGGGGAAAATATGAGTTCCATGAATATTCATGAAATCCTGGAATATCTGCCTCACCGCTATCCCTTCTTACTGATAGACCGGGTACTTTCCTGCGAATCAGGCAAGGACATAGTCGCTCTCAAAAATGTGACCATTAATGAGCCTTTTTTTGTTGGGCATTTTCCCCATCATCCGGTTATGCCAGGCGTGCTAATCATCGAAGCGCTGGCACAGGCCGCAGCGATCTTGACACTCAAAACTGCAGGTTTAAAGGCTGACAACAACTCAATTTATTATTTTGTCGGGATAGACGGTGCCCGCTTCAAGAAACCGGTGCAGCCAGGTGATCAGTTGCTGCTCAAGGTAGCCATCACTCGACAAGCAAGAGGAATCTGGAAATATTCTGCCCGCGCAGAAGTAGCGGGTCAGCTTGCTACCGAGGCCGAATTAATGTGCACGATGCGGAGTATCTAAGGAATCACACAGCCAACCCAACAGCCTTTGCCCAGCAGCAATCCACGCATATGCATCTGAAGCTGGAGATCAAGAGAAATGCCAGCCGGTAAATTCAACTGGATCTGTGGCGTGGATGAGGCTGGTAGAGGGCCGCTGGCAGGGCCGGTATTTGCCGCTTGTGTAGTGCTTGATCCTGCTTACAAAATCGAAGGTTTGGCAGATTCCAAGAAACTCAGTGAAAAAAACCGCAATAGGCTAGCAGTCGCCATCAAAACGCATTCAATGGCGTGGGCCATTGCTTCTGCATCCGTTTATGAAATTGACCAGATAAATATTCTACAAGCAAGCTTGCTGGCCATGAAACGGGCAGTCGAAAATCTATCATTTACTCCCGATGAGGTGCTGGTGGACGGAACTCACAGCCCCCACCTGAGCCTGCCAGTGCGCGCTATAATCAGGGGCGACAGTCTGGTGCCGGAGATTTCTGCTGCTTCGATCCTGGCCAAGACTGCGCGCGATGCTGAAATGCTGCTACTACACCAGGAATTCCCGCACTATGGCTTTGACCGACACAAAGGATATCCGACGGCTGGACATATCATGGCATTGCAACAACATGGTGCGTCAAGCGTACATCGCCGTAGTTTTGCCCCCATTAGAAAGCTGATGATAAAATGTCCGCCGTGAAGGAGCCATATTTGCGGCACCCCTCCACGGTGCCTCCAAACTCGCTTGCCGCATGGAGCCCAGTCCCATGCTGGGCCTGATAACAATTACCGCCTCAAGTTTGGGAGTAGTGGTTTAATGCGCCATTTGTGATGACGCCAAAATTTACTACTGATAAAATAGTGCTGACCTGACTTGGAAATTCGGCCAGCCAGAAACTTCTGGAACCTGATTTCGTATTCAACAACCTACAAACGGAAACAACATGCGCATTATCAAGGACACCATAGTATCTCTCAATTATGAATTATCGGACTCGACTGGCAAAATCCTGGAGAAAGCCGATTCCCCGATCAGTTATTTGCACGGTGGCTACGATGGTATTTTCCCAATGGTGGAAGAAGCACTACATAACATGGAGGTAGGTCACACCTGCTCGGTTTTCATGGAGCCGGAGAATACCTTCGGTGAATACGACAGCGAATTGGTACGAGTGGAGCCGCGTGATGCGTTTCCCGATAGCATAGCAGTCGGCATGCAGTTTGAGGGTGGCACGGAAGGTTCCGATGACATTTTACTCTTCACCGTCACCGACATTGCCGAAGACAAGGTGGTCGTGGATGGAAACCATCCGCTGGCTGGGATGACCCTGCGTTTTGATTGTACGGTTACCGGGGTGCGTCCTGCCACTGCCGAGGAACTCTCCCATGGTCATGTCCACGGTCCGCACGGCCATGAGCATTAATTTTCCTTGATTCGACTCTGCCCTTAAGAGTAGAGCAAGCTCTTTACCTGCTCTACTTTTTCTCCACCACTTTCTTCAGAACGTAGAGTTGCTCCAATGCCTCTTTCGGACTTAATTCGTCTGGTATGATTGTGCGCAACAACGCAAGGACTGGATGTTCCTGCGGGAAGTCTACTTCGTCGACAGGACCCGCTGAAAACAAATCCCGCTGCGGATTCCTGTTTACACTCTCTTGCTCCAGTTTCAGTAGGTATTTTTTCGCAACCTTAATTGCCTGCTCTGGCACACCGGCCAGTGCCGCGACTTGCAAACCGTAGCTTTGGCTGGCGGGTCCCTCATTGACCGCGTGCAAAAATACGATATGGTGTTTGTGCTCCACCGCGTCCAGATGCACGTTAGCTGCCTGTCTGAATTCTTCCGCAAGTCTTGTCAGTTCAAAATAATGGGTGGCAAACAGCGTGTAGCTTCGGTTCCTCTCCAGTAGATACCGGGCAATTGCAAACGCCAGTGCCAAGCCGTCGAACGTGGACGTACCCCGCCCCACTTCATCCATCAATACCAGACTTTGTGCGCTGGCGTTGTGCAAAATATTAGCGGCTTCGGTCATCTCCACCATGAAAGTAGAGCGCCCACCGGCAAGATCATCGGATGCACCAATGCGGGTAAAAATCTGGTCTAGCGGACCGAGGCACACACTTTTAGCGGGAATAAAGCTACCGCAATGCGCGAGTAATGCGATCAGCGCAACCTGCCGCATGTAGGTGGATTTCCCCCCCATATTGGGGCCGGTGATGATAAGCATTTGTCGCTCGCCATTGTCACAAGCACCAAGCCGCACATCGTTGGCTATGAAGTTCTCCACTTGATTCTCTACCACCGGGTGACGACCCGCCTCGATTTCGATCACCGCTGCATCGGTAAAAACTGGCATGGTGTAATCGAGCGCCAACGCACGCTCAGCGAGAGTAGCCAGCACGTCCAGTTCGGCAATACCCCGCGCAGCCCGCTGCAAATAATCAATGAATGGCGGAAGTGCATCCAACAACGCCTCATACAAAAACTTCTCACGCGCCAGCGCACGCTCCTGTGCGGACAGAGCTTTGTCCTCGAATGTTTTTAGTTCCGGCGTAATATAACGCTCGGCATTCTTCAGAGTCTGCCGTCGGCGGTAATCGTCAGGAATTTTCTCGCTATGGGCATGGCTGACTTCAATATAAAAACCATGCACCCGGTTATACTCCACCTTGAGACTGGCAATACCCGTACGTACCCTTTCCCGTGCTTCCAGTTGCAACAGAAATTCACCACCGTTATTCTGTATCGCACGCAATCCGTCCAGCTCAGCGTCATAACCGTCGGCAATCACTCCACCTTCGCGCAGCACAACGCCAGGCTCTTCACGCAGGGATCTCTCCAACAGGTTGACAAGTGCAGTATCCGGCGCCATAGCTTGCGCCAGTGCGGCAATATGTTCGCTGGTGCAACTGGCAATTGCAACGATGACATCAGGCAAGCGTTTCAGGCTATCCCGCAAACCCGACAAATCCCGTGGACGTGCGGATCTGAGTGCAATGCGAGCAGTAATACGCTCAATGTCAGCCACGCGCCTGAAATGTTCGCGCGCTGCAAGATATGGCCCCAATCCAGCCTCTCCGATCAGAGCCGACACACCATTGAGACGCTGCTGAACCGCAGCATGGTCGCGTAGCGGATGATGCAGCCAGTGTCGTAGCAAGCGACTACCCATATTGGTTGAGCAGGTGTCGAGTAACGACAGCAATGTGGGCGATGTTTCACCGTGTATGGTTTCTGAAATTTCCAGATTGCGGCGAGTGGCAGCATCCATCCGCACGTAAGCACTACCCCGCTCAACTTGCAGCGACTTGACGTGAGCGATACCTGCTCCTTGCGTGAGCTTGGCATATTCCAGCAGCGCACCCGCTGCACCTAACGATAGCTGCAGGCTGTCGCAGCCGAAACCGGAAAGATCGCGAGTTCCGAATTGCCGGGTGAGATTACGAATAGCGGTATCAACATCAAACTGCCATACCGGTAAACGCTTCAAGCTTAAATTTTTTAGTGCGTTCACACCATTAAATGCAATAGAGGTATCCAGCAACTCGGGCAACAGAATTTCGGCAGGTTTCAGGCGCTCCAACTCGCTCACCAGATTATTCGGTGCGGTCTCCATTATGTAGAATTTCCCCGCCGCCAGATTAAGCCATGCCAGCCCTAGCGTAGATTCGTGCAAAACCAATGCCAGCAGCACGCAATCACGCTTTCCTTCCAGCAACGCAGCATCAGTCAGCGTTCCTGGTGTGATGATGCGTGTGACCCTGCGCTCCACTGGTCCTTTGGCAGTGGCCGGGTCGCCAATCTGTTCACAGATGGCCACTGACTCGCCCAACCTGACGAGCTTCACCAGATACTGTTCGACAGCATGATAAGGCACACCAGCCATCTTGATCGGCTCCCCTCCTGACGCACCACGTCGAGTCAGAGTGATGTCAAGCAACCTGGCAGCCTTTTCCGCGTCATCGAAGAATAGTTCGTAAAAATCCCCCATGCGATAAAACATGAGCATATCTGGATGTTGCGCCTTGATGCGCAGATATTGCTGCATCATCGGAGTATGGTTTAACTCTTTGTTTTTTATATTCATATTGTATAATTGTCTAACGGTTGTCTAATATTCCTGCCAATTTCGGCCCTTCTGCTTGCGGAATCTCGCGCAGGCGAATATAGCGATTGATCATGGCCTCGCTGGTGTGTCCTACCAGTGTTTGAGCATTAAATCCTTGGCGTTTTGCATCGGTGAGTGACTTGGCTCGCAGGTCGTAAATGTGGGCGTCCTTGACACCAGCCTTTGCGCAAGAGCGACTCCATTGAACCTAAAAACGCAGTTGGTATTTACGGGGAAAACAGCTGCAACCCAATACTGGCATGTGTTTGTGACAAGCAATGCCAACTGCTCCGAACTTGCCATGAATCGGCTGGAAGCAAGTAATGGCAATGCTTTCAGCCTGCCCGTGCTGTTTTTTTATAACCCCACCTGTTTGGAAAGGCCATCGAAGCCTTCGAAAGCCACTATCTATATGGATTCCAGTCAATTTGAGCGGCTTCAACTACGGTTTTTAGGTTAAACAAAGTGTTTACTTTTTGGTATATTTTTGCTAATGTTCGTGCACCTAGTCCTTGCGTTCCGAATCGTCACCGTATGGTGAGCTTGGCTGGTAATCTCCAGTCTAGGGCGCAAGGGCGATTTCATCACCCTCTCTACTTAAAATCCAAAACATTTTGTATCTTGCCACTGAGCATCTTTCGCCAGCGGTCATGATCGCTTCGATCATCCTGCCGGTATGATCGTGCGATAGCACCAACCACCATATCGGCAAGCTGAATAAGACTGTCCCGGTGTGACTCGGAAAACTTCACGTTTGCAATTTTCCAGGATTTCGATTCGCGTCTGAGGTAGGCACCCAGTTCGCGCTTGAATGCCCGATCACCGCTGCCGTCAATCTTTATCCTCGCGCCAACCAGCGCATCGTTGTCATGCTGCAGCAAGGATTTAATGAAGAAGTTATAAAAGAGATCTTTGTTTTCGCGCAGGTTTTCGCTGTAAATTTTATGCTTGTCCACTACAAGCGCACGCACTGAAAACTTACACGATGCGACTGCCCAGAAAAAACCATCCTTCACCTGGGCGGAGCACTTATTGAATTTGAATTCGGGTTTAATACGAAGGTCACGACGCGCTATTCCAATAATTTCACTGGTTCGTTCGGCCTCTTTAGAATCATCGAAAATGACCATCGCAACTACGAAGTGTCGTGTGGAGCCGCGAGCGAGTTTGAAGCCTGCATCACCACTTTCATCAATCAGAACTAACAACTGCGAACTCCTGTACATGAAAAGGATACATGTTACATGACAGGCAAAACTCTGGTGCAAAGAAGATGTGCTTAAGCGTTTTGGCCTACATTAGAGGCCGTCTAAAATCCCAACAATGCCCCAGCATTAATGCGGGTTTCAAGAGCATACCACCACACCACGAATTTTAGACAAGCACTCGAAAACTCAATTTCTAATCATCATGCTAGCGCTGTTTGTTTCGGCTATTGCTGCATCATAGGGGTATGCTGGCTGGGCATGAGTATAGTAAGTGGAAAATTCGCGATGGATAAAACTACGCCCGGTGCGGAAATGATTACTTTATTTACTTGTGCTCAAACTTGTTCCACACGATAGTTCGCCACCAGTCGGAACTCGCTTTGGGGTGCAACCTCCACCACATCTGTAGCGGCGTTGCTAGTTTCAACACAGAGTAGGTGCCGGTAATCATCGTCCTGCAAGTCGCCCATCTCCGCCGAAATTTTTTCCCATGGGTTCCATACCACGGCAGTTTTGCTGCCTCTGGATGCGATCTGGATACGGCGCTTCATGGCAGCATCGTCAATCACCAGCTTACCCTGAACACCGAGATAGATACGATCAACCTCTGTAGCAATCGTTACTGCACCGGTCTGGTGTTTTTGTGCACTATTGCTGGTCTTGTCGATGTAGTCGGTGCCCTCCAGCCCCACTACGTTTACCTGACTGATATCCCCAACTTTGAAGTAGGTATGAAATGCTTGTGTCACAGGAAATGTCTGCGTACCCATGTTGCGCGTGACTAATTCCAGATTTAGCGAGCTCCCAATCGTAATTTCCAGCCTCAGGATAAAGGATTTCGGCCAAATAGCACGGGTTTCGGGGGTATCCATTAGCCCCAGCGTAACCTTGATGTCGCCATCAGCAGTTATTTCAGTCGCCACTACGCTCCATAGGCGATTGCGTACAAAACCATGCGCTGGGCGGCCCAACCCTTCCGGATCTGCACCGAACCACGGCCAGCAAATCGGCACTCCACCCTTAATCGCTTTGCCTGCCTGGTAATAAGCCTTCTCGCTGAGGAACATCAGGTCATCAGCTTCGCCAGCCGGACGGAAAGAAAGTACCTGTCCCGCATAAATGGAGATTAAAGCGCTGGCTTTGGCACTTCTGATTTCAATGAAAGGGAATCCCCCCTTGCCCTCGACAAATCTGAGCTGGCTGGTGATACCGTAATCAGTATTTAATTGTTCAACGCTCATGATATTCATTCCGTTTGGTTATTTGGTGACATTCAAAGGTATGTTGATTTTAACAACATCCACGATGCTGCAGATAAATACGAACTCTATTAAGTTTATGCCAATGTCGAAACCTGAAAGTAGCCTGATGCAGCCAACGATTGCACCGTAGACATCATCCAGACGCCGCCCCAATCGTGCCTGCGCACATAATCCTCAGTTAGCTGGTTCTATCCGACCCATCCCTGTAAATAAACAGCATGAACCTCGCTAACGGCCACCTGAACAGAGTCATATACGCGGCATGCATAACCACGAAAAATATCATCAGGTTAGATAAGGCTTCGTGAGCTTCCTCGACAAAACCATCCTGTTCATCTCTGTGCTCCCGCTCATACTTTCGTTTCGCATACTTTTTATCGTCCCCATCGGCATAGGCTGGTGCGATTACTTCGGCAGCAATGGTCGCAACTCCAAAAGTCTTACCTCGATCCAGAGCAACCCCTGTTACTGTGGCGCCAATCAGAGACAATGCAATCCCCAGTATCAGAGTCTTGCTTATAGCCGGGTGAGCCATGAAATTACCCACTGTCAGTCCCGTAAATATGGGATGAAAGCGCGTTAAGCCAAGTTGTCGCTCTCCGCTCAGTACCCAGAACAATCGAAATACGATAACTACCGCCACACCATAGCCAAGCCAAGCGTGAATTACCCCGAGTTCGCCTGTTACAAAGGATAAAACCGCCAGGAACGCCTGTACGATATGATAGATACGGATACGATGCATGATATTCATGGTAGATATAGTAATCTCCTTCTCCTATCCGAGATCACGTATTGAACCCGGATGGATAAAACGAATGCTGGAGCATGCACTCTGTTTTTCTGTGCTTGCCGGATAAGGTATCCGATCATGGCCGATAAAACAATCCCGATTTCCCCGGATGCTATAAACTTGCCCGCCCTTGGTTTGTCCGACCGGGATGCCGGTGAGCGGCTTCGCCATGATGGTTACAACGAGCTGCCGCAGTCGGATCGCCGCACGATCTTGCGCATAGCACTTGAGGTTGTACGGGAGCCGATGTTCCAACTCCTCGTCACAGCGGGGATCATCTACCTTGTACTTGGGAGTCTCGATGAAGCGCTGATGCTGCTCGCATTTGTCGTTATCACTATTGCCATCACCATTACTCAGGAGAGACGTACAGAGAGGGTGCTCGAGACGCTGCGTGATCTTACCAGCCCACGTGCGCTGGTACTGCGCGACGGGGAACGTAAACGCATCGCTGGTCGCGAGGTGGTTTGTGGTGATGTCATTCTTCTCGCTGAAGGTGACCGCGTACCAGCCGATGCCCGTCTTTTGTCAGCCAACGAATTGCAAGCCAATGAGTCTCTGCTGACAGGAGAGCCGATCCCTGTCAGCAAGATTGCATATAACAAATCGCAGCCTGTAACGCACCCTGGCGGCGATGATCTTCCGTTCGTCTTCTCGGGCACGGTGATCGTGCGCGGCCAAGGGGTGGCAGAGGTCTATGCCACCGGTACCGACAGCGAGATTGGCAAAATCGGCAAGGTGCTTGGCATAATCAAGGATGAACCTACACCGCTACATGCGCAAATGCGCCACCTCGTTCGTATCTTCTCAATTGCCGGCCTCATCTTAAGTGTCATCGTGGCCTTGCTCTATGGCTACACCTACAATAATTGGCTCGATGCAGCTTTAGCCGGCATCACGCTCGCGATGGCGTTACTTCCGCAGGAGTTCCCGTTGATTCTGACGGTATTTATGGCTATGGGAGCGTGGCGGATTTCGCAGCAGCAGGTATTGACACGCCGTGCCGCTACCATCGAGACGCTTGGTTCCGCCACAGTGTTATGCGCAGATAAGACGGGTACGCTGACCTTCAATCGCATGTCAATTGCCGAGCTCGCGGTCAATGGAATGGTCTGGACCGCAGAGCAAGTGGAACTTCCTGAATCATTCCATGCGCTGCTTGAGTTCGGGATTCTCGCAAGCGAAACCGATCCGTTTGATCCAATGGAGAAAGCATTCCAGCAGCTCGGCAAAAGTCATCTCGCCGGTACCGAGCACCTACATGACCACTGGATGCTGGCGCATGAATACGGCCTCAGCCCCGGGATGCTTGCGATGTCGCATGTGTGGAAGGCACAAGACCGCGAACAATACGTCATTGCCTGCAAGGGCGCGCCCGAAGCCATTGCCGATCTGTGCCACTTGAGCCCAGAGCATCGTGCCGAGGTACACCACGCAGCCAGGAAAATGGCTGTCCGCGGGATGCGCGTCCTCGGCGTTGCGAAGGCAACATTTGCGGGAGATGCCTGGCCCGGCACACAACATGATTTCGAGTTTGAATTTATCGGTCTGGCCGGCCTTGCCGACCCGCTACGTCCGGCTGTTGCAGATGCCATACAGGAATGCCGTAAAGCGGGCATCAAGGTGGTGATGATCACCGGTGACTATCCGGACACTGCCCTTGCCATCGCAAAACAGGCGGGGGTTGACACCGTGGGCAACGTGGTTACGGGGGATGATCTACACAGCATGACGGACGAAGAGCTACGGCAGCGTATCGCACACGCCACGATATTTGCACGCATCATGCCGGAACAGAAATTGCGCATCGTCAACGCTTTCAAAGCCAATGGAGAGGTGGTTGCAATGACGGGAGACGGCGTCAACGATGCGCCTTCATTGAAAGCGGCTCACATCGGTATCGCCATGGGTGGTCGTGGAACAGACGTTGCACGTGAAGCTTCCGCACTCGTCTTGCTTGACGATGATTTCGGCTCCATCGTCCGGGCAGTCCGGCTGGGGCGCCGCATCTATGACAACCTACGCAAGGCTATGACCTTCGTTCTAGCCGTTCATGTACCTGTTGCCGGCCTATCCTTGCTGCCGTTGCTGTTCGGTTTGCCTGTCATTTTTATGCCGGTTCACATTGCTTTCCTTGAGCTGATCATTAATCCGGTTTGCTCAATCGTATTCGAGGCGGAGACGGAAGAAAGCGACATCATGCTGCGTCCACCGCGCGAACAAAAGGCACCGCTTTTCTCCGCTAGTCTCATAATCTTCAGCATGCTTCAGGGTGTTTGTATGCTTTGCGCTGTAGGCATATTCTTTATCAGCCTGCTGCATATGGGGGTGCCCGAAACTGAGGTCCGCGCCGCGACATTTATGGCTCTTGTTATTTCCAGTTTCAGCCTGATCATTGCCAATCGTTCCTTCGGTACCTCTATCGTCTCCGCGCTGCTGCGTCCAAACCGTGCATTCTGGCGCATGTTCGCAGCGACAATGGCGCTACTCGCAGCGACACTTTTAATCGCCCCCATCCGTGAGGTATTTCACTTTGGCGCGATGCGTCCAGTAATCATCGGCTGCGCAATAGGTGTCGGTATCACCGTCATGCTAATTCTGGATTCACTGAAGAGAGTTGGGCTGAAGCCACTGTCGGTGCGTTCTGAAGCTTCGGGTTAAAGACGAAGAGCCATGGCCAATTCACCGAAATGTCTACGGTGTACCACCTACCCCAGTGAATCAGGCTTTCAGTGCTTTCGTCAAATGTGGCGCAATCACCTGTAACAGTTGCCCGAATATTTTCGGATTGCCCGCGACGATGTGTCCGCTCTTCAGATATGTAGCGTTGCCTTCCAAGTCACCTACCAACCCACCCGCTTCGGTGATAAGTAGACAGCCTGCAGCCATGTCCCACGGTGCCAATCCAAGTTCCCAAAAGCCATCACAACGTCCGGCAGCAACATACGCCAGATCCAGTGCAGCGGAACCGGGGCGGCGGATACCCGAAGTTCTGGGCATGATGTCCTTGAGCATGGCAAGGTAAGCATCCACGTGAGAGAACTCACGAAACGGGAAGCCGGTACCAATCAGGCAGTCAGCAAGTTGAGTACGCTTGCTTACACGCAGACGGTGGTCGTTGAGATAGGCACCACGTCCGCGACTGGCAGTGAATAATTCATTGCTGAACGGGTCGTACACCACTGCCTGAGTCAGTATGCCTTTGTGCATCAGTGCAATTGAAACCGAGTACTGCGGGAAGCCGTGCAGAAAATTAGTGGTGCCATCGAGCGGATCAATGATCCACTGGTATTCTGACCTATCCTGGTCACCGCGAGCACCGCTCTCTTCTGCTAGAATTGTATGGCTAGGATAAGCATCCAGCAACATCCTGATGATGGCATCTTCCGCCGCGCCATCCACTTCACTGACAAAATCATTGTGTGCCTTGCGCGAGACGTGCAGCAAATCGAGATTCTGCGCGGCATGATTGATAATACCGCCAGCGCGGCGTGCAGCTTTTACTGCAATGGTGAGCATAGGATGCATTTTCTGGATTCGGAATTAAATAATACTAGGATTTTAATATGAATCCCCTTTGTCCGCTTGCTAATGTCCGTATCGTGTTAAGCCATACCAGCCATTCCGGGAACATTGGCGCGGCAGCGCGGGCAATGAAAACGATGGGGCTGGATGCACTCTTTCTGGTAAATCCAAAATCGTTTCCCGACAAAGAAGCAGAAGCGCGTGCCGTCGGTGCATGGGATGTACTCAACACCGCCAGGATTTGTACCAGCCTTGATGAAGCCCTTAGTGGTACGGTGCTAGCGGCAGCAATCACTGCACGTCCGCGAGATCTCTCGCATGATGTATTTGATTCGCGTCAGGGTGCACAGGAATTGTGCGCCCATGCGCGGCAATATCCAGTGGCGCTGGTTTTCGGAACGGAAATGTCCGGTCTCACCACGATTGAAGTGAGTAAGTGCCAAATCATTGTGCATATTCCGACCAACCCGGATTACTCCTCTCTCAATCTCGCCAGCGCGGTACAAGTGATGGCATACGAATTACGCATGGCGCTACCGAAAATTGAGCATCTTCCACAGTCAATGACCACGCCGGCCAGTTTCGATGAAATTGAATTATTCCTCCGTCATCTGGAACAAAGTATGATTGGTAGCGGTTTCCTGGATCCACAGGAACCAAAACGATTGCTGCAGCGCATGCGTCGCCTATTTGCCCGTGCCCGATTAGAAAAAGAAGAAGTAAATATATTGCGTGGAATCCTGAGTGCTCTGGAGAAGCGGCGATAAGCGCAGCAAGAAGACTGATCCAAATTATTCAAACAAATTAGTTGACTGAATAAATAGGGTTTTATATACTTGATCAAAATTGTCAGGTATTTTCGTAAGTGGTCTAAGAATAATTATTAGCTTGAATATTGATTCTAATGGGGAGCAAAAATGCGATTGACGACTAAGGGGCGTTTTGCAGTAACCGCGATGATTGATCTGGCTCTGCATAGTGATCAGGGGCCAGTAACCTTGGCGGGCATCAGCGAGCGCCAGAGAATTTCTCTATCTTATTTGGAGCAGTTATTTGGAAAACTACGGCGCAATAAATTAGTGAGTAGTGTCCGTGGCCCTGGTGGCGGTTACCATTTAGTGAGGCCAATGAGTAAAGTGTCGGTGGCTGACATTATTCTTGCCGTAGATGAGCCGATTGATGCAACTCAATGCAAGGGTAAAGAAAATTGTCACAATGATCAGCGCTGTATGACCCATGATCTGTGGACCAATCTCAACACCAAGATACGGGACTATCTATCTCTAGTCACGCTGGAGCAACTGGTAACGAGCCCAAAAGTGAAAAATGTCGCAGTGTTGCAAGATCTGCGGGCGCGCAAGCAACCGAGAGAAACATTCTCGGCGTAATCGCTGCTTACCTGAAAATGATGAATGCAAGCCATCTGGATTAAATCCAGATCTTGCAGGATCAACGCTAGTTGATAAAAATGAACAAAATGATACAGATATATTTCGACCATAACGCCACCACTGCGGTGGATGATGCTGTGCTGGATGCGATGCTGCCATATTTTCAGGAAGAGTTCGGCAATCCTTCCAGTCGCCATCTCCACGGTATGACAGCACGTCGAGCAGTAAACCGGGCACGCGGACAAGTAGCGGATTCAGTTGGTGTACAGCCGGAACAAGTGGTTTTCTGCAGTGGCGGATCAGAGGCTAATAATCTGTTCATCCAGGGAGCAGCAGGCTATCTGAAACCTACGCGGATTATCATTA
>CAMDAX010000013.1 GCA_945888885.1 Nitrosovibrio sp. Nv4 | reverse complement strand
AGGCCCCCGAAAATAGATGGAAAGGAAAAAAACCGAGCCAAGCGGCACGGTTGATTAAGAACAAATGGCTTGCTCGCATAAATTAAATCTGAGAGCTCATTCAAACCCGCATCCATGGCTAAAAACTCATTTAATCGGTGTTTCCCTAGGAAATTACACTACACTACACTGCTTGCATCTCAATTTTCTCGGGGTGCCGCTCGATTCGCGATCCCGCTGGATTGCTCACATGAATAGGTAGTACGCTTAAAATGGCTGGATTCTCAGACTTCTCAGACTTCTCGATCAAGGTCAAAAACTTCAAGTGTTTTGGCGAGAACCCACAGGGTTTTGAAGTTATAAAGCCGATGAATTTGATCATTGGCCGAAACAACTCCGGTAAATCTTCCCTCTTGGACATGATTGAATATGCCACCAAGGAAAAGATCATGGTTCCGGAGAGCCAGAGGCATGCGCAGCGTTCTTCTGAATTTTTTGGCACATCAACTCTGCAAGATGGGCACATCAAGGGTGTTTTTCGGTCTGATTCAAGAGAGGGCGGCATACCAGGTATAAGTCTAAATAAGAAAATCTCTATCCGGAATAATGAGTTCAATTGACCCATCATCATCCGACTCATCTGAACTGACTGAAATCACCCCCCCGTCTGAACGGCAGTCTCTATGAAACTTCTAAACTGTGTTATCAATGAAGTGAGGCCATTCTTTCTGGCAATCTCGTTGATAACCCTCATCAGTACCGCTCTCTTGGCACTGGATAATAGCGGCCATAGATCCCTAGATATAGGAATTCCAAGTGTTGCCATCGTCCAGCATGCCTCGGTCGCGGCGCTTGATGAAGGTGCACGTGGCGTCATCGATAGCCTCGCTAAGAATGGATTCATCGATGGCAAGACCATGACACTCACTCAGTTTAATGCTCAGGGTGATCTTCCCACTGCAAGTGATATCGCACTCCAGGTGACGAATGGATCATTGGATCTGGTTATCTCGATCAGCACACCCTCACTACAATCGATTGCAAATGCGAATAAGCAGGGAAAGGTTAAGCATATTTATGGTGTTGTGACGGATGCTTCATCCTCCGGTGTAGGGGTCAGCTCCAAGAGCCCGAATGAGCACCCACCCCACATGACCGGGATGAGTACCCAAGTCCCCGTCATTACTGCCCTGAAGTTTGCACTCGAGGCCAATAAGAAATTGCGGAGCATTGGTATCGTCTGGCACAGCGCAGAGATTAACTCTCAGATCTATACAGAGGATACCCGTAAGGCCTGTAAAGAGCTCGGTATCATCTTGTTTGAGGCGACCGTAGAAAACACCTCGGGGGTGGGTGAGGCCGCTCAGTCTTTAGTTGCGAGGGGGGTTGATGCGATCTTCATGACCGGTGATGTCCTGGTCAGTACAGCAGCAGATACCGTTATTGCGGCCGCGAAGGCGGGTCATATCCCTGTCTTTTCAATCATCCCCACAAACTCGAAGAAGGGCTCTCTATTCGATATAGGGGCGGATTTTTATACGGTCGGACAGGATCTCGGTGATCTGGCAGCGAGTGTTTTAAATGGGGCCGATATCGCAAACACGCCGACCTCTACACAGGTCCCACTCAAGAGAACGATCAATTTGACTGCCCTTAAAGGACTTCGCGATCACTGGAAGATCTCACCCGATATGCTGGAGCAGGCCACCGTCTACATCGATGACTCGGGTATCCATCACCAGAGAGCATTCACGACCACTCCGACCGCTGTCGTGACACGGCCCAAGAAAAAAATTGGAATCGTCTACTTCTCCCCAGAGGAGGGGGCCGATCTGGCGATGAAGGGTCTGATCGAAGGTCTAGATAAGAATGGCTATAAGGAGGGGTCATCACTCGAAGTCGTCAAGACTCATGCACAGGGAGAGATATCAAATATTCCGATGCTGATCCAGAATTATGACAACCAGAGTCTAGACTTGATTGTGACGCTGTCCACACCCGTCCTGACCGGTGCCAGTTCAATGGCAAAAAATAAACCGGTCGTGTTCACCTATGTCTATGATCCAGTTGCGGCTGGTGCTGGTAAGTCTGCGAATGATCATCTAAAAAACATTACCGGGGTGAGCTCCTTCCCACCGGTAGAGGATACAGTCCGGTTCATTACTCAATTAATCCCCAGAGTGAAATCGGTTGGGACTGTTTATAACAGCTCAGAAGCAAACTCACGGAAAGTGATCGAGGTTGCACGTGTGATATTTAACCGTTCTGGTATTAAGTTAGAAGAGGTCACAATCACGTCAAGCAGCGAGATTCTGTTGGCGGCCCAGACGCTATCTCAGCGTGGTGCACAGGCGATCTGGATTACGGGGGACAATACGGTCCTACAGGGGATCGATGCGGTGGTGAAGGCTGCTAATGACTCCCATCTGCCACTCATCATTAATGATCCTGAATTTATCAAGCATGGTGCCATCGCAGCGGTGGGACTTGGATGGTATGAGGCCGGTTATGCGGGTGGTCTTGTTGCGAGTCGAGTCCTCTCGGGAGAGTCTCCTGATAAGATTCCATTCCAAGAGGTCGCTGTAAAGAAGGTGATTCTGAATGATTCAGTCGCTAAGAGACTAGGGATTACATTCCCTAAAAGTTTACTTGAGGGCGCGATCCGCGTCTTGAACTAATCCTCATCCTATGGAAATCTCCAGCCAAAAACGCGGCAATACCATCATCGTGACCACGGTCGGCAGACTGGATGGGTACTGGGCAGGACATCTAACGGATGCACTGGATGAGCTGCTACGTCAGGGTCACCACAGGATCATCATTAACCTTGCAGGGGTACATTATCTGAGCTCGATCGGGCTCAGGGTCCTGGTCTCGTTCAAACAGAAGTTAAAAGAGATTGATGGTTATTTTGGTCTTGAGAACCCCCCGGACCGTATCGAGAAGATTTTAAAGATAGGGGGTTTCGATCTCTCATCAGAGAGTCATGATGAGACCCTGAACCTTAAAAGCATCTCTCAGGGGGATACCTTCTCCTCGGAGTCGACCTCTTTTGAAACCTTTCAAATGGGTGAGGATGGGAGTGAGATGGTCTGTCGGTTACTCGGTGATCCGACACTCCTTGAGGGATGTCTGTTCACTGAGAGGGATAGCAACACACTCTCGGTACCAGACTCGGTCATGGCATTAGGATTGGGGGCATTTGGACACAGCTTTAAGGAGTGTCAGAACCGGTTCGGTGAATTTTTATCCATCTCAGGGGTGACCGCGTATCAAGCCGGTGATGGATCTAGTATCTGTGACTTCTTGATTTCAGATGAGGACTACACCCCAGAGTTGCAAGTCCTTTATGGGTTAATCTGTCAGGGAGAGTTTAGTCAATTAATGAGGTTCGAGCCCCGGATCATTGATAAAATAATCTCCCTCGAAGACCTCTCAAATACCATTCTAGATCGAGTCGGCACTCCGATGGCGTGCATGGTCATTGTGGCTGAGTCTGCCGGTCTAATCGGGGCAAGCCTACACCGATCACCCGCCAATCAGTCCCAACTGGATGCCCCATTCGGATTCCCAGCGATGCGGGACTGGCTATCATTCTCGGCTGAACGACTGGATGCAGGTTCTCTTGTCATTGCATGCGGTGTGATCTCACATAAAGATCGTACCTCGATCTCTTTAATGCCCTTCCTGAGACCATTAGGTGGAGACGGAAGTCATCTGGGGCATGTCCACGCCGTTCCATTTAGTTATGTGCCGATTCAGAAGGGTCTGATCGATCTCAATAAGACGGTCCGTACCTTATTCGAGACCGGTTCTGCATCGGGCCTGCTGCATCTGTTATGCGATGATCAGGACCCGACACGGTTAGATCAAAGTAATTTCAAGCGGGGTGCATGCTGGTTCTCACCGCTCATTATGGAGGGATCTCAATGAGCCTGCTCCTGGGTGCACTCACCATCGGGATCATCCTCGCACTTCTCGCGATCGGTGTCTTTATCAGCTTCAGAATTTATGACTTTCCGGACATGACCGCTGAAGGGAGTATCACACTCGGTGCAGCTGTTGCATCGGTCCTCCTGGTGAGTGGAGTGAATCCCGTTATCGCAACCCTCGCAGCATTACTTGCAGGGTCGGTTGCGGGTGCAACCACGGGAATCATTCATACCAAGTTTAATGTTAATGGACTGCTGTCTGGCATCTTAACCATGACGGCTCTCTACTCGGTTAACTTGCATATCATGGGAAGGAGCAATATCCCTCTCATGAACTCGTTCACCTTCACAGACTGGGCAGACGATTTAAATTCCTCTTTATTTGGAGGGGTTAAGACATTCATGCTGATCGGTCATGAGGTACCGGTCCATGACTTTTCGATTCTGCTGATCACGTTCTCGATCGTGGTGACGGTCTCTCTTCTGTTATTCATCTTCTTTAACACGAATATCGGTACCGCAATGAGGGCGACCGGTGACAATTCCCAGATGGTCAGGGCATTAGGTATTAATGATGGGACCATGAAGATCTTTGGACTCGCGATATCGAATGGACTGGTCGCCGTGTCGGGGGCATTGCTCTGTCAGTATCAAGGATTTGCTGATGTTCAGATGGGGATTGGGATGCTTGTATGGGGTCTTGCGAGCGTTATCATCGGAGAGTCATTGATCGGTACAAAGCGTCTGGGTCATTTGCTGACCGGAGCCATCTTCGGGGCCGTTCTATTCAGGCTATTAGTTGCTGTTGCACTTAGGCTCGGTCTAGACCCGAATGACTTGAAGCTCATCACTGCATGCTTTGTATTTGCCGCACTCATCCTTCCGACTTTAATTAAGAAGTTAAAGTCACGTTCCATTGCCACACAATAAAATGCTTGAGATTAAAGATATCTACAAGACATTTAACCCTGGGACCATCAATCAGGTCAAGTCATTGCAGGGGATCACGCTATCGATCGAGGAGGGGGAGTTTGTCACGGTCATCGGGACCAATGGCTCTGGCAAGTCGACCCTCTTGAATGCAATTGCGGGGGGATTCACCGTTGACCAGGGTTCGATCTGGATCGATGGCAATGATGTCACTCACTGGCAAGAGTATAAACGTGCAAAATTCATAGGACGCGTCTTTCAAAATCCTTTTAGTGGAACGGCCCCGAACCTATCAATCGCTGAGAATCTATCCCTTGCCGCCTATCGAGGTCTCCCGAGGGGGTTTGGACGGGTCTTAAATAAGGATCTTCGTAATCAAATTATTGATACGATCAAGACCCTCGGGATGGGGCTAGAGGATCGACTCGATAATATTATTGGGAGTCTTTCAGGCGGTCAGAGGCAGGCATTAACCCTGCTCATGGCGACATGGTTAAAGCCAAAGCTATTATTGTTAGATGAGCATACCGCGGCACTGGATCCTAAGAGTGCTGACCAGGTGATCAGAATTACGGAGAGGATTGTTTCAGAGAATCGACTGACCACCTTCATGGTGACGCACTCGATGCAGCAGGCGGTTGATCTTGGGAATCGTTTGGTCATGCTACACCGGGGACGGGTGGTCCATGACTTTAGTGGTTCTGAAAAAAATCGCCTCCGCCCAGAGGATTTAATGGCTAGATTTGAGGAGGTCAGGAGAGCAGACCGGTTGGATCAATCGGTTGCCGATCTTTTAAAGAGGCGGTATGTATGAAGATGGATGAATCATTAGCAACCTAACCGGCTAACCAGGACTAGTATTTAGGTACCCCTCTCACCGGGTAGTTTAAGAGACTGAGTCATATCACTAGTGTCCGGTTAAATTGAGACGCACCGGCAGCAACGCCAGCACTGACAAGGATTTTAAGCGATTCATGGGTGTCCACGATTTGAATTTTATATGGCACATTTGCGATCATTCCGGGTTTGACAAACCTGGAGTGCAGTATGAACGTGGGCAAGACGTTGTTTGCGCAAGTCATGGAGTATGTGCCGTGGAAGACCTTTGGGCGCATCATCGACCATCATGGCGGCGATGCGGGGGTGCGCACCTTGGATTGCGCCGATCTGTTTCGCGTGATGGCGTTCTCGCAATTGACATGGCGCGAGTCTTTGCGCGACATCGAGGTCTGCTTGGCGTCCAATCAATCCAAGCTGTTTCATATGGGCTTGAGCGGCATACCCGCACGATCGACTCTCTCGGATGCTCTGAACCAGCGGGACTGGCACATTTATCATGCGCTTGCGATGCGCTTGATCGTGCGAGCTCGGAGCCTCTACACTGCAGAGCCAACCGGACTGGAACTCGATGCGACGGTCTACGCGCTGGACTCTACCACCATCGACCTGTGTTTGAGCCTGTTCAATTGGGCGCCGTTTCGTACTACCAAGGCGGCGGTGAAGATGCACACGCTGCTGGACTTGCGCGGCGCAATTCCGGCCTTCATTCACATCAGCGACGGCAAGATGAGCGACGTCAAAGTGCTCGACATCTTGCCCATCGAAGCAGGGGCGTTCTATGTGATGGACCGGGGTTACGTGGACTTCTACCGGCTCTTCAAGATACATCAGGCCGGCGCGTTCTTTGTGACTCGGGCCAAACGCGGCATGGATGCCCATCGGGTTTACTCGACCAGGACCGACCGAAGCACCGGTGTGATCTGCGATCAGGCGATTCGACTCGACGGGTTTTACGTGCCCAAGGACTACCCAGAGCATTTGCGGCGCATCCGATTCAAAGATCCCGATTCGGGCAAGACGCCGGTGTTTCTGACCAACAACACGACACTGCCGCCATTGACCATTGCCGCGTTGTACAAGAGTCGTTGGCAAGTGGAGTTGTTCTTTAAATGGATCAAGCAACACCTGCGCATCAAGCGCTTTCCGGGCACGAGCGAGAACGCGGTGAAGACGCAAATCTGGTGCGCTGTTTCCACCTATGTGCTGATCGCTATCGTCAAAAAGGAGCTCCATCTCAATGCCTCGCTCTACACTTTGCTACAGATATTGTCGGTCTCTGTTTTCGAGAAAACCCCTATTTCATGCGCCTTGCAGCCCAATACCAGCAGAATCATTACACCACAACCCAATAACCAAATGATTCTATTTGATTTTTAACCGGACACTAGTGCAGTGGTTGTGGATCGAGCACTGCTACGGTCAGGCTGTCATCCTGCACATATTTTCTTGCTACGTCGCGCACCTGTTCGGTGGTGACGGCCTGCAGTTTCTTCACCATCGTATCCGCGTCACGGTAAGACAGTCCGACACTTTCCAGTTGACCAAGCTGCATCGCCTGATAAAACATCGAGTCGAGCTTGAATACGTGACTGGCTACCACCTGTGCCTTGACGCGTGCAAGTTCTTCTTCGGTTACGCCATCAAGCAGGAGCTTTTCCATTTCACTGCGCAAGGCGGCTTCCAGTTCCGCTGTGGTTTTTCCTTCACTGGGGGTGCCGTAGAGATAGAACATGCCGGGGCCGCGCGCAGTGGAATCGTAGCCTGCACCTGCCGAAGTGGCGATGCGGCGCTCGCGCACCAGTTCCTTGTTGAGCCGTGCGGATTCGTTGCCATCCAGCACCCCCACCAGCATTTCCAGCGCATAGGGTTCCCAGTCAGCGTTGGCGTCGCGCAACACCGGCGCATGGTAGCCCATTGCCAGATAAGGCAGTTTTGCCGGTGCTTTAACCGTCAGCCGCTTGATCCCGAGTTGCGCTGGTTCAGCTTGCGGTTTGCGCAAGGTCAAAGGCACCAGCGGACGTGGTTTGATCTCGCCATAATATTTTTTCGCCAAGGCAAACACTTCCTTCGGGTCAACATCGCCGACCACTACCAGAACAGCATTGTTGGGCGCGTACCAGCGGTCATACCATTCCTTTGCATCGTGCGCACTCATGTTCTCCAGGTCATTCATCCAGCCGATGATCGGGCGTTGATAGGGGTGCGATTGATAGGCAGCAGCCATCATTTTCTCGTGTACCAACGCCTGAGGTTTGTCATCAGTGCGTAGTCGCCGCTCTTCCATTACCACCTGGATCTCTTTGGCGAATTCTTCTTTCGTCAGGATCAGATTGCGCATCCGGTCGGACTCCAGTTCCATCGCCAGTGGCAGTTTGGACTTGTGCAGCTGCTGGAAATAGGCGGTGTAATCGCGGCCGGTAAATGCATTCTCGCGTCCACCTGCTGCAGCGATACGCTTGGAGAATTCGCCGCCAGGGATTTTTTTTGTACCTTTGAACATCATGTGTTCCAGTACATGAGCAACCCCGGTGGTGCCGTTCAGTTCATCAATGCTGCCTGCCTTGTACCAGATTTGCGAGATCACTACCGGCGACCGATGGTCCTCCTTGACGATCAGTCTAAGGCCGTTGGCAAGCGCGTATTCATGCGGATTGGCGAAAGCCACAGATGAAAATGGCATAACCAGAAAGGCCAGTGCCATTACGGCAACCTGCAGACTGGGAGAAAGAACAGAGGCGCGGTAATCAGATCTCATTTTTTAATAACCTAAGCTTGGGTAAACAGAATAAAATCGCGTCTTGTAAATCAAGGGGTGTGACAGCCTACCAGAATGTTAAGTTTCTTCAAGCCCAAAAATAACTCCGCCCCTGCCGAGGCCATGTCTGCCAACTGGGCGGCCAAGGTCAGGCAGGGCCTCGCGCGCACGCGGGAGAACATGGGCAAGCAGCTATCGGGTCTGTTCAGCGGCGGCAAGATAGATGCAGCGCTCTACGAGGAACTGGAAACCATACTGCTCACTGCCGATACCGGGGTGCATGCGACTGCCTGGCTGCTGGATGAGCTGCGCGGGCAAGTCAAACGCAACAACCTGACCGATGCGGCGCAACTGAAAGGCGCATTGCAAGAAGCCTTGATCGACTTGCTCGCGCCACTGGCACAGCCGCTTGACACCGATACCAGCAAGCCCTTCATCATCATGTTGACGGGTGTGAATGGTGCAGGCAAAACCACTTCCATCGGCAAGCTCGCCAAATATTTTCAGTCTCAGGGAAAATCGGTGCTGCTTGCTGCCGGTGACACTTTTCGTGCCGCCGCGCGCGAACAGCTCATGGCCTGGGGCGAGCGCAACAATGTTGCTGTCATTGCCCAGGACAGCAGCGGCCAGCAGAAAGGCGATCCGGCGGCGGTGATATTTGACGCAATCAACGCCGCCAAAGCGCGTGGCATAGACATTGTGCTGGCGGACACCGCCGGGCGCCTCGCCACCCAGTTGCACCTGATGGAGGAAATCAAAAAGGTCAAGCGCGTTATCGCCAAAGCCGAGCCAGGAGCGCCGCATGAAGTGCTGCTGGTGCTGGACGCCAATACCGGCCAGAATGCAGTCAATCAAGTGCAGGCCTTCGATGACGCGCTCGGCGTCACCGGCCTGATACTCACCAAACTTGATGGTACCGCCAAGGGTGGCGTAATCGCCGCCATCGCCAGACAACGCCAACAAAGCCTGCCATTGCCGATTCGTTTTCTCGGCGTGGGCGAAGGCGTGGATGATTTGCGACCGTTTGATGCGCGGGAGTTTGTCGAGGCGTTGTTTGATTGATTAGTGGACGCTCACTCATTATCTTTGCGCCACGGAAAAAGTACACCCATCAGTTGGACAACAGGCAGTGAGGAACGGGTATAGGGGATAAATTAAGATTTTTAGTTTTCCCCCTCTGCTCTCCTTACACTTTTCGATAGGGACAAGCTGTTTTGATACAATCTGCATAGAGTGACAATGAGTGCTCATGGATGGTAAAGCCGCGCTCTCTGGCGATTCTGGTCTGGCGTTTCTCGATTTCTGCATCATAGAATTCTTCTACCCGGCCACATTGCAGGCACACCAAGTGGTCGTGGTGGTCGACGCTACTGAGTTCGAATACCGCCTTGCCGCTTTCAAAATGCTGACGTTCCAGCAACCCTGCCTGCTCAAACTGTGTCAGCACCCGATAGACCGTAGCAAGGCCGATATCTTCACCATCATTAATCAGTGTTTTGTAAACATCTTCCGCCGACAGATGCCGCACCGTGCTACTCTCGAACAGGCCAAGTATTCTCAGTCGTGGTAGCGTGGCCTTGAGGCCCATGTTTTTTAGGTCGTTTGGTTTTCTCATGGTCATGGTTGTGTCCGCCGAGTTTAAATTATTTGTTGTATCATATAGTGCTGGGTTTGTTTTGAAAACACATACTGCCGCAATGCGCGCAAAAATATTCACGTTGCATGTGTTGCTACTGCTTGCCGGATGTTCGTCCATCCCATCGCTGCCCTATAAAATCGATATCCAGCAAGGTAATGTTGTCACCCATGAAATGATGGAAAAGCTAAAGTCCGGCATGACCAGGGCGCAGGTGCGTTTTGTGCTTGGCTCGCCAATGATCAGCGATGCTTTTCACGGCAATCGCTGGGATTATGTTTACCGCCTCGAGCAGGCAGGCAGGCTGATCGAACAGCAACGGATTACGGTATTCTTTGAAGATGACAGGATGACGCACACCGAGGGCCAGCTTCGGCCTTCGCTTGCTGTGACCCTGCCCAAAGCGGCGGTGATTGCCGCGTCTGTTATCGAGCAAAAGCGTGCGCTAGCAGCTTCGCCGCAACCAGTGGCGCCTGGTTCTGGGCAGATTCCACCTCAACCTCAACTTCAACCTGAAGTTGCAGGCGCTAAAAAAGTGGAACCGGTTGTCGAGAAAAGGTACGATACGGCAGCTTTGCCGCAACCGGCGGTGCCCAGTGCTACGCAGCCATCTGCCTCGTCCAGCGCTGTAGATAGTTTGAAATTAGCAATAATACCTATTTTCTTAAGTCCTACGCTGCAATCTTTTTCATCTGGCGGCGCCGATTCTATGGAAGCGGATCAGCCAAAAGGGGAAAGAGACCTGTTCGGCGAGAGAGGAGCAAGTAGGCCGAAAGAGAAAAAAGGCCTGTTCGACAGAGTGCTGGGTAAATAGACTACAGGGTACCTCATAGGAAAATGACAAAATTGAATATCACCATTGCTGGAAGTTCGGGCCGTATGGGGCGCACCCTGTTGGAGGCTGTCGCCCAGGCACCGGACATGTGGCTGTCAGCGGCTCTGGAGCGGAGCGGTAGTCTTTATCTCGGGAAGGATGCCGGAGAGTTGATCGGGATAACTTGCGGCGTTGCCGTCACTGACGATTTCGCGGCCGCGCTTCCTGGTAGCGATGTGCTGATTGATTTCACCTGCCCTGAAGGAACGCTCGCGCATCTCGCGGTGTGCCGCGCCAAAGGTGTAAAAATGGTGATTGGCACTACCGGCTTTTCGGCAGAACAAAAAGAAGAACTCAAGATGGCAGCAAAAGATATCGCCATCGTGTTTGCCCCCAACATGAGCGTGGGTGTGAACGTTACTTTCAAGCTTCTGGAAATGGCGGCCAGAGTGCTGAACGAAGGTTATGATATCGAAATCATCGAAGCGCACCATCGTCACAAAGTGGATGCGCCTTCCGGTACCTCATTGCACATGGGCGAAATAGTGGCACAAACGCTGGGCAGAAATCTTGCGGAAGTTGCTGTGTACGGACGCCAGGGTGTTACCGGCGAACGGTTACCTGCCACTATCGGTTTCGCCACCGTGCGTGGCGGGGATATCGTCGGCGATCACACGGTAATGTTCGCCGGCACCGGTGAGCGTATTGAAATTTCCCACAAAGCCAATAGCCGCGCAACGTTTGCAGTGGGCGCATTACGCGCCGCACGTTTCCTTGCAGATAAGCGAAACGGTTTATTTGATATGCAGGACGTACTCGGTCTGCGTTAGGTCTGCGCTAGCGATTCAAGAGTGTCTCTAAACATAACGGGGCAGCGTGTTGCGTCTCCTGGCTGCTCTGGCATAATTTTTGACAACTGCAGCCGCATTGAAGCCCATGTCTTTTTCGCGTATGATTCCACAAGTCCGGCAAAGCGGGATGGGCGCTAGCCTATCCCGCTTTCCACATCTGGCCAGCACTCAAGGAGCTCCCCGTGTTACAACGCCCGCCCGCCGTCCTCGCTTTCGCTGACGGCACCATTTTTCGCGGCAGTTCTATCGGGGTAGAAGGAGGCAGTACGGGTGAGGTGGTGTTTAACACCGCCATGACCGGTTACCAGGAAATTCTCACCGACCCTTCCTACTGTCGGCAGATCGTCACACTTACTTACCCACACATTGGCAACACTGGCATCAATCAGGATGATGCCGAATCTGGCAGGGTCAACAAGGTATATGCTGCTGGGCTAGTGATCCGGGATCTGCCACGACTCTCCAGTAATTGGCGGCAAACTCAGACTTTGCCGGAATACCTTAAGGAGCAGGGTGTGGTGGCGATTGCGGATATCGACACACGCAAGCTCACGCGTCTCCTGCGGGAGAAGGGTGCGCAGGCTGGCTGTCTCATGGCAGGCCACATTGATGAAGCAGAAGCATTGAGGCGCGCCAGGGAATTCCCCGGCCTTGCCGGAATGGATCTTGCCGCAGTGGTGAGCTGCGACCAGCCTTACTCATGGAGCGAAGGTGAATGGGCGCTGGGGCGTAGCTATCCAACGCAGGAGCACCCTCAATTTCATGTTGCCGCATTCGATTTCGGCATCAAGAGCAATATTCTGCGCAAACTTGCGCAGCGTGGCTGCAAGGTTACGGTGCTTCCCGCACAGACATCTGCCGACGAGGTTCTGGCCTTGCAGCCCGATGGTGTGTTTCTCTCCAATGGGCCGGGTGATCCGGAGCCTTGTGATTACGCCATTGCCGCCATCAGAGAGTTGCTTGATAAAGAGATACCAATTTTTGGCATTTGCCTGGGGCATCAGTTGCTGGGACTGGCGAGTGGTGCCAGAACCGTCAAGATGAAGTTTGGCCATCATGGCGCCAACCATCCGGTACAGGATCTGGATACTGGGCGAGTGATGATTTCCAGTCAAAATCACAGCTTCGCAGTGGATATCAACACGCTGCCAAAGAATGCGCGCGTCACGCATGTATCGTTGTTTGATAACAGTCTGCAAGGGTTCGAGTTGACCGACCGGCAGGCGTTCTGTTTTCAGGGACATCCCGAGGCAAGCCCGGGACCGCATGACATGGACTATCTGTTCGATCGATTTATCCATATGATGGAGAATCATAAAAACCAGCTTTGACTGCAGGGAAGAGGCGAGTGCAGAGAAAGTTTAGGTAGCCTCCCGGTTTCTTCGTGGTCAGTGTAGTTAGAAAAATATGCCTAAACGTACCGACATAAAATCCGTCCTGATCATTGGCGCAGGGCCCATTATCATTGGGCAGGCGTGCGAATTCGATTATTCCGGCGCGCAGGCCTGCAAGGCGTTGCGTGAGGAGGGCTATCGCGTCATTTTGGTGAATTCCAATCCTGCTACCATCATGACCGATCCGGAAATGGCTGACGCTACTTATATCGAGCCGATTACCTGGCCGATGTTAGAGAAAATCATTGCAATCGAACGCCCCGATGCGCTGTTGCCAACCATGGGCGGACAGACGGCACTGAACTGTGCTCTTGACCTGGCCAAGCATGGTGTGCTGAAGAAATACGGTGTGGAATTGATTGGTGCATCACGTGAGGCCATAGACAAGGCCGAAGACCGGGAAAAATTCAAGCAGGCCATGACCAGAATCGGGCTGGCTTCGGCACGCTCCGCCATTGCTCATAGCCTTGAGGAGGCGCTGCAGGTACAGGCGATGGTGGGTTATCCCGCTATCATCCGTCCGTCATTCACCATGGGCGGCAGCGGCGGCGGCATCGCCTATAATCGCAGGGAATTTCTTGATATTTGCGAGCGTGGATTAGAAGCCTCACCTACCAAGGAACTGCTGATCGAAGAATCTGTAATCGGCTGGAAAGAATTCGAGATGGAGGTGGTGCGCGACAAGCAGGACAACTGTATCATCATCTGTACTATCGAGAATCTCGACCCGATGGGTGTGCATACCGGCGATTCCATCACCGTTGCTCCGGCGCAAACGCTGACCGATAGGGAATACCAGATCATGCGTAATGCATCGATCGCGGTGCTGCGTGAGATTGGCGTGGAAACCGGTGGTTCCAATGTGCAGTTTGCCATCAATCCACAAGACGGCCGCATGCTGGTGATTGAAATGAATCCACGGGTATCACGTTCCTCCGCCCTGGCGTCGAAAGCAACCGGTTTTCCCATTGCCAGGGTTGCGACCAAGCTCGCAGTGGGTTATACGCTGGATGAACTCAGGAACGATATTACCGGTGGCATGACGCCGGCTTCATTCGAGCCGACCATAGATTATGTTGTTACCAAGGTGCCGCGTTTTGCTTTCGAGAAATTTCCCCAGGCTGATGATCGTCTTACTACCCAGATGAAATCAGTAGGTGAAGTCATGGCCATCGGGCGTACTTTCCAGGAATCACTGCAGAAAGCTTTGCGTGGACTGGAAACCGGTGTCGACGGTCTGGACGAAAAAACTACCGATATTGACACCATCGAAATCGAATTAGGTGACCCTGGTCCCGAGCGCATCTGGTATGTGGCTGATGCATTTCGCTGCGGTATGACATTCGATGTAATCCATAATCTCACACATATTGACCCCTGGTTTCTGTCGCAGATTGAAGACCTGGTGAAACAGGAACAGGCACTCACTGGCAAGACCTTGGACACGCTTGATCTGGACACACTACGCAAACTGAAGCGTAGCGGTTTTTCCGATCTGCGGCTGGCGAAGCTGCTAAACACAAAACAGACTGCGGTGCGTGCCAGACGCCATCAGCTCAACTTGCGTCCGGTATATAAGCGCGTGGATACCTGCGCTGCCGAGTTTGCTACCGGCACTGCTTACATGTATTCCACTTACGAAGAAGAGTGTGAGGCGCTGCCTACCGATAGAAAAAAAATCATGGTGCTGGGCGGTGGACCCAACCGCATCGGCCAAGGTATTGAATTTGATTACTGCTGTGTCCATGCCGCACTGGCTTTGCGTAAGGATGGTTTCGAGACCATCATGGTCAACTGTAATCCGGAAACAGTGTCAACCGACTACGATACTTCCGACCGACTGTATTTTGAGCCGCTGACGCTGGAGGATGTACTCGAAATCGTCGCAGTGGAAAAGCCTTTTGGTGTGATTGTGCAATATGGCGGGCAGACACCATTGAAGCTGGCGCGCGATCTCGCTGCCAATGGGGTGCCCATTATCGGTACCAGTCCAGACATGATCGATTGTGCTGAAGATCGCGAGCGTTTTCAGAAAATGCTGCAGCAGCTTGGATTAAGACAGCCACCCAACCGCACGGCGCGTAACCCTGAAGCTGCTTTTGCCGCTGCCAATGAAATCGGTTACCCACTGGTAGTGCGTCCCAGCTATGTACTGGGTGGGCGTGCTATGGAAATTGTCCATGAGCAACGCGACCTGGAACGCTATATGCGTGAGGCCGTAAAAGTATCAAATGACTCGCCGGTGCTGCTGGATCGTTTTTTAAATGATGCCATTGAAGTAGATGTGGATGCGATCTGCGATGGCGAGGCTGTGCTGATCGGCGGCATCATGGAGCATATTGAACAGGCCGGCGTTCACTCGGGAGATTCAGCTTGTTCGCTACCACCTTTCAGTCTGTCGCCCACTATGCAGGATGAGTTGCGGCGGCAAACCGAAATGATGGCGCGTGCGCTCAAAGTGGTGGGATTAATGAACGTGCAGTTCGCTATTCAGGGCGACACCGTGTATGTGCTGGAGGTAAACCCCAGAGCATCGCGCACTGTACCTTTCGTATCTAAAGCTACCGGGCTACAGCTGGCAAAAATTGCCGCGCGCTGCATGGCTGGCGTGACGCTCGCCGACCAGGGCGTAACCAGAGAAGTGGTTCCCCCTTATTACTCGGTAAAGGAGGCCGTGTTTCCTTTCATAAAATTTCCTGGCGTGGACACCATACTCGGACCCGAAATGAAATCAACCGGCGAAGTAATGGGTGTAGGGAAAAATTTTGCTGAGGCATTCGTCAAATCGCAACTGGCTGCAGGTGTGAAGTTACCCGCTGCAGGTAAGGTGTTCATCAGCGTACGCCAGTCTGACAAGCCGCGTGTGGTGGAAATTGCCCGCAATCTTGCGAAATTGGGATTCGCCCTTTATGCTACTCGTGGTACCGCGACAGTGCTGGCCGGAGCAGGACTGGCGGTAACTCCGGTAAACAAGGTAACAGAAGGGCGTCCACACATTGTGGACATGATCAAGAATGGCGAGATGAATCTCATCATAAATACCGTGGAAGATAAGCGTAGCGCGATCCAGGATTCATACTCGATTCGCAACGCTGTGCTGCAGGCACGGGTAACGTATTACACTACGCTGGCGGGTGCGCGTGCTGCCTGTATCGGCATGGCGAGCATGCAGGAATTACAAGCTTATAGTTTGCAAGGGTTGCATGCACAACTGGACGCGGCCGGGTATAAGCGTAGCGAAGAGCGTTTATCGTTTGGTGCAACGCTGTAAGACTGGACACTTCCCGGCCTTAGGGGTGGCTTTTAATCCTGCCGGAGCAAGTTTTGTTGTCTCCTTGCCGATAATCGCGAGATGAAATTGAATATGAGAGGGTAGACCATGGGTACAGTTCCATTGACAGTGATTGGCGCAGAAAAGCTGCGTACCGAATTGCACGAAATGAAAACCGTGCAGCGTCATGCTGTGATCGCTGCCATCGCAGAAGCTCGCGCTCACGGCGACCTTTCCGAGAACGCCGAATACGATGCCGCCAAGGAGCGGCAGAGTTTTGTCGAGGGACGAATTGCCGAACTGGAAGGCAAGCTTTCTAATGCTCAGATTATCAATCCGGCGCTGCTCGATGCCGATGGCGCCTGTGTGTTTGGTGCCACCATCGATCTGGAAGATATGGCCAGTGGTACAGTGGTGACATACCAGATTGTGGGTGACGATGAAGCCGATATCAAACAGAGAAAGATCTCCATCAGCTCTCCAATCTCCCGTGCCCTGATCGGCAAGTATCCCGGTGACGTGGCGGAAGTGTTTGCCCCGAGTGGGGTGCGGGAGTACGAGATTCTTGATGTGAAATATATTTAGCCCAGATAATTCATTGATTGGAACCCGAGATGATAAAGCGAGCTGCGAGACAGTTTTATCGGTTGGGAGAAGTTTGTAGCCTGGTCTATGGGCACCGGGCAAGTGGAGAAAGTGGCTGCAAACTGACCGCCAGCACTTGTGTTGCCTCGAAGATCCGTCCAGTAAATTATCTGAGTTTAAGTCGTCGCTGAAATCCGAATTTCGTCACAATACTGCGGTGCCCATAAAAGATGTTTCCTGGTTTCACTTTCGAGCTGGAATTGGAATGATACCCGGAGTAATGCATCAAGCCTGAAAGCTGCGTTTGACACGGCGTGGTTCACGTTTTTTGCGGAATTTGGCGGTGGCGGGCTTTTCTACTTCCTCCGGTTTGGGACGGTAAATCACCAGTATTTTGCCGATGTGTTGTACCGGGGCAGCTTCAAGGCGCTGGCAGATTTCCTCAAGCAGCAGTTCTCTTATTTTTCGCTCGTTGCTGAATACCTTGATTTTAATTAGCTCATGGCTTTTGAGTGCCCGATCAAGTTCAAGACTAACGTTTTCCGACAAGCCCGCCTCGCCTATCATGACAACCGGGCTGAGGGTATGGGCAAGCGCCCTTAAGGTGTGACGATGAGTAGGTGTAAGAACTAACATGCAATTTTCCAGAATTTTTCATTCTACGCGATGAAACGCGCTAAAACCAGCAAAGCCTGGATGAAAGAGCACGTGAATGATTTTTTCGTCAAGCAAGCGAAAAAAGAAGGTTATCGTTCGCGTGCCGCCTATAAATTGATGGAAATCGCTGAGCGTGACCATTTGCTCAGACCCGGCATGACTGTGGTGGACCTGGGTGCGGCACCAGGTGGTTGGTCACAGGTAGCGGCGGATAAGGTTGGTGGGAAGGGCAGGGTAATCGCTCTCGATCTGCTGGAAATGGCAGCTTTGCCAGGTGTTATTTTTATCCAGGGAGACTTCAGGGAGACGGCGGTACTGGCCGAACTGGAAAATTGTCTGGGCAACTGTCCGGTCGATCTTGTAATTTCGGATATGTCCCCCAATATAAGTGGCATAAGCATGAGCGACCAGGCGCGCAGTATGTACCTGGCCGAACTGGCACTGGAATTCTGCGCCGGGCGATTGAACTCTGGCGGTAATTTTCTCGTCAAAGTATTTCAAGGTTCCGGTTCCGAGCAATTTTTGCGTACTATGCGGGCCATGTTCAAACAAGTATTAACGCGTAAACCGGAGGCTTCTCGTGGACGGAGCAACGAAATATATTTACTGGGGCTAGGGAAGCAGGAAAGAGTTCCGCCACCTTTAGGCGAATAGTGTGTGTAGAGTGGGCCATATGTTGAGCGAAACAAGACTGGTCTCGGGCATAGTCCACTCTGTTATAAATCCAGAAATGGGTTTAGAATGCTAATTAATCTAGGATTTTGACGGCGCAAGCCAAGGAGCTATCTTGAACAATCTCGTTAAAAATATGGTCATTTGGCTAGTGATCGCACTGGTGTTGATGACCGTGTTCAACCAGTTCAGTACGCGCCAGACAACAGGGCAGGCGACAATGGAGTATTCCCAGTTCATCGATGAGGTGAAGCAGGGCAGAATCGTCAAGGTAACCATTGAGGGACGTACGTTGAAAGGTACCAAAGCCGATGGTAGACGCTTTACCACCTACACACCCTCTGATCCCTGGATGGTAAGCGACTTGCTCAAGGCTGGTGTCATTGTCGATGCCAAACCAGAGGAAGAGCCATCAGTGCTGATGAACATTTTTGTTTCGTGGTTCCCAATGCTGTTGCTGATTGGTGTGTGGATTTTCTTTATGCGCCAGATGCAGGGTGGTGGCGGGCGAGGTGGTGGCGCGTTTTCGTTTGGCAAGAGCAAGGCACGTATGCTGGATGAGACTACCAACACTGTTACTTTCGCTGATGTTGCCGGCTGCGAGGAAGCGAAAGAAGAAGTGTCGGAACTGGTTGACTTCCTGCGTGATCCCACTAAATTCCAGAAGCTTGGTGGTCGCATCCCTCGCGGCATCCTGATGGTGGGTAATCCCGGCACCGGCAAAACCCTTCTGGCTCGCGCTATCGCAGGTGAGGCCAAAGTTCCATTCTTCAGTATTTCCGGATCAGATTTCGTGGAGATGTTCGTTGGCGTGGGCGCTGCGCGCGTGCGGGATATGTTCGAGCAAGCCAAGAAACAGGCGCCCTGCATTATCTTTATCGATGAAATTGATGCGGTTGGTCGTCAACGTGGTGCAGGGTTGGGCGGCGGCAATGATGAGCGCGAACAAACACTGAATCAGTTGCTGGTGGAAATGGATGGGTTTGAGGGATCTGCTGGTGTGATTGTGGTCGCCGCTACCAACCGTCCAGATGTGCTTGACCCGGCACTATTACGCCCTGGTCGTTTCGACCGGCAGGTAACGGTTCCGCTACCCGATATACGGGGACGTGAGCAGATACTCCACGTGCATATGCGTAAAGTGCCGATCGCACCTGATGTGCGTGCAGACATCATTGCGCGCGGCACGCCAGGGATGTCGGGTGCTGATCTTGCCAATTTGGTGAATGAGGCGGCGTTGTTTGCAGCGCGCAGCAACAAGCGTTTGGTGGATATGGAAGATTTTGAGCGCGCCAAGGACAAGATTTTCATGGGCGCTGAACGGCGTTCAATGGTAATGCCTGAGCGTGAGCGCCGTAATACCGCCTATCATGAATCTGGTCACGCCGTGGTAGCGCAACTCCTGCCTAAAACTGACCCGGTGCATAAAGTTACGATTATTCCGCGCGGACGTGCACTGGGTGTGACGATGCAACTTCCGACCGAAGACCGTTTCAGCATGGATCGGGAAGAACTTCTACAGACTATCGCAGTACTGTTTGGTGGACGTATTGCTGAAGAGATATTCATGGGGCAAATGACAACGGGTGCGTCCAATGACTTTGAACGCGCCACCCAAATGGCACGGCGCATGGTTACCCAGTGGGGCATGTCGGATTCTCTTGGGCCAATGGTATATGGAGAGAATGAGGGAGAAGTTTTTCTCGGCAGATCTGTCACTACCCACAAAAATGTGAGTGAAGCCACTATGCAAAAGGTGGATATGGAGATTCGTCGTATTGTTGACGAACAGTACACTCTGGCACGTAAATTGATCGAAGAAAACCGTGAGAAGATCGAGGCGATGACTAAAGCCCTTCTGGAATGGGAAACCATAGATTCTGACCAGATTGGTGACATCATGGAAGGCCGTGCCCCGCGACCACCCAAACCTTCTAAATCTATACCATCGTCGAAGGACGATACACCTCCGGCAGCACCGGCAGCAGCTGCGACGCCAGCACAGGAAGTGTAATTCCAACTCCAGTTCGAAAGTAAAGCGAGGCGATGACAAACGAATGCCGCAGACAGTACATCCCCCAAAGGAAGTCCCTTTGGGGCGAATAGTACGGCTGGGCGCGAGTGAGGATATCAACCAAGTGTCACTGATGAGATGGAACTGGAATGAGATGCTGCAGATTATCAGTAGGTCATGGTGGAATAGAAGTGAACAAGGTGGGCCAAGCTTACCTTGTTTCCATTAGACGCTGGTTTTTGCTCACCAACTCTTAAATCCCTTGTTCCTTCATTGCGGCAAATTCAATCTCCCTCTTCATCGTCCCCTTATCATGGGGGTCATTAATGTCACACCCGATTCTTTTTTCGATGGTGGCCTGTATGCCTCGACCGAAAGCGCCATCTGCCATGCCACACGCATGCGGGAAGAAGGAGCCGACCTACTGGACATCGGCGGTGAATCCACCCGCCCTGGCGGCGACCCGGTAGGCATGGCAGAAGAATTGCGTCGTATCGTCCCAGTGGTACAAGCTCTGGCCAGCATGAACATACCTGTTTCGGTGGATACTTCAAAACCTGAGGTAATGAGTGCGGCGATAGCGGCTGGTGCGGTCATGATTAATGATGTCAACGCACTGCAAGCACCGGGTGCGCTAGAGGTTGTTGCGGCAGGAAATGTGGCGGCATGCCTCATGCATATGCAGGGCGAGCCGCGCAGCATGCAAACTAATCCCCAGTACGGTGATGTGGTAGTAGAAGTAAAGGATTTTTTACAGCGACGTCTGAATGCAGCGCAAGCTGCAGGAATTCCACTCATGCGACTGGTAATAGATCCGGGGTTTGGTTTCGGTAAAACGCTGGAACATAATCTCGAATTGCTGCGCCATCTTGATCATTTTATCGACATGGGTGTGCCGGTACTGGCGGGACTGTCGCGTAAATCCATGTTAGGGAAACTCACCGGCCACGCAGTGGGTGATCGGATTCATGCCAGCGTTGCTGCAGCGTTGCTGGCGGCAGTCAAGGGTGCCAGAATTCTGCGGGTGCATGATGTAAAGGCGACTAGAGATGCGCTGGCGGTTTATAATGCGATTGAACCTAAATCCGGCAGTTAACCGCTCATTTTTTAATTTAACGCCATGACAGATAGTAATTTTTTGTAGTATTTGGCCTTCAGCTTCTGGGTGAGCTCGCTACAGGGCAGACTGCACGATTTTTACGGCACACTCTACCTCGTCCAACTGCCGGGTTTAGGTTGAACAATAACCCGTAATTAATGGAAGGCAGTAGAGCATCACTGCTCGCTATGCTGTTTACTTTTTACCTTTCGTGGATTTCCGATTGAGCAAGAAATATTTTGGTACTGACGGTATACGCGGGCGGGTAGGAGAGATACCCATCACCCCGGATTTCATCATGCATCTTGGCTACTCTGCCGGCAAGGTGCTGGCTTCCGCCGATTGGCACCTGTCCAAGGGCGAGCGTCCGGCAGTGCTGATTGGTAAGGATACGCGCATATCTGGCTATATGCTGGAATCAGCCTTGCAGGCAGGGCTGTCTGCCGCTGGAGTGGACGTGCTTTTATCCGGACCCATGCCGACCCCGGCGGTAGCTTATCTCACCCGCGCACTGCGGCTACAGGCAGGCATTGTAATTTCGGCTTCGCATAATCCATTTGAAGATAATGGCATCAAGTTTTTTTCCGCTGCAGGCAGCAAGCTACCCGATACGACTGAACACGAAATAGAAGCGGGACTGGATGCGCCCATCAAGTCCATGCCTTCAGCGCAGCTTGGCAAAGCACGGCGTATTGGCGACGCGGCAGGACGCTACATCGAATTCTGCAAAAGCACTTTTCCTTACCATCTCGATCTACGCGGTTTGCGTATCGTGGTCGATTGCGCCCATGGCGCAACGTATCACATCGCCGGTCATGTACTGCACGAACTAGGTGCAGATGTGGTTGCCATCGGAGTGCAACCAGATGGCCTCAATATCAATCACGAATGTGGTGCGACTCATAGCCTGACCTTGCAAAAAGCTGTCAGGCAGCATCACGCCGATCTTGGCATTGCATTGGATGGCGATGGTGACCGCGTGGTCATGGCTGATAGCAAGGGCACCATCTACGATGGCGACCAGTTGGTCTACATCATTGCAAAGCATCGCCAGCAGAGGGACTTGCTCAAAGGGGGAGTGGCGGGCACATTAATGACCAATCTCGCGATAGAGAACGGTTTCAGAAAATTGAATATTCCGTTTGCCCGCGCTAATGTCGGCGACCGTTATGTGCTGGAACTGCTGCAACAGAAAGGTTGGCAGTTGGGTGGAGAAGGTTCTGGCCATATCATTTGTATCGACAAGCACACCACGGGCGACGGTATAATTTCCGCACTACAAGTGCTGTATGCAATGCGTGATTCCAGCAAAACTCTGGCTGGACTGATGCGTGGTATTACGCTTTATCCGCAGCGACTGATCAACGTAAAGGTTACCAAAGCATTTGATTTTCGTATTAGTGCGCAGATCAAAGCCGCTCAAGTAGCAGCCGAGCATGATTTTGGTGGCAGTGGACGCGTGCTGCTGCGTGCATCAGGTACCGAACCGCTGGTGCGCGTGATGGTGGAAGGTGAGTCAGAACAGAAAGTTAAGCACTGGGCAGAACAAATAGCCAATGCTGTGCGGAGCGCTGTAGCCGGTTAATGATTGGATGGCGAAGATATCTCATTAACAAAGGTCACCGAGTGCGCGTGTGGTGCGCTTATGGCCATCATTTCGCCGTATATCAAGAGCCGGGAATGTAGTAGCCCTTAGCGCCACCAGTGCATCAGGTTGCCCCTCAACGGGAGCTATGGGAGAATACAATTTATGCCCAAATTCGTTTTGAATTTATAAGCCTCCTGTAATTCCAATTCCAGCTCGAAAGTGAAATGAGGCGATGACGAACGAACGCCATAGACAGCATGCCCCCTAGAAGGACTCCCTTCGAGGCGAATAGTACGGCAAGGTGCGAGTGAAGATATTGATGAAGTGTCGCGTATGAAATGGAATTGGAATAATTTAATCCCCATTTTTTATCAAAGGAAGAAGCCGTGACAGTTGTTCGTTTGCCAGATGGTTCTGAGCGTAAATTTGAGCGACCGGTGACGGTGATGGAGGTTGCGGCGTCAATTGGTGCGGGATTGATGCGCGCGGCGTTAGCCGGCAAGGTCAATGGCAAGCTCATGGATACGTCTTACTGTATTGAAGCTGATTGTGATCTGGCGATCATCACCGAAAAAGATGCCGAGGGGCTGGAAATCATCCGTCATTCCGGCGCGCACTTGCTGGCGCATGCGGTGAAGGAATTATTTCCCGAAGCACAGGTCACTATCGGTCCGGTGATCGAGGACGGCTTTTATTACGATTTCTCTTACAAACGCCCGTTCACGACAGAGGATCTGGCGGCAATTGAAAAACGTATGGCGGAAATCAGTAAACGTGATTTGAAAGTGGAGCGCAAAGTGTGGGAGCGCTCCGAAGCGATCAATTTTTTCAAGAACCACGGCGAACACTATAAAGCGCAAATCATTGAGGCTATTCCCGGTGACGAGGATGTGTCACTTTATTCCCAGGGAAATTTTACCGATTTATGCCGTGGCCCGCATGTGCCGACCACCTCCAAGCTCAAGGTGTTCAAGCTGATGAAGGTGGCGGGCGCATATTGGCGCGGCGACTCGCGCAATGAAATGCTGCAACGGATTTATGGCACAGCCTGGATCAGAAAGGAAGATCAGGACGCGTATCTGCACCGGCTCGAAGAAGCCGAAAAGCGTGACCACCGCAAGCTGGGCAGGCAACTGGACTTGTTCCATATCCAGGAAGAGGCGCCAGGCATGGTGTTCTGGCACCCCAAGGGCTGGGCTATCTGGCAACAGGTGGAGCAGTACATGCGAGAGATATTCCGTGACAATGGCTATCTGGAAATTCGTACACCGCTGGTCCTCGACAAGGGGTTGTGGGAACGTTCCGGACATTGGGAAAACTTTCGCGAGAACATGTTTACCACACATTCAGAGCAGCGCGATTTTGCAGTCAAGCCGATGAATTGTCCCGGCCACGTCCAGGTGTTTAACCAAGGGTTAAAGAGCTACCGTGATTTACCATTGCGACTGGCGGAGTTCGGTGCGTGTCATCGCAACGAACCGTCCGGTGCGCTGCATGGCATCATGCGGGTGCGCGCTTTTACCCAGGACGATGCACATATTTTCTGTACTGAGGCGCAGATACAGGGCGAGGTGATAGAATTTATCGACCTGTTGCAGAAGGTTTATACCGACTTTGGCTTTAATGAGGTTCTGGTGAAACTTTCCACCCGCCCACAGAAGCGCGTGGGCTCAGAAGAACAGTGGGACAAAGCGGAAGCCGCACTGGAATCCGCGTTGAATCACAAGAAACTCATTTGGGGACTGCAGCCCGGCGAAGGTGCATTCTACGGCCCGAAAATTGAATTTTCACTCAAGGATAGCATCGGTCGTGTATGGCAATGTGGCACTTTGCAGCTGGACTTCTCCATGCCGGCGCGATTGGGGGCGGAATACGTAGCCGAGGATAATACCCGTCAGATACCGGTGATGCTGCACCGGGCGATTCTAGGGTCACTCGAACGCTTCATCGGTATTCTTATCGAAAACCATGCTGGAGCACTTCCCTTGTGGCTGTCGCCGGAGCAGGCAGTAGTACTGAATATCTCCGAAGGGCAGGCGGTTTATGCCCGAAAAGTGACTGATAATCTCAAGCAAAATGGCATCCGTGTGCACGCGGACTTGAGAAATGAGAAAATAACCTATAAAATCCGAGAACATAGTTTACAGAAACTACCCTACCAGATCATAGTAGG
>CAMDAX010000012.1 GCA_945888885.1 Nitrosovibrio sp. Nv4 | reverse complement strand
CTAACGAGTAAGGTTAGATTGTGATCGCGAAGCGAGCCACAATCTGAACCGTTTGTTGTACAAGCCCGGTGAGGCTGCTGTGAATCTGCTTGTTATGGAAATATCTCTCTGATCGGTGCGGCGCCATCGGGTCCTGTTCTGCGTCAAACCCCAAACTCCGCCGCTAAAGGTTGCCATTGCAGCAACCTGTTCTGCTCAACCTGCCATTCTTGATGCGTTTTTACCTGATTTCACCCTTATACAGGGCGAGTGCGCCCCTGCCTGCCAAGTCCGGCAGGTTGGCGGTGTGTGTTGCGCTACATGGCCATCTCCCTGTTCGACGCAAGTGACCGTAATCGGTGGCTGAATGTTTTGATGCGGGTGCGGATAATCTTCATTTCCCCGCCACAACATTTACAACGTATCGCCGGGCGTGGTTGCTGTATGGGGAGCACGACACGTTTGCACAGTTGCACCAACGGGATCAGTTTGCTGTTGGGGTGCAGAAAGCCGAAGTTGCGAGCGCGGCGGTAACCTTTGGGCAGAATGTGTTGCAGAATCAGGCGCAGGAACGCCACGCCGCCGAGAGTGCGGGTTTCAGTCTGCCTGGTTTGGCTGTTTTGGTAGCGGAACGTGACGTTACCCTTGTCACAGGACAAAATGTCTTTCTCCTGTATCACGCCCCGATACAGATAACGCCCGAGGTAAATCAGAGCCTGTCGGCCTCCCCCGACCGCTTTGCAATCCACCACCCACTTGGTGGGATAAGCGTCCGGCAGTTTCAATCCGGCTTGTTTGATGCCCGCCAGCATCTTGGCGCGGAATACTTTCGCCAGCGCTGTGTGGTCAAACAGATACCCGCCGTCTTTGTTGCGCCACAGCCGCCGTTTGTTGTCGAACGCGGCGGATGGCATCACCAGATGCACATGCGGGTGATAGTCCAGCCGACGGTTGTGGGTGTGCAGCACGGTCACCGCACCGGTGGTGCCGCGCAGTTTTCTGTCATTCCGGCTGAAAGTGTTGACGGTCTCCCACGCGCTGCGGGTGATCAGGTCATACATCACGCGCTGTTGCCCCCAGGCGAGCGTACGGAACTGGGTGGGCAAGGTGAACGTCACCATGAAGTAATTGCCGGGAATCAGCTTTTGCGACTGCTGGTCTATCCAGCGTTGTGATTCATGCGCTTGACAATGCGGGCAGTGGCGATGCCCACAAGAGTGCGGTAGATAGCTTTGCGCCTGGCAATGATCACAACCCAGCTGCATCCTGGGGCTCATGCGGCTGCGGCAAATCTGAAAGGCTCTTAACGCCGCCAACTGGCTGGGTAACAGGCGACGGCCATCTTGTGCGACAAGCTCGGCTACATAGGTGTCAACAATGCGTGCCAGCCGGATCATTTGATGTTGCCCCAGCGGATGGAGATCCGGCCTACCAGCGCATTGATGCGGTCTGCGGCGTTATCTTTGGTATGGTCGGTGAGGTGGGTGTAACGGATGGTGGTGAGAATGGATTGATGCCCGAGGATTTTTTGCACTTCCAGCAGGTCGACGCCTGCTTCGATCAGATGGGTGGCATAACTGTGGCGCAAGCTGTGGGGCGTAATTCTTTTTTTAAACCGCAAGCGCGGGTGACCTGGCGCAAGGTGATCTGGATGCCACCACGATCCAGCGGGGTAGTGGCCAGGTGGGCTTTCTTGAGACCGCACTTCCGGTTGGGGAAGAGCAATGCAGGGTTACGGTGGGTCAGCCAGAAACGGCGCAATATCCGCAAGGTGTTCTCCGGCAACGGGACAAAGCGGTCCCGGTTGCCTTTGGCGTTACGCACCTGCACCCGCATCCGGTCCGCATCAATGTCCCCGGCTTGCAAACGCAACCCTTCGCCCAGCCGCAACCCCAGGCTGTATAGGGTGAAGAAGAACACGCGATAACTGAGCACCCGTGTCGCCATGAATATCTGTTGGGCCTGTGACACGGTAATAATATCCGGCAGTGTGTGTGACTTGGGCGGCTTGACCAAATCTGCGCCCGGCCAGGGTTTATTCAATACCTGGACGTAATAAAACTTCAGCCCGTACAGGTCATGTTTGAGCGAACTCCAGGAAAGCGAATTGACGATATGCACGAAATAATCGGTCAACTGAAGCCTGGTCAAATCATCAATCCGATAATCAAAATAGTCCCCGGCCCGACGTACGCCGTGTGAATACAGCGCGATGGTTTTTGGCTGCATCCCGTGCAACTTCAAACGATTGAGCAGACATTGATAATTGCACGCAAAATACGCTGGAAATTCTGATGTCATTACGATTCATCCTCATGGTAAAGTACAAAGAAATCCCTTTCGGGGGTGAGGATGAATTATGTTATTTATACCGGCTGCTGGGGGATGTTTCTCCGCGATAGCGGCTTCGTTCAACTCGTTATTCAACACACCTTCCTGCGCCAACAAATCGAAAGTTTGACCCATAGTGTCAGGCGGCGGCACTTCCATGCCGGCAATCAGATGCGCGCCAATGTCCACTGAGATTTGCACCGCACGGCTGAGGTTGAGCGAAATGATGTCTTAAAGGTCGATATCCGCGATTAATGTGGCGGCATCCGTTGGACACTTTGTTTCTATACGCCGCAAATAGCGACGCAACGATTCCAATTTTTGTTCGACTACTTCCCGATCCATGCCAGCCGCCTTTCCGCAAGCAGCCTTGTCCGATACGGCATGAAGTCTGCCTGCTCAAACAGATGCCGGCTAATCAAATTGCCATACAAGGTATCGCTGCCCAGCACTCTTCTGCCATGACGCACTATTTGCCCAAGCAGCGGCTCTGCGACCACGGCCAAATCGATCAAATCAATAGGCCGTCCGGTTCGCTCTGCTAACAAGCTGATCGTGGATAGTTTCTCATCGGCAGTTAGTGGGTAGCCGGTAGTCACCGCAATATCCAAATCGCTATCTGCACGCTGGCGTCCCAAGGCAACAGAACCGAATAGCACCGCGAGCACAATCTTAGGAAAGTGTGCCAACACCTCCTTGAGTTGCGCATCTATTGATTGTTGAGATTTAGATGTAGCTTCCATCACCGCCATCTGTTTGTCATCCATTCATATCTTGCCGTAGGCGGATTCCATTTTGAAGTGCACTAATCAATAGTGGCTTGATATAGTGTGCCATCTTCCCGAAGAATACCTCAAACATGGCTCCAAACCCAAGCTCCTTGCGAAGCTCGTGGAATGGTAGCGGTGCGCAAAGTAGATGCCAGTCTTCAACGTGTTGCTGTTGACGCTTCGCTCCAGATGCGCCGTAGCGCATCCCATAGCCCCTTACGTACGGTTTGCAGATAAAGGGTATTGTCGCTCAGACCATTCACCAGACGGCGCTGTGCCTTGCCGAGATTATGGTAGGGCATGCTCATGAAAAGATGATGCGTGGCGTGATAGCGCAGGCCCACCGGAGCCCATAAACCGGTAATAAACAAATTACCTGGGACATTGATGGAGTCAAGGTATTGCTCGGCAAATTCCATCTTGTGTTCACCGGGATTGCGGTAGGCATGAGCGGCGAGCGTGCGCAGCGAGTTGAGAAAGAAAATGAACATGCCGATTACATACCAGAGAACCAGTGCCCGGTAGGGCAGGATATCCAGCGCAATGCAGGTGACAATTATGGCTGCAAACAGAAAAGTGGCAAATTCCTGCAGCCGCCAGTTTTTGTCATTGCGAATGGCATTTTCTGCACGTTTGTAACTCATATCGATGGTGAGAGATGATGCTCGTTCCCAGATGAATTTACGCAGTGGCGGGATCAGATAAGACAGCGGCGTAAGCACCAGAAAGCGACCGATAAATAGCAGCGGCAAAGCAAACGACAGCAACACGTAGCCGACCATCTCCGTCGGTTTGCGGGTGGCAAAGGGGATATATTCCCCGTCCTTGCTAGTGCCGTAGACATCAGGTTTGTGGTGGTCATTATGCACACCATCATAAGTAAAGGATGGGATCAGCAGCGGTATGCCGCAAATGAGGTTCCACACCAGGCGGAATGTCTGGAATGTACCTTTTTTCAGGTGTGCCAGTTCGTGAATGAAGATCACCGCACGATAAAGTGCGAATGTTGCGATCACACAGGACAAAAGCTGCCAGATGGAAAATAGCGGCGTATATAAGGCTGTCGCAAAGGCAGCCCAACCCAGGGTGACATGAAAAAGAAAGTCCAGCCAGTAAATCCAGGGATTGGGCGTCATCAGATCGCGTACAAGACTGTGTGCTTCGCGCAGCGGAAACTCTCGGGCAGCGGTCGTGTCCGTCATTTCCTGTCTTTGCCCTGCAGACAATATATCGTCACTATCCGGATTAAGGCATTCATATTTTTGTGACTGCTGTTGCTGCATACCGTAGATTAAGCTGTCAAGAATTCGCTAAGGAAACGTAGATTAAATCCGTTCGGACTGAATAAATTGGTATTTCGCTAAGGACACAAATTGTGGGTATTTACTGTGCTATCCATAGCTGAGGCAAGCCTCGCAGGTTGTACACAATGCAGGCTCATGCAAATACCTCGGCATCGATCAGACTCGTTCCTTGCGCATCTTTAGCCGAGACGATGGGCTGCGTGTCGAGCGGCCAAGCAATCGCGATCTTGGGGTCGTTCCAGACGATGCTGCGCTCAAACTCAGGCGCGTAGTAGTCAGTAGCTTTATATAGAAAGTCGGCGCTGTCACTCAGTACGTAAAAACCATGGGCAAATCCTGGTGGAGTCCACAATTGACGGTGGTTGTCTTCGGTTAGTTCCACACCTACCCATTGACCAAAGGTGGGAGAGGACTTGCGGATATCCACAGCCACATCAAATACCGCGCCACGCACGACGCGCACCAGCTTTCCCTGGGGTTGCCGAATCTGGTAATGCAGGCCACGCAGCACGCCCTTGGCCGAGCGGCTGTGGTTGTCTTGTACAAAGTCTACGTCAAGCCTAGTGGCTTGGCTGAAGGCTCGCTGGTTGAAGCTTTCAAAGAAGAAGCCACGGGCATCGCCAAAGACTTTGGGTTCGATGATGAGAACTGCTGGGATCGTAGTAGGGATAACCTTCAAGACTATATCCTTTCTTCCAGCAATCGCAGCAAATATTGACCGTAGCCATTCTTAGCCAAAGGTCGAGCCAGTTTTTCAAGCTGCTCGGCATTGATGAAACCCTTGCGATAGGCGATCTCTTCCGGGCAGGAAACTTTGAGACCCTGACGGTGTTCAATGGTTTCGATGAAGTTGCTGGCTTCTATCAGGCTTTCATGGGTGCCCGTATCCAGCCAGGCATAGCCGCGCCCCATGATTTCGACATTAAGTTGATCGCGCTGCAGGTAGATGCGGTTGACATCGGTTATTTCCAGTTCGCCACGGACGGAAGGCTTGAGGCTCGCGGCGATGTCGATGACCTGATTGTCATAGAAATATAGGCCGGTGACAGCATAGTTGCTCTTAGGTTGGGAGGGCTTTTCTTCCAACGACGTAGCCCGTTTCTGGGCGTCAAAGGCTACCACACCGTAGCGCCCGGGATCCTGCACGTGGTAGGCGAATACGGTCGCACCTTCTAACTCAAGCATGGCACGTTCGAGCTGTACATTCAGATCATGGCCATAAAAAATGTTATCGCCCAGCACTAGTGCACTGGGATGATGACCGATAAAATCCCTGCCGATAATGAAAGCCTGAGCTAGCCCGTCCGGGCTGGGCTGCATGGCATATTGCAAATTAAGTCCCCAGTCGCTGCCATCGCCCAGCAATTGTTCGAAACGCGGCGTGTCCTGGGGCGTGGAAATGATGAGGATATCGCGTATACCCGCCAGCATCAGTGTGCTCAGGGGATAGTAAATCATCGGCTTATCGTAAATAGGCAGCAGTTGCTTGGAGACTGCCTTGGTTACGGGGTAGAGCCGGGTGCCGGAACCGCCGGCGAGAATGAGGCCTTTCCTGGTCAGTGGTGAGTGGGAAGTAGCGAGTCGAGTCATGTTTTACCCAATTTTTTGTGCAAACCAGTTAGTAACTTTCCGGTGTGGTCGGCGAGCTCGAAGGCGACGTGGTTTGGTGCGGCAAAGCCAAGCAGAATCTCATCCAGCATGCGCGCTACGCCAGTTTGCCACAACGGCAGGTGCAAATCGAAGGTAGTTTGTAGTTTGCTTGCGTCCAGACGCGAGTTCAGGGGCCGCTGGGCAGGTAAAGGAAATGCGCTGGTGGATACAGGGATAACATTCTCTGCAGTGACTTTGAGTTCGATTCCGGCTTGGCGAGCCAGATTCAGTACGAAACAAGTATAGCCGTACCACGAGGTTTCACCTCTGGCAACCAGATGATATAGGCCGGATAATTCCGGTTGCTGCAGAGCCGTGCGAATAGTGTAGGCAGTGACGTCCGCCAGCAGGTCAGCGCCAGTGGGGGCACCGATCTGATCGTCGATGACGGTGAGATGGTCACGTTCTTGAGCCAGGCGTAGCATGGTTTTGGCGAAGTTGCCGCCACGTGCGGCATAGACCCAACTGGTACGGAAGATCAGGTGCTGACAACCCGTAGCGCGGATGGCTTCCTCGCCTTCCAGCTTGGTAGAGCCGTAGACACTCAAGGGGCTAGTGGGGTCGGTCTCCACCCAAGGCTTGCTGCCGCTGCCGTCGAATACATAATCGGTGGAGTAATGGATCAGCCAGCTGCCTAGTTTGTGCGCTTCCTCGGCGAGTATGCCGGGAGCCAGGGTATTGATGGTACGAACCAACTCCGGTTCGCTCTCGGCCTTGTCTACAGCAGTATAGGCAGCGGCATTAACGATCACATCCGGAGCGATTGCGCGCACGGTTTGGGCAATATCGTCCAGACGAGTGAAGTCACCGCACTGCTGCTGGCTATCAGCATTCAGCGCGATTAACTCGCCCAAAGGCGCAAGACTGCGCTGCAGTTCCCAGCCTACCTGACCGTTTTTACCAAATAACAGAATCTTCATCAAAGGCGCCCTTGGTAATTCTTCTCAACCCATGTTCGATAAGCGCCCGATTGTACGTTGCTGACCCATCCCTGATTGTCCAGATACCACTGCACGGTTTTACGTATGCCAGTTTCGAAGGTTTCAGTCGGCCTCCAGCCTAGTTCATGCTCAATTTTGCTGGCATCGATAGCATAGCGGCGATCATGGCCGGGACGGTCGGCGACGTAAGTGATTAAGGAGCGGTAAGTGGGCAGTGCTAAGTGGGGAGTGGTAAGTGGGGAATGAGCCGTAGAAAGTGGGCGGAGTTCGTCCAATAGCGCACACACAGTATGGACGATTTCGATATTGGTTTTTTCGTTGCAGCCACCGATGTTGTAGACCTCGCCTATTCGTCCAGCTTCGAGCACACGACGGATGGCACTGCAATGGTCTTTCACATACAACCAGTCACGGATCTGTTGGCCGTCACCGTATACCGGCAATGGCTTGCTTGCGAGAGCATTGACGATCATCAGCGGAATAAGTTTCTCCGGAAAATGGTAAGGACCATAGTTGTTGGAGCAGTTGGTGGTGAGTACTGGTAGCCCATAGGTGTGATGGTAGGCGCGCACCAGATGATCGCTGGCGGCCTTGCTCGCCGAGTAAGGGCTATTAGGCTCGTAACGGCGGGTTTCGCTGAAAGCTGGCTCGTCCTTGGCCAGGGAGCCATAAACCTCGTCGGTCGAGACGTGAAGGAAACGGAAATCTTGTTTTGTCTCGCCATTCAATCCCTTCCAATAGGCGCGTACGGATTCCAGCAGCCGGAAGGTGCCGACGATATTGGTCTGGATGAAATCCTCCGGGCCGAGGATGGAACGGTCCACATGGCTCTCGGCGGCGAAGTTAATGATAGCGCGGGGCTGGTGCTGCGCAAGCAGGCTGGTTACCAGGGCGGAATCACCGATATCGCCATGTACGAAGATGTGCCGTTGATCCGTTGCCAGTGAAGTGAGGTTCTGTAAATTGCCCGCGTAGGTAAGCGCATCGAGATTAATAACCGTTTCGTCGGACTGTGCCAGCCAATCCAGCACAAAATTTGCACCAATAAATCCAGCGCCCCCTGTTACTAGAATCATTCGCAATCCCCGAATTATATTCCCTCCACTGATATTGCAGAGGGTGCAGTTTCATGCCTGTTGATAATTTTACCTTATGCTGGGTTGTATCGGTTTTTTGTACCTTTTACTTGCAAGATGGGCTGGATTAAAACTCTTCGTTATCCCGCAGATAACGCCATTTTCCCACAGGCAAATCACCCAGTTTTATCTGGCCGATACGAACACGTTTTAACCCGGTAACTTTCAGTCCAACCAGTTCACACATGCGGCGGATCTGGCGTTTCTTGCCTTCACGCAGAATGAAGCGTAATTGATCCTGATTCTGCCAGCTCACCTGCGCGTGTTTCAGTGCCTCACCGTCCAGGCTCAGACCATGATTCAATAAACCCAGTTGCTGATTCGACAACGCCCCCTCTACTCGTACCAGATATTCCTTCTCAATCCTGGAATCTGCGCCAATCAGCTGCTTGGCGATGCGACCATCTTGTGTCAGTACCAGCAAACCTTGCGAATCGATATCCAGTCTCCCTGCCGGAGCCAAGCCTTTCAAGTGCATCGGGCTGAATCGCTGCGGTGATTGGTCGCCATGAAAGCAAGACTCCTGGTTAACCAGAGTCACCGCCGGTTTATAACCTGGTTCTGGTTGTCCCGATACGTAGCCAATGGGTTTGTTCAGTAATATCGTTACCCGGCCAAACTGCTGTGCTTGTGCAGCTTTGTCGAGCCTGATTTTCTGCACAGGATAAATCTTTGTGCCTAGCTCGGTAATGCGCTCGCCGTCGACAAATACCCAGCCACGCTCGATATAGCTGTCCGCTTCTCTGCGGGAGCAGAGCCCTTGTGTGGACATGAGTTTGGACAAGCGGATCTTTTCCATGAGTATAGTTATGTCTGGCTACGTTTGGCTGCGTCTTGGGATTATAATTTGAAGCCCCGTGCCATTTCAGTTAAAATTCGATCTTCTTAGGCGCGTAGCTCAGTTGGTTAGAGCACCACCTTGACATGGTGGGGGTCGTTGGTTCGAGTCCAATCGCGCCTACCAGAACCGTGGGCAAAGTAACTGCTCATGATTAAACCGCCCCCTCAGGCGGTTTAATTCGTTGTAGGCACCGCCTCTGAGCGGGAACATGAGTTCCTGGAAAAGAAGGGTGATTGCTGATGACGCGGAAGTAACCACGAATGATCGAAACAATATATGATAAGAGCTTTGGTGCGCCCAACACGATTCGAACGTGTGACCCCCGCCTTCGGAGGGCGGTACTCTATCCAGCTGAGCTATGGGCGCAAATGGGGACTACATCCTCGGGATTCCCTGATGCAGCGAGTGATAGGATAACTTTTTTTGTAGCATCCGTCCAACGTCGTCGTAAGTGTATTTTGCATCAGAGAACCTGAAAATATAAAATTAATCTATTTTGCATGAGGAGTTATTGTGAGCGACACTGAAGAGCATTCCTCGGCCATCAAGACGCCGAAACAATTAATTACAATTCTGTTGCTCGCTATTGTGTTTCCAATCGCGATTGTCGTACTGTTGGCGCAGTATGCCACTGGTGGTATTTCAGTGGAAAAAAACGACCCTGCTTTGTCGGATGAATCCGTAGCCAAGCGCTTGCAGCCTGTAGGTAAACTGGTATTTGCAAGCGATTTTGTGCAGACTGACGCGGACTTGGGGGCCACATTGGCGACTGCTGCCCCAACTGTGGTCGTTAGCGGCGCAGATAGGATTCAGGCGGTCTACACTGCCAGTTGTGCTGCATGTCATATCAGCGGCGCAGCGGGCGCACCCAAACAGGGAGACAAACTGGCATGGGCGCCGCGCATCAAAAACGGCAATGCTGCACTTTACAACAGCGCGATCAAGGGCAAGAATGCGATGCCCGCCAAAGGTGGAAATACCAGCCTGTCTGATGACGATGTCAAAGCCGTGGTGGATTACATGGTGAGTCAGGTGAAGTGACTCGCGATAAAATTTGAATCAATAAAGGGGCGGCTCCAGACCGCCCCTTATTTTTTATATGATGTGGCTGTGGTGCGTCAGAGATAGCGGTATAATTTCGATACCATTTCATTAGTGACACTTCGTTGATATCCTCGCTTGCGCCTGGCCGTACTATGCGCCTGGAAGGAAGTCCTCTCAGGGGACATACTGTCTGCAGCGTTCGGTTGTCATCACCTCGCTTCACTTTCGAACTGGAATCAAAATAACGTACAAAAAACGGAAGCGGAACAAGCTACCTTCATATGGCTACTTACGCAATCGGCGATCTGCAAGGCTGTTATAAAGAGTTCAGACAGCTTCTTGATTTGCTCGGTTTTGATTCTGCAACAGACAAGCTGTGGCTGGTGGGGGACATCGTCAATCGCGGTCCGGATTCACTGATTCTGTTGCGTTTCATCAGGACATTGGGTGACACAGTAGTCATGGTGCTGGGTAATCATGATCTGCATCTGCTTATGGTTGCGGAAGGTTGTGTGAGGTTGCACCGCAGCGACACGTTACAGGCAATATTGACCGCACCTGACCGGGATGAGCTGCTCTACTGGCTGCGGCAGCAGCGTTTGCTGTATGTGGAGGGTGATTACGTCATGGTACATGCCGGTTTGCTGCCAGCATGGAGCGTGGCACAAGCCGCATTGCTCGCGCAAGAAGTCGAAGCCGCGCTGCGTGGAAATGATTTTCATAAATTCTTTTCACATATGTACGGCAACCAGCCAGATCATTGGAACGACAGTCTTGCTGGATACGACCGCTTGCGGGTGGTTACCAATGCCATGACGCGCATGCGCGTGTGTACCCCTGGCGGAGAAATGAATTTTGTTTATAAAGGCCGAGTACAGGATATTCCAGTCGGTTATCTGCCATGGTTCGAGATACCGGATCGTGCCAGCCAGGAAGCCACCGTTATCTGTGGGCACTGGTCGGCACTGGATTTGCAGGTGCGGGATAACTTGATTGCGCTGGATACTGGTTGTCTGTGGGGGGGGAGTCTCACAGCTATGCGACTGGAAGACCGGAAGGTTTTCCAGGTACCTTGTGGGGCACCGGAAGGGATAGCGCGCTGGCAATAGCCTGCTCGGCAAAACGTGCCAGCTCTCGCCGGTTTTTCCCGTTGCTGTTAACCGGATCGGCAAAGATTAGTTCCACTTCAATCCACGATTGCCGTAATATTTGTTGCAGCGACTCCAGCAGCGAGACATTAACATATGCCGCCGCGTTACTAATATGTCCTGCCATATCGTGGTAACGAATTGCTACCGGGTATAACAAAGTCTCAGCGGTCACTGCCGGTTGCAATAATGATGCATGGAAATGCCGCAATGCGGTTCCGTCGCTGGTGGTACCTTCCGGAAATACTGCAACTCGATCCCCTATAGTCAGTGCATTATTGATGTCCTGATTGATCCGGGCGGTATCGCTGCGTTTTGTGCGTTCGATGAACAGTGTTCCTGCATTCTGGCTTAGCCATCCAAGCAACGGCCAGTTGCGGATTTCGGATTTAGCGACGAAACGGGCAGGGCACACGGATATCAGCGAATAGACATCCAGCCACGAAACATGATTTGCTGCCAGCATCACCCGCTGCACCCCCGTGGATGGTGGAACACCGCTGCAGCGTAATCGGATGCAGAGAATCCTGAGCAGACTTGCCGACCAGTTCTGTGCCATGCGTTTCTGTGCGGGTTGACTGAGATGTGGATAGACTGCGGATTGTGCCAACCCGGAAATGACATGCAATAGTAAACGGGTGGAACGGAAGATTCGTGTCAGCAAACTGGTGGTGTTTTTCATGTTGCCGTTATCGCATTAATAATGACGATCTTCTGTTTCTGCTACACACTCCTAATGCGTTACTCGTGAAACTCCGCTTCCCGATACGATTCGCACCCGTTCACCTGGCTTGAAAGCCTCGTCTGCCACCGCTTCCTGGGTGATTGCAACCAACGAGCCGTTATCGAGTCTGATGGTAATCTCCAGTCCTTTCCTGCGCGTTACTCCCTCCTCGACCGCTTGTCCCACCAGCCCTCCGCCAACGGCGCCAAGCACCGCACCAAGGGCGCCGAGTGCGCCATCTCCCATAAAGCTGCCACCGATACCACCCGCCACACCGCTTGCAACTGCGCCCACACCGCTGCGGGTACCTTCAATCTGCACTTCACGCACACTTTCCACAACGCCAGTACGGACGCTTTGTTCTTGCCGTACCTGATCACGGGAATAGGTGCCACCTCCCACACCAGTTGCGCAGCCGCTCAATATAACTACGGATAGGCTAATCAATGCTCCTGCTAGAATATTCGCTTGTTGCATTAAGTTCTCCTTATCAGCGTCTCTGAATCCGGATTTCGTCACAACACTTCGTTGCTTACAAAAAATGTTTTCTTGCATATCACCCATACGCTTACTATGGGCCGCACCTACACTTTTGTTTCTGCCCCGTTTTGTTTAGAACATCGAATTATTAGAGGCGCCTTTATGGAATGCGGCTGCCAAACGCTTCAAAATAGCGCTGCCCGATTTCATCCCGGCTGAAGCTGTGATTCTGTCCGCCACGCTGTGCGATTTTTAGTGCGCCCATGAGTGAACCAAGCTGTCCGATTGTTTGCCAGTCCATATTATTAGCAATGCCATAAAGCAGTCCGGCACGATAAGCGTCGCCGCAACCGGTCGGGTCAACCACTTCATCCGGTTTAACACACGGGATTTCAATCTGCTGCCCATCGGAATAAATTACCGACCCCTGCGATCCTTTTGTGACGACCAGACCTTTGACCAGCTTTGCCAGCGCTTCCAGTGTACACCCGGTACGCTCCTGCAGTAATTGACCCTCATAGTCGTTGACTGCGACGTAATCTGCCTTGTCGATGAAATCCAGCAATTCCTTGCCATTGAACATCGGCAGTCCTTGGCCGGGGTCAAACAGGAAAGGAATTCCTGCTTCATGAAACTCGCGCGCATGCTGCACCATACCATCACGCCCATCCGGGGCAATGATACCGAGGCTCACATCTGTCGCATCGGCTATGTGGTTCTGATGAGAAAAATTCATCGCACCAGGATGGAATGCAGTGATCTGATTGTCTGCCAGATCAGTAGTGATGAATGCTTGCGCGGTGAACGTGTCACGCACCAAACGGACATGGGTTTGTGCCAGACTTAGTTTCTGTAGCCGATCGGCATAGGGCTGATAGTCGTCGCCCACTGCGGCCATGATCAACGGTGCACCACCTATCATTTGCAGATTGTAGGCAATGTTGCCGGCACAGCCGCCAAATTCCCGGCGCATATCCGGAACCAGAAAGGCGACATTCAGAATATGAATCTTTTCCGGCAGGATATGATTCTTGAAGTGATCGTTAAACACCATGATGGTGTCGTAGGCAATGGAGCCGCAAATGAGAGTGTGCATGGTGTTAGGTGTAAGGCTGTAAACTTGGATTATAGCAGGAGTGCTGCTGCCGGATTTCGCCTCCGGGGAAATGTCGCTAGTACGAGTGGGCCAATTCAAGACCAAGGTAGATTAATGCATCTGCCTCCTGCGGTTTTTTGTACCGGAAGCACTCGATGGCCGGGGTTTTCAACAAACGATATTTCCGGCGCACTACATCAGGATGACTGTTTCCAAGTCAAATCTGGTTCTCGGGCAGCTTTCACATCATCCAGTTTACGTACCGGCGTGGTATGCGGCGCGCCTTTGAGCATTTCTGGTTGGGCGTGAGCTTCAGCCAGAATCTCCTTCATCGATGCAACGAAAGCATCGAGGGTTTGCTTGGACTCGGTTTCAGCCGGCTCAATCAGCAGGCATTCCGGCACCAGCATTGGGAAATAGGTAGTAGGGGCGTGGTAACCCTTATCCAGCAACCGTTTGGCCACATTCATTGCAGTCACGCCAGTTTTTTCCTTTAGGTCTTTCAGCGTGACGATGAATTCATGGCTGGCACGGCGGGTTGGGTAGGCAATTTCAAAACCAGCTTTACTTAATTCCACCATCAAATAATTGGCATTGAGCGTGGCGAACTCAGCCACCCGGTGCATGCCCTCCGCACCCAGCAGACGAATATAGATATAAGCCCGCAACAACACGCCAGCATTGCCCATATGTGCAGACAATCTACCGATGGATTGTGGTATTTCCTTTTCCGTCAACCAGCGATAGGTTCCCTGCTCCAATGCCACCACTGGTACCGGCATGAATGGTAGCAAGCGCTCGGCAACACCCACCGGAGCAGAACCTGGACCACCGCCACCATGCGGGGTAGAGAAAGTCTTGTGCAGATTGATGTGAATCACGTCAAACCCCATGTCGCCCGGCTTCACCTTGCCGAGTATCGCGTTCAGGTTTGCGCCATCATAGTAGAGTAGTCCGCCTGCCTGGTGAACGATCTTGCTCATTTCAGCAATATTTTTTTCGAACACACCTAGTGTGGAAGGGTTAGTCAGCATCAGTCCTGCTGTTTTTGGCCCCACCGCTGCTTTCAGCGCAGCCATGTCAACATCGCCTTCTTTGCCAGTAGGAATTTCTACTACCTTGTAACCACACATTACTGCCGTGGCCGGGTTGGTGCCATGGGCAGCGTCGGGTACGATAATTTCGGTACGGGCATAATCTCCACGTGCTTCATGATAGGCACGTATCATCGCCACACCGACGAATTCACCCTGCGCGCCAGCCATCGGCGTAAGGCTCACACCGGCCATACCGGTTACATCCTTTAATATTTCCTGCAATTCGTACATGCACGCGAGGAAGCCTTGTCCAGTGTCCTCCGATGCAAGTGGATGCCGCGCGAGAAATTGCGGCAGCATGGCGAGTGAGTTGCATACTCGTGGATTGTATTTCATGGTGCAGGAGCCAAGCGGATAAAACTGCGTGTCTATCGAGAAATTTAGTTGCGACAGCCGTGTGTAATGACGCACCGCATCCATTTCAGAGACTTCCGGCAATAGTGGCAGTGTTTTGCGCAGAAGATTTTGCGGAATATTTCTGATTTCCGCAGCAGTCGCCGGAGATTGGGAATAATTGCGCCGCCCGGGGCGTGAGTGTTCAAATATCAGCATGGTTGGATCCGCACCTTTGCGGTTAGTATTCTGTGAAGTTTAGTTCAACGCAGCCAAAGCCGCATCGTAATTGGGTTCGTCTTTTATTTCCGGCACCAGTTCGGCGTGTATTACTATGTCATTTTCATCCAGCACTACCACTGCACGCGCAGTGACGCCAGCTAGCGGACTGTCGGTAATGGCAACGCCGTAATTCTTCATGAATTCGGCGCCACGCATGGTCGATAGCACCACCACTTTGTCCAACCCCTCAACGTCGCAGAAGCGGCTCATCGCAAAAGGCAGGTCAGCGGCGATTATCAACACTACGGTATTATGCATGTTGCTGGCTTTTTCATTAAATTTGCGTGTGGAAATAGCGCAGATGGGCGTATCCAGGCTAGGTACGATATTCAGAACTTTTTTCTTGCCAGCAAAATCAGCCAGTGTTACATCTTTCAAATCTTTGTTTACCAGCGAAAATGCTGGCGCCTTATCGCCAACTCTTGGAAAAGTGCCTTCGACTTTGATAGGGGTGCCTGCGAGAGTGACCATGCTATTCTCCTTGATTGAGTATGGTTAGAGGACGATCATAATTACGTTACGTAGTATGCCGATGCAACCGTTATGCCAATGCTCGGCGCAGATGTTCCACATATTTCTCCAAGTCGGCCGCTATCTTGGTTTCAGTAGCGCATACCAGCAGCGCATTGCCGAGTTCTGGGTAATGTTCCCCCAAGTTTAGTCCGGCCAGTATTCCCTGATTTTTAAGCGTCTTTAATACGGCGTCCGTTGGTGTAGGCAGCGTCACTGCCGCTTCGTGAAATAATGGTCCGCTGAAAATTCTTTTTACCCCTTTCAGGGTTTCCATCTGCTCAACCAATGCCATGGTGTTGGCATGGGACTGGGCAGCTATCCGCCGCAGTCCTTCCGGTCCTACCAAGGACATATAAATAGTGGCGGCAGTGACCATCAATCCCTGATTGGTACAAATGTTGGAGGTGGCTTTGGAGCGGCGGATATGCTGTTCGCGTGCTTGCAGCGTGAGCACAAAACCGGTCCTGCCGTCCAGATCTGTCGTGCGGCCGATGATGCGTCCTGGTATCTGCCGCACCAGCGACTGCTTGCAGGCCATAAATCCGAAATACGGTCCGCCGCTGGAAAGCGGAATGCCCAGTGGCTGACCTTCACCTACCGCTATATCTGCGCCTGTGCTGCCCCACTCGCCGGGTGGGGTAAGCAGCGCCAGTGCCATGGGATTAACCACGCCAATGGCCAGTGCGTTGTTGCTATGCGCCCAGTCGGTAAGGGCGTCCACCGGTTCGAGTACACCAAAGAAATTGGGTTGAGGGATGACCAGCGCGGCAATATCCTGACCTGCGTAGGGTGCGAGGCTTTCCACCAGCGTGTGCCCACATTCTGCACAGTAGGGGATTTCCACAACTTCGATACCTTGATTCTTGACAATGGCGCGCACTACTCTGCGGTAGATCGGATGCACGGTTGTCGGCATCAGAATGCGACGCGAGGACTTGTGTGAGCGCACCGCCATCAACGCTGCTTCAGCCAGTGCAGAGGCGCCGTCGTACATACTGGCATTGGATACATCCATGCCGGTCAGAGAGGCCATCATGGTCTGGTATTCATAAAGCAGTTGTAGCGTGCCCTGGCTCGCTTCCGCTTGATACGGGGTGTAGGAGGAATAGAATTCGCCGCGAGTAGTGATTTGCCATACTGCGGCAGGGATATGGTGTTCGTAAGCACCGGCACCAATGAAATTGAGATAGCGCCCATCCGTCTCAGCTCGCTCCAGCATCAGCCGGGAAATTTCCATTTCGCTTAATCCCGGCAACACTTGCAGGCTGCCGTTTTTTAGAGCGGGAGGAATCTCATCGAACAGATCTTCAATGGTGTTTGCGCCGATGCTTGCAAGCATTACGCTTATGTCTTCTTCAGTATGGGGAATAAACGGCATGGTTTGTTTCCATGAATCGTGAGTAATGAAATATGAAACGTGCAGAATGCAAATTGAAGTACGGGACTTTTATTTACACTTAAATTTCCACCTGACCGGGTTTATCAATGTGCTTCGCTTTCAAGTACCTTTTGGTACCCTGCAGCATCGAGCAGACCATCCAGATCAGCGGCGTTGGTTGGCTTTAGTTTGAACAGCCACGCTGAGAAGGCATCCTCATTAACTTTTTCCGGTGCGGATTCAAGCTCAGGATTGATTGCGATTACTTCCCCTGAGATAGGTGCATACACATCGGCAGCGGCCTTGACTGATTCCACCACGGCGCATTCTTCTCTTTGCTTGAGTTTGCGTCCCACTTGCGGGATTTCTACAAACACCATATCACCCAGTAGTTCCTGGGCATGGCGGGTAATGCCAATCGTCGCGGTGCCGTCGTCCTCAAGTCTTACCCATTCGTGGGATTTAGTGTATTTCAGGTTGGTTGGGATATCCATGTTTTCGCTCCAGGATTAAATAATTTATGCTGTTATTCAGTTCAGTTCAGTTCAGTTCAGTTTAGATCAGACTCTTGCCATTTCGCACGAACGGGTATTTCACTACTTTTGCTCGCAGCATCTTGTCGCGCACTACTACCTGCACTTCATCGCCAGCGGATACCTGTGATGGCAGGCGTGCCAGTGCAATAGACTGGTTAAGTGTAGGCGAAAATCCACCGCTGGTAATCTCACCCGCAGTCTCTTTATCATCGTGTCGCGCAATAACTTTCTGATGACTGCGCAACACGCCGCGATCCAGCAACAGCAGGCCGATCAATTGCTGTTTTACCGGTATTTGCAGCAGCGCTTGCTTGCCGATGAAATCGCGCTCACTTTTCAAGTCAACTGTCCAAGCCAATCCCGATTCCAGCGGGTTGGTGGTTTCATCCATGTCCTGACCGTAAAGATTCATGCCAGCCTCGAGCCGCAACGTGTCACGCGCACCGAGTCCCGCAGGCGCCACACCTGCGGCATGGAGCGCATTCCAGAAATCTGCCGCGCCAGTGGCAGGCAATATGATTTCAAAACCATCCTCGCCAGTGTAGCCAGTTCGAGCGATAAAATATTCATTAAACGTGGCCGCATGGAATAGTTTCAGACTTTCTGTCACAGCCTGGGAGCCTGCAATGACTTGCCAAACTTTGGTACGGGCATTGGGTCCCTGCACTGCGATCATGGCCAGATCACGGCGTGGGGTGATTTCCAGGCCAGGGGCGAGCTCATCGCGCCGTGCCTGCATCCATGCCATATCCTTGTCAGCAGTGCCCGCATTTACCACCACGCGGAACCATGATTCAGTCAAGAAGTAAACAATCAGATCATCAATCACCCCACCTTGGGGATTAAGCATACAGGAATAAAGTGCTTTACCCGGCTGCGTCAGCTTATCCACGTTGTTAGCGAATAGCTGCCGCAGGAATGCACGCGCGGTCTCACCCTTGATATCCACCGCCAGCATATGCGATACGTCGAACATGCCGGCATCACTCCGTACCTTGTGGTGCTCGTCAAGTTGGGAGCCATAATGCAATGGCATATCCCAGCCGCCAAAGTCGACCATCTTGGCATTCATATCGCGGTGGGTTTGGTTAAGCGGCGTTGTTTTCAGCACAGGTGTAATCCCAAAATTAAAAAAGGTGAAGCCATATCGCATGACTTCACCCCTCTGTCCTTTTTACCTGAGAGATTACGGAATGTTGGTTCCGTGTGCCCCTTCGGTGGCCGGACTAAATGTCGGCTCTCTCCAGAATGCCTGTCACAAACGGTTTTCAAGGATCAGGGCTAACCTGATCTGTGCCTGAGCGATTCCGGGGGGTTGCGCCTTCGGCGGCGCCGCTGAAACTGGCGCGCTCTTCCGCTTGGATATAAATGGCAGAATGCGAACTATACTCCAGCAGCGGGGGTCAAGACAAGGCATACATTATCCGTATCTTGCACATTCGCCCCAGTCCCCATTCTATCCTTGCATCAACCTGATCTCTGCCGCCGCTAGATTTTCCTGAGTGCCCCGTAATACCACCACATCGTCGACTTCCAACCGGGTCTCATTGTCCGGCAACAGTTCCCGCGTATTGTGCCGGCGCACTGCGGTGACTTCCACCGACAACCCACTCAGATCCAGCTCTCCCAGAGTCATACCGGCTGCGGCTGAGCCGGGTGTGATCAGCATGCTATGCAATCGTAGTTGCATTTGTTCTTCCGTTGCATTGGCCTCGTCCGTAGTTCCGTGAAAGAAACCGCGGAACAGGCTGTAGCGTTGCTCACGCGTTTCGCGAATACGCTCCATCACCCGGTTAAGTGGCAAACCGAATAGCATCAGCGCGTGGGATGCCAGCATCAGACTCCCTTCCATGATTTCCGCTACCACCTCTGCTGCCCCTGCCTCCTTTAATTGGTCGATATCCGTGTCATCCAGCGTGCGTACTACTACCGGCAACTCTGGACGCAACGCTCGAACGTGGCCAAGGATTCTGAGTGCCGAGGCAGTATCGGCGTAGCTTATCACCAGCACCTTGGCACGCATCAGTCCAGCAGCAATCAGCACTTCGCGCCTGGCTGCGTCGCCGTATACCACTGTTTCACCTGCTGCCGTTGCTTCATGAATGCGCTGCGGGTCGAGATCCAGCGCGATGAAAGGAATCGATTCTTTTTCCAGTAGACGCGACAGATTCTGTCCGCTGCGCCCGTAGCCACAGAGAATGACGTGACCTTGATCGTCCATGGTTTGCGCGGCGATGGTGGTGAGTTGGAGGGCGCGGTTCATCCATTCGGCAGCGGAGAAATGCCGTGCCATGCGCTCACTGCGCTCGACGATAAAAGGCGCAACCAGCATGGACAGCACCATCGCCGCCAATACTGGTTGCATGGTGGGATTATCCACCAATCCAAGTGCGCCAGCTTGGGCCAACAGGACAAAGCCGAATTCTCCCGCTTGAGCAAGATTCAGACCAGTGCGCACTGCTACACCAGAGTCGGCCGTGAATAATCGTGACAATCCTGCGATCAATGCTGTTTTTAGCGCCACCAGTGCCACCAGCAACAGCGCTACCCACAAGAAATTCTGCATGACGACCTGGATATCCAGCAACATGCCAATAGTTACAAAGAATAGACCCAGCAATATATCGCGGAACGGCTTGATATCGTCCTCAACCTGATAGCGGTATTCGGTTTCCGAAATCAGCATTCCCGCAAGGAATGCGCCCAACGCCAGTGACAAGCCTGCAATATCAGTGAACCAGGCGAGCCCCAAAGTGATAAGCAATACATTTAACACGAATAGCTCGGAGGATTTCTGCCGTGCTACCAGATGAAACCAGGGACGCATCAGACGCTGTCCAAAAAACAAAATGAGCGCGAGTACCACGGCCGCCTTAAGCAGGGCAATTGTGAGGGTCATGCCGAGGTCGGCACTGCCGCTGTCAACCGTGTGCGCCAGAGCTGGAACCAGGATCAGAAGCGGCACTACTGCCAGATCCTGAAATAGCAAAACACCGATAATTTGTCGCCCATGAGCAGAATTAAGCTCCAGTCGCTCTGCCAGCATCTTGCTGACAATGGCGGTGGAAGACATCGCCAGCGCTCCGCCCAGAGCAAGCCCCACGCGCCAGTCCAACCCCAGCAGCAAGGCCACAGCCATGACGGTTAGCATGGTGGTGCCGACTTGCGCTGCACCAAAGCCAAATACGAGGTGCTTCATGGTGACAAGCTTGGGCAGACTGAATTCGAGACCGATGCTGAACATCAGAAACACCACACCGAATTCAGCCAGATGGCCGGCTTCTGATGTTTCGGGTATCCAGCCCAGTGCATGCGGGCCGATAACGATCCCAGTCAGCAAGTAACCCAGTATCGGTGGCAGGCGCAGCAGACGAAATATCACTACTGCCAGCACAGCGGTGGCAAGCAGAATAAGGACAAGTTCCAAGGTGTTAAGCATAGGTGCGATTCATGCGGGAGGGATAACCTGATAAGCAATGTTTGAACAGCATTGCTGCTACCATATCAGACTGAAGGAGGATTTAGGAAATCTCTGAACAAGCCCCCTGCGACTATGGAGAGCCTGCAGCAGGGTCAGGGCATAACGCTTAGTCTTTAGAGGCGCCCTTTAGTCTGCATGATTGCCGCATATTCGCAGGATCCGGTAATGTGTGGTGCTACAATGTAATGACTTATTACGCACCTCCTCACTCCCATGTTAGTCCCTCATCTCACCACTGCCCTGAGTGGCCCGATACTCGACCTGGAAAAGCGCATTCTTGATGCCATGCCGGTAATTGAGCACTGGCTGCGAGGGCAATGGCAGGATCATGTTGTGCCGTTTTATTGCTCGGTGGATTTGCGCAATAGCGGTTTCAAGTTGGCACCGGTGGATACGAATCTATTCCCTGGTGGCTTCAACAACCTCAACCCGGACTTCATGCCGTTATGCGTACAGGCGATGATGGCGGCGGTGGAGAAAATCTGTCCCGACGCCCGCAGTGTGCTGCTGATCCCGGAAAATCACACGCGCAATGTCTTTTATCTGCAAAACGTCGCCACTTTACAAGCCATCATGCGGCATGCTGGAATGAACGTTCGCATCGGCAGTCTGTTGCCGGAAATCACTGCAACTACCATGATCGAACTCCCCGGCGGCGGCAGTCTCACGCTGGAGCCGATTCGGCGTCAAGGTAATCGCCTCGGCGTAGAGGGGTTTGACCCGTGTGCAGTGCTGCTCAACAATGATCTTTCGATGGGTGTTCCGGCGATATTGCAGAATCTGGAGCAGACGGTTATTCCGCCGCTGCATGCAGGTTGGGCGACACGGCGGAAATCACAGCATTTCACGGCTTACGACCGCGTGGCGGAAGAATTTGCAAAGCTGATCGGCATTGACCCGTGGCTCATCAACCCTTATTTCGCTTATTGCGGAAAAATAAATTTTCGCGAGAAAAAAGGTGAGGACTGCCTAGCGGGGAATGTAGATGAGATCTTGCGTGAAATCCGGGAGAAATACGCGCAATACGGCGTCAAGCAGGATCCATTTGTCATTATCAAGGCCGATGCGGGTACCTATGGCATGGGTATCATGACAGTGAAAGACGGTGCCGAGGTGCGCGCACTGAATCGCAGGCAGCGCAACAAAATGGCGGTAGTAAAAGAAGGTTTGCCGGTGACAGAAGTGCTGGTGCAGGAAGGGGTATACACCCTCGAAAGCATCAATCAGGCAGTGGCAGAACCAGTGATATACATGATCGATCATTGCGTAGTGGGTGGTTTCTACCGGGTGCACACGGGACGCGGTACGGATGAGAACCTCAATGCGCCGGGCATGCATTTCATGCCGTTGGCTTTTGAAACCACCTGTTTGTTGCCTGATCGCGAGGCTCGTCCGGATAGCATTCCCAACCGATTCTATGCTTATGGGGTAGTGGCGCGGCTGGCGCTGCTGGCAGCGGCTCTGGAATTGGAGCGGGGTCTGGGTGCTGTCAACGCACCGCTATCCATGGCTAATAAAGAAACATAATTAACCCGGAAACGGCAGCAATGAAACTTGCCTTCATTCTCGACCAACTGGATTCGATCAAAACCTATAAGGATTCGAGCTTTGCCATGATGCGCGAGGCAGCCTTGCGCGGCCATCGGTTGTTTGTGATGCAGCAAGGGGATTTGGCATGGAAAGGCGGTGTAGTGGTCGGCTTTGCGCGCACGCTGGAACTAACCGGCGAGGAAGGTGATAGCGGACATCACTGGTACCGGGCAGAAGAGCCGAAGGAAACGCCGCTACAGGAATTTGACGCAGTCTTGATGCGCAAGGATCCGCCGTTCGACATGGAGTATGTTTACAGTACCTACTTGCTGGAATTGGCAGAGGGTCAGGGTGCACGTGTCATCAACAGTCCGCGCGGAATACGCGATCATAACGAGAAACTTGCAATCGCGAAGTTTCCGCAATTCACTGCGCCTACGCTGGTAACCAGGCAGGAACACTTGCTCCGAGACTTTCTTGGCGAACACCGCGACATCGTGCTGAAACCACTCGATGGCATGGGTGGCGCCAGCGTATTTCGCGTCCACAGCGCTGATCACAATATCAGCGTGATTCTCGAAACCTTGACGCATTACGGCACCCGCACGATCATGGCTCAGCGCCACATTCCAGCAATTGCACAGGGCGATAAACGTATTCTGCTGATAGACGGTGAGCCGGTACCTTACACACTGGCGCGTATCCCAAAAGCGGGCGAATCGCGTGGGAATCTGACGGCAGGCGGCACTGGGGTGGCGCAACCGCTCAGCGAGCGTGACCGTGAAATTGCCGCAGCGCTGGGTCCTGTATTACGCGACCAGGGCTTGATGCTGGTAGGACTGGATGTGATCGGTGACTACCTCACTGAAATCAACGTCACCAGCCCCACCTGCATGCGGGAGATTGCCGATCAAACCGGCTTTAATGCAGCCGCAATGATGATTGATGCGCTTGAAAAAATGGGGAAGGGCTGAGTCAACGTTGTGATGCAGGACTCGGAGGTGCCCCTTTATTTGTCAATTCTGTGAGCCAGTTCCACGGCCTTGCCAATATAGTTTTGTGGTGTCATTTTCAGCAGGCGTATTTTCTCAGTTTCCGGAAGAGCGAGGCTGACGATAAATTTGTGCAGCACTTCTTTAGTAATGCCGCCCTTGCCACGGGTCAGTTCCTTCAATTGCTCATAAGGATTGGACACACCGTAGCGGCGCATTACCGTCTGAATCGGTTCTGCCAGAACTTCCCAGGCATTCTCCAGATCTGCCGTTAATCGCTCCGGATTGGCTTCCAGCTTGCTTAACCCTTTGCTGCAGGAGTCGTATGCCAGCAGCGTGTGTCCCAGCGCTACGCCCAGATTGCGTAATACGGTGGAGTCGGTCAGATCGCGCTGCCAGCGTGATACTGGCAGCTTTTCGCTCAGGTGCCGCAACAGTGCATTGGCGATGCCCAGATTGCCTTCTGAGTTTTCAAAGTCAATCGGATTGACCTTGTGTGGCATGGTTGACGAACCGATTTCGCCTGCTTTGGTTTTTTGCTTGAAATAACCAAGCGAAATATACCCCCACAGGTCGCGGTCTAGATCCAGCAACACGGTGTTGATGCGCGCATAAGCGTCGAGCAATTCCGCAATGGCATCATGCGGTTCGATTTGAGTAGTGTAGGGATTGAATTCCAAGCCCAGTTTCTCGACAAAAATCTGTGCAAATTTTTCCCAGTCAAAATTTGGGTAAGCAGCGAGGTGAGCGTTATAGTTGCCGACCGCCCCGTTGATTTTGCCGAGAATGACAATGGCAGCTAGCCGCTCAGACCCACGTTGCAGGCGGTGGACAAAATTGGCAAGTTCCTTGCCCAGGGTAGTGGGGGTGGCGGGCTGGCCATGAGTGCGGGCAAGCATAGGTACCGCAGCCAGTTGATACGCCATTTCACTGAGTCTGGCAATGATATTCTTCAATGTCGGCAGCAGCACTTGGTCGCGACTGCGCATCAGCATCAATCCGTGGGAAAGATTATTGATATCTTCTGAGGTGCAGGCAAAATGGATAAATTCCACGGCCCCAGTGACTTCGGTATTCTCTGTCAGACATTCCTTGAGCCAGTATTCGATGGCTTTGACATCGTGATTGGTACGACCCTCAATAATCTTGACCGCTTCTGCGTCAGCTGCGGAAAAATTTACCGCCAGATTGTCGAGTTGCGCGATGGTGTCGGCACAAAACGCTGGGACTTCGCTGATAGCAGGCTCCTGGCTCAATGCTTTGAACCATTCGATTTCAATCTGAACGCGGTGACAGATCAGCGCATATTCACTGAAGTAAGGTCGTAGTGCCTCAACTTTGCCGTGATAGCGGCCATCAAGGGGAGAAAGAGCGGTGAGGGGAGATAGATTCATATTCCTGATCCTGCTGATTACATGCTTACGATGAAAGATCGCTACTGACAGCAAAAAAACAACGAAGCAACTGGATGAATAATGGTGCTGCTAAGTTACCAGGCTGCCTGTATTCCTGCGATGGAACCGGGCCTATTTACCGTGAGTGCTCAATGATAATAATTTTGGGTATGCGTGGGTCGCTCGGATCACATTAACCTGCAGAGTCAAAGCTCCAAAAATTTGCCCGACATCAAACAATCTGTGCGCCGCAGCAATATTATCTTGCATCATTCCGGGTGAAGCAATGTTCTCATGAATATTGTCGCGAGCTTTTAGACTTGTCCGGTTCTGAAGCACATGAATTGTGCGCTTTTATGTCGTCAGTTGGAAGCTGCGGAAGTATGCACTTCCAACCGACGATGGCATACCTGGCGGACTGATCAGGCAGCCTGTTTTAGTTTCTGTGAAA
>CAMDAX010000011.1 GCA_945888885.1 Nitrosovibrio sp. Nv4 | reverse complement strand
GTCCCCAGGCACAACCACAAGGCGATCTGCGCTTCTTTTTTCAAGGGGCGTTCAGTTCCAGTCTTTTGTGGCGCGTCCGCGTAATTTTGCGCCGTGGTATCGAAGATCGTTTGCAGCTTGATGATTTCCTCAATGTTCAACTGCCGCTTGCGTTCTTTGGTGTAATCGTTCGGGACGAGCTGTTTGATGACCACCAACTCGGCGGGATTGCCGTCGATCAGCAAGGCGCGCCAAGGTTTGCGCTTTTCCGCCCAGCGCAACATCTGCCCGATGTCCTTCGATAGCTCGACCGCCGTGGCTGTCTTGCCTGCTGCGATGATTGCCCGGTAAACATTTCGCAAGTGATTCTCGGTTAAATGCCGCACCTCGATATTGCCCAGCACCGGAATGGCGTGTTTGCCGAATGACTGGGTAATGTATTTGTTGCCATCGCTGCGATTCACCCCGTCCTTGATCCATACCTTGTAGAGATCATTGAAGGTGAGGGCTTCGGTGCGCTTTTGCTCGTCGGCACGGATGGTTTCGTCAACATCGGCTTGGGCTTCGATTCTGGCCGCGACCTTGTTGGCGCGTGGATCAATGCCCGCTTTGACCAAGTCACGCGCTTTATCGCGCTCTTCGCGAATTGCCGCCATATCCCTGGTCGGATATGTGCCGCAATAATGCCACGTCACTTTGCCATGCCACTTGAAGGCGCAGCGAAACACAATAGACACATTCTCGGAATTAACACGGACTTCGCCAGACAGTCCGCCGCCATCACTCAACGTGGCGCCTTTCCATTCCGCCTTGACCGCATCCAGCTCTTTAATTGTCCACTTGCCGCCCTTTTTGCCCCTCGGATACCTTGTCATATCAAACCCCCGTCTAATTCTCATGGGTAAACCCATGGGTAAACCGGAAATCGGCTGTTATAGAATCTAGTCGCACCGTATTGGACGAACTATACCCCCAATATTTATATATAACAACTGGATTTAATTGATTATTTACTATCCGGCAATGTCCGAAGCTGTCCGGTAGTGATTTAGGAGGAAAGTAATATTTAACTTGCTACGAACCAAGGGGTCGGCGATTCGAATTCGTCCGGGCGCACCATCAAATCAATGGGTTAGGTCAGAAATGATCTAACCCATTTTTCTTTCGATGGGGACTTTCTGGGGACTTTTCTCCTCAGCATATTTCCGCCGAATCATGGCAAGGCTCCGGTTGACCCGACTGCGTTCATCTGTGATGCGGTTTAACGCCTCCACCAGTAAACATCTTTAGCGGGTAGTGGGGCTGATTTCGACGCAGGCGCGATTCTGTTCAATCAATGCTTGTTCGATTTCTATGTGGTGGTCGAGCAGAATATTGAGCACAACTGTTTTGGAGCGGTTTGGAATTTTGAGCCAGACCACCTGCGGTGGGTGGCCTGCTACAAGTGAGCGTTCCTGAAAATCCGAATCGCGGCTGACGATCACGAAGCGGTTGTCTTTTGCATATTGCCAAATTTCAGAATCGCTCGCGCTTTCCAATCCCAATAAGGCAACTTGTGATGAGTCGGGATAGACGGTTTGCAGGAAGGGGACGATGCGCCTCGACAGATTTTCGTCGAGTAGCAGCTTCATTACACCGCCATGGTGTAAAGGTTATGTTCTCGGTCAGCTGCAAAGGCCAGGCAGGCGCGAATATCGGCAGTTTCGAGTTCAGGGAAATCTTCGATGATGTCCACTTCGCTCATGCCTTCGGCCAGCATATCCAGCACATCATAAACGCTGATGCGCAGATTTCGGATGCAAGGGCGACCACCACGTTTGATGGGGTCGAGTGTGATACGTGAATTAGTCATGTTTCACCACTTTGCTGGTTGAGTTGTTGAGCGCACGTTCCGCAGCTTTTTTGATACCCTCAATCGCAATCAAGGAGAGCACACTGACACGCAAGGCGCGCTGATTGCGCAAGTGAGGATTATGTTGGAGCAAAGATTTTGAAGCCATAGCCACACTATAAGGGACATGGTGCAATAATTCAACAGTCACAAAGGCTGCGCACTTGTGATGGTGTGGTCACAGACTGGCATAGCCAGACTGTGGCGGTTTAACTGGCACGTTTCTACCTGTGGCGATAGTCGCAAAGCGACACACACCTGTCTGATGATGTTTTCATGGACAATGGCGGCTTACTGTTCATAAATCTGCCAGTCGAGGAAATTTAACGTCCGCCTGCAGTTCGGCCTTTTCGGACATATTCAACAGATGATGAAAATGGCTGCTTTGCACGAAACTCCGGACAACTTCGTGTAACATCAGACTCTCTGGAGGGGTGCTAGAGAACGTATGGATCTAAAAAAGCAAAAAGAGGAATTTCAGTATGCTTATGTGTGTGCGCTAGCGGCTCATGCAGGGCTAAACCGTGGCGAATTTCGGGTAGATGACGACAGCATCGATGTCACTTTTCAAGTGAAGGGGCACTTCGGCCTGGGCAGAATACGCAGCCCAATGATTCAGATCCAACTCAAGTGCTCGTCGCAAGACCTAATTGCGGATGACCTCATCAAATTTCCGCTGAAGATCAAAAACTACAATGACCTTCGCGGCGATGAGGTAGTCGTGCCGCGTTACCTTGCAGTGTTGCTTGTGCCAGATGATCTGGATCAGTGGATCGCCAACCACGATGACCACATCGCCTTGTTCAAGTCGTGCCATTGGTTGTCGCTCCGACACTATGGACCGACCGATAACGAAGCTTCAGTCACCGTTGACGTACCCCTTACGCAACGCCTGACCAGCGCGACACTTTTGCAGATGATGGACCGTGCGAGTGCGGGAGAGTCGCTATGAGCGAAAACGAGCGCCACAATCGTCATACCCCGTCGGTGTCAGTTGAGCAGCTACAGGCCTATCTGCAGTCAAAGCAATGGTTTGTAGATGGCAAGATTCGGAACGTCGCGACGATCTGGCATCAGCACCAAGATGAGGATGCAGAGGTCGTGCTGCCGGCCTCAAATGCCAAGGACTTTCAGCAACGAGTTCACGATGCGCTCATTGCCCTCGCATCGTTTGAGAAGCGCGATGTTTTAGAGGTTATTGGCGATGTCAAAAGACTTTTCTTAAACGCCATCACCGTCAGAGTTGTTCACGCGGATACGGAAGACGGCACTATCCCGATTAACGATGGCGTACTACTTATCTCAAAGGCAAAGGATATGCTGTCAGCTGCCGCCCAGGCCATCTACGCCAAGCGCAGGCATTTCTCCGGACCCGCGCCGAAGGATGCTCGAGAATGTCTCAACACGCTTCTGCTTGGGCAAACAGAGATTGGCAGCTACGTTGTCAATGTGATTGTGCCGAACCAGGCGAACTTTGTTGTCGACCAAATTGTTGCGGATCAAGAGACCGCTGATGCCGTACCTCTCTCGCAGGCGATCACGTGGAGTCTTGTAACCGGGCTAGATGCTCTTGCGAAAGCGAGCACGACGTATGAGAAGACAGGGAGCCTCAAAGCGTTTGATGACGCTGTACTCTCAGGCGTCAGTGCGAATCTCTGCGATGCGTTGCTCGGTTTCAGTGGCGAGAAGCACAATCGAACATTCGAGATTACCGTCACAGCTGCGGTCGGTCCGATGTTCGAGAACGTGCCTCGCAAGTTCGAGTTTGATGGAAACCATGTCAATGTACTGGAGCAAGTCTCCAGCTACTACAAGGACGACTACGTCTTGCCTGATCGAGTCCTAACCGGCCACATCACGAAGCTAGTTCGACCAAAGGATGAGACTGCCGGCACTATCACGCTGGATTCCATTATTGGTGATGTAGAGCGCAAGGTTCGAGTCGAGTTGAAAGGTGATGACTATCACTTGGCAGTTATCGCCCATGACCAGGGAAAATTGGTTCGGGTGCAGGGAGACGTGCACATCAAGCCAAAGGCCACTGAACTCCTGAATCCGAAGAGCTTCGGCGTAATCGAGATGGAAGACCTTATCTAGTCTATGACGCGGTGAGAGCTAACTTAATGGGTTCATTGCAATTCAAGCAATTGAAGGTATGAACTTGACTAGGCTCTATGCCTACTTGAATTCTTGGCATGTGCGGATGGCCGCAAGTGCTACATTTTATATATCCACGAACTATCATTAGATTTTGTCAGGCTAAAATTAGCATTAGGAACATAAATAGGTCTGAGCGAACCTTAGCAGCAAATCACCCTGAAAACCAAATGCTGAAATATATAGGACGTTCATCTCCCTGATCCTTCCGCAGTCTGCTGACCAATATATAGCAGACATTGGATCCGAGAATTTCCTCCGGCTGCTTTGGCCGAGGAACGGACATCTACGGTAGCCGTCTCAACCGTCTCTTCCTGGCACGTTTCTGCCTGTGGCGAAGGTCATAAAGGTGACTGTAGTCAAAACCGTACCACTTTTACGCTCTGAGGGTATTCCTGCAGCTGGTTTAGACTGTTTTTGAGTGTGGCGAGCACTGGTAAGGTATTGATAAATAAAGATGTATCCGTTAGCTTTCGATCCTACGAACCAAGGGGTCGGCGATTCGAATTCGTCCGGGCGCACCATCAAAACAAGGGGTTAGAGAAATCTAACCCCTTTCTTTTTCTGCTGGCTAGCAGCCTTCCGACCGATCAAACTCGCGTTTCCGCGACCCTGTGTCCGATAGGCTGCTAGCTAGTGTTCTGCCAGCAGAGATGGTTACTATTCAACTGGCAGCAATATTGCGGTTTCGACAGTCGCGTGTAATGTCCTTACCCCAAAAATAATATTTTTTAAATCGTAAAAGAGAATATTATGGCCTCCAAAATTTATACGAACCATAGAGGAGAGGAAGTGTGCTTATAATCAAAAAGATTTTGTTCATGCTGATGACATCGGTAGTGATCCTTGTCGCTGTTTTTGCATTGTCGAAAACCGCCGCCGCGAATGTCTGGTCTGCGGCTGAGCGCATGAGTTTAATCACGGCTACGTGTTCCTCTGGGGAGGAACAGCACCCGGAACTAGCTCGCTTGCATAATAAGATCGCAGATGCCAGCAGCCTCAATGAGGCGCGTGCCCTCGCACTAACACCGACAGCAGCAGCGATCGATGCGTTGAAAAGTGCTCGCTCCATTATGCCTTTTAGCAATGATCTGCGCTTGGCCGAGGTCCGACTCGCCGATATGTACTCACGTATTGATGCTGCTGATACGCCGGGCCAGGTCGCAAATGAGTTTTCCGGCATGATGCTCGCTAAATTGGATAATGACAAAGCCGCCACATTAAAAGTAGGCAAAGTCGGATGTAACTATTCAACAGGAGATGTAATCGCCATTGTGGTCGGGTTGATCCTGGGCATAATTCCTGGGCTGATCATGCTGATTGTGCTCTGTTGACGTGCTTGACGGTCTTTTCTTGGTACGTTTCCGCTTGTGGCGAAAGTCTATGACCATCGAGCCGCGAGTTCAAGTTAGAAGTGCAACTCTTGACTAACCCGGCAAAAGACGCTGGGCAAGTCATTAATCAATAAGTATGGTTGGTGGTGGCCAGTTCAGCGGCGTTTTTATTCAGGTATTCAAGACCTGCTACGTATATTTTCTCAGCCCGGTGACCATCCCCCACCCAAGGCTTTGTAGAGCTGCACAACCGATACCAGATGCAGGCGACGCGCAGCGGTGAATGCGGATTCTGCCGCAAACAGATTGCGTTTTGCAGTGAGCACCTCCAGATAGCTCGTAATGCCTGCCTGGTAGCGTAGATCGGCCACCTGCAAAGCTGAGTGGAGGGCCGTAACCCGATCCTGTTGCGCCTTGCGCTGATCTTGTGCCGTGCGCACAGCTACCAAGGCATCTTCAACTTCCTTGAAAGCTACCAGAATAGTTTGCTCGTATTGGGCCAACACCTTCCTTGCCTGGGCCTCAACTGCTCGTTGCTCATGCCCTAGGGTCTGCGCATTTAGTAATGGGCCGGCTAGCCCGATTCCCCCCACTCCAAATTCACTACGAGAAGTCAGCAGGTTTGCCAGTCTTGGGCTGGCAACACCCAGCAGGCCCGTGAGTGTAATCCTGGGGAAACGCGCGGCTTTGGCCATGCCAATTCTGGCGGTGGCGGCTGCCAAGGCCTGTTCCGCTTGCAGGATATCCGGGCGGCGCTGTAGTAGATCGGAAGGAAGGCCAGCAGGCACTTCCAGTGGCATCATTTGTTCTATCAGTAAACCGCTGCGCGGAATCGGTGCTGGGTTTTTCCCCAGCAATACGCTTAGTTCATTCTCTTTCTGGACTGCCTGCCGTTCAAGTTCTGCTACTCTGGCAGATACGCTAGCCCGTTCTGCCTCAAATTGATCAGCATCGAGTCGGGAGATCACCCCTCCGCGTAAGCGATGCTGAGCAAGCACAACCGTCTCCTCCCACGATTGCAGGGTGCGCCGAGCGATATTCAGCTGCATATCAAGTTGTAAAAGATCAAAATAGGACTGTGCCACTTCGCTTACCAGTGTAAGGATTAGCGCCCGGCGATTTTCCTCGCGTGCCATCAAATCAGCGCGGGCGGCCTCATTGGAGCGGCGAACCCGGCCCCAAATATCCAGCTCCCAGTTCAAGCTGCTTTGCCCGAAAAAACTGAAAGGCGTCGGAAACCCCGGTATGACGAAACCACCGAGGGGACCCAATACCGGGGCACTGGTACTCATACCGATTCCCGGGAAGAAATCTGAGCGTGCCATGAAAGTGCGGGCCTGAAATTCTTCAACACTCGCCACTGCCTGTTTAAGATCCCTGTTTTCTGCCAGAGCTTGCCTGATGAGTTGTTGTAATTGTTCGTCATGCAAAAGTTCCCACCAGGGAAGGTTGGCAATCGACTCTCCTTCCACTTCCGCCATGCGAAACTTATCAGCCGTGTCGATAGTGGGGCGGGAGTAGTTGGGCCCCATGGCGCAGGACACCAATAGCAGACCTGGCAGCAGCAACAACATGCGCAGCCATACACTCATGTTATTTCCTCCGGTACCTTTTCAGCCGGCTTTTGTGTGTGCTTACGTGTGAACCAGGCGAAGAACAGCGGGATGAATATGGTAGCGATGAACGTGGCCAGTAGCATGCCGCCAAAGACACCAGTGCCCATCGAGCGGCGCGCAGCCGCTCCTGCCCCAGTGGCGATCACCAGAGGTACTACACCCAGAACAAAAGCCATCGATGTCATTACGATCGGGCGGAATCGTAGTTGCGCTGCTTCGATTGCCGCCTGAGCAGCCGGCATACCTTGCTTCATCTTTTGACTTGCAAATTCAACAATCAGGATCGCATTCTTTGCCGCTAACCCGATCAGCGTCACTAGACCGATCTGGAAGTAGATATCGTTAGGCATGTCGCGCAGCAATATTGCCAGTAATGCACCTGCCATTGCGAACGGTACCGCCATGATGACGGCTAACGGCAATACCCAGGTTTCAAACTGCGCAGCCAGAATCAGGAATACCATAACAATGGCGAAGCTGAAGGCAAAAACTGCGGCAGAGCCGGTACGTTTCTCCTGGTACGCTTGACCTGTCCATGCGATCTGGTAACCATCAGGCAAGTTTCGTTCGGCGATCTCTTCGACCATTGCAATAGCGTCACCCGAACTCACACCGTGAGCGCCACCACCAAATATCTTTGCAGCTAGTAACCCGTTATAACGATTCAATTGTTCTGCGCCAATGACATCAGTCACTGTGCTTAAGGCTGACAATGGAATCATTGCACCAGAACGTGCGCGCACATAGACTCTTCCTAGATCCTCTGGTTTCATTCGGTATTCGGCCTCCGCTTGTAATTGCACCCGATAAGTGCGTCCAGAGCGGTTGAAATCGTTGATGTAGAGGGAGCCCATCGTGCTTTGCAAGGTGGCATAAATATCGGCGACGGCGACACCCTGCGAAATTGCCTTGGCTTCATCGACTTCGACAAATAATTGTGGAACAGTCGGACGGAAGAAAGTATTAATACCAGCCAGTCTCGGTTCTTGATTCAATGCTGCGATGAAGTCATTGACCACGTTTGCCAGACGCAGCGGATCGGAGTCTTCCCTGCTCTGTACATAGACTTCAAAACCACCAGCATTTCCTAATCCACTGATTGCGGGTGGGTTGAAAGCAATGGCCAGACCATCCGGCTGCATCATACCAATGCTAAATAGCTTCTTAACGATATCATCTGCAGTTTCCGTGCGTTCAGACCAGTCGGTCATTCGGACAAACATGGTTGCTGCATTAGTCTTGTTACCACCGCCAAAAAGATCAAATCCATTGACAGCGAATTGAAAAGCCACTGCCGGATCTTCTGCCATAGTGGCCCGGATCGAATCAGTAGTTTTAACGGTGCGGCTTAATGTTGCGCCATCAGGCATGATGACCGCGGTTATGACGTATCCTTGGTCTTCAGCTGGGACAAATCCAGCTGGGATGGTTTTAATTAAATAAACTACCCCGCCAATAACTACTGCGAATGCTATTGCGCCAATAGCGGCGTGACGTAATGTTAAGCTGACCATGCTCACATAAAACTTTCTGGTGCGCTCAAACCCGTGGTTAAAAGACCGGAAAAACCGGGACTCACCATGGGTAGGCTTCAGCAGCATGGCACACAAGGCAGGGGTCAGGGTCAGCGCAACTATCCCGGAAATTACCCCTGCCACTGCCACTGTTACAGCAAACTGGCGGTATAGTTCACCAGCGATGCCGCCTAGAAAAGCGACCGGCAAGAATACTGCAACCAGTACTAATGTCATGGCGACAACCGCACCAGACACCTGCTGCATGGCTTTAATCGCCGCATTGACCGGAGAAAGTTTTTCTTCCGCCATTAACCGTTCTATGTTTTCCAGTACGACAATTGCATCATCTACCACAATGCCGATGGATAGCACCATAGCAAAAAGTGTCAGTGTATTGATGGAAAAATCGAGTATCCATAAACCGGCAAAAGTGCCGATGAGAGAAATGGGCACCGCAATAATCGGAATTAATGTCGCACGCCAGTTCTGCAGGAATACAAAGACTACTAGAATCACCAGGATCATCGCTTCGCCCAGTGTTTTGACTACTTCCCAGATCGAAGCCTTTACGAAATCACTGGTATCGTAGGGGATCTCGTAATCAATTCCCTCCGGAAAGCGGTGTTTGAGCTCACCCATTTTTACTTTAATGGCGTGCGCAGTATCCAGAGCATTCGATCCGATTTGTAAGTAAATTACGATGCCGACCCCCGGCTCTCCATTCAGCAGGGTGCGTATGTTGTAGTCTTGAGAACCTAGTTCAATCCGTGCTACATCTTTAAGATAGAGCGCTCCGCGTGGACCATCGGCGCGCAGGATGATATTGCCAAATTGTTCGGGTTCGAGCAGGCGACCCTCGGCCCTGACGGTGTAGACCAGTTGCTGATCATCAGGTGCTGGTTGCTGCCCAATCTTGCCGGCGGCGTACTGTGCATTCTGCGTCTGTATAGCTGCCGCAATGTCACTGGTGGTGATGCCCAACTGTGCCATACGATCAGTACGTAGCCAGATTCTCATGGAATAGTCTTGTGCACCAAAAATGCGTGCTTCACCGACACCCTTGGTGCGCTTTAATTCGTCTAGGACATTGAGAGTGACGTAATTGCTTAGAAAAAGCGGATTGTGTTTCTGATCTTTGGAGGTCAGCATCACCACCAATAGAAGATCGGTCGAGCGTTTTTGTACCACGATACCGGTACGGCGGACCTCATCAGGCAAACGTGGCAGAGCAATATTGAGTCGGTTACTTACATTGAAAGTGGCCCTGTCAATATCAGTGCCAATCTCAAACGTGGCGATGATGGTCAACGTGCCACTAGAGTCTGCACTTGAATCAAAATAGAGCAGTCCCTCGATGCCGCTTAGTTGTTCCTCAATGGGGGCAGCAACAGTTTTAGCGAGAGTTTCCGCACTCGCTCCAGGGAAGGTGGCGGTCACTACCACAGTGGGAGGTGCGATTTGTGGGTATTGCGCGATCGGCAACTGCACCGCAGCGGCGAGCCCCGCCAGCACGATGATCATGGACAAGACCGACGCAAATATTGGCCGGGTAATAAAGAATCTGGTCATGCGGCATCCTGCTGATGAACAGTCATACTCACTTGCTCGGTGGTTCCTTAAAGGCTAAGGTACGGGTGATATGCAGGATGTCAACATCCTGTCTAATTTTGGCTGGAAAGGGCGCAAATCCACTCTGACCGGCAAGCTTCGCGAAGCGTATCGCTTCCTCATCCAGAGCTTTATTTCCCGAGGATCGATTGATCTCAACAGATTCCAGGCTACCATCCGACCTGATGCCGAGGGTGAATTGCACAGTCCCGGATAATTTTCCTTGTTTAACAAGCTCTGGATAATGCAGTTTCTCGAGTTGTTCCATCTTTAGTCGCCAGTCTTTAACGTAGTTGACGAACTGGGGTTCCTTCGTATAAGAACCGATAAATTTACGTTTTGGTCGCTTTAGATAAGCTTCGTAATCCTGAGCAATCTGAGCCTTTGCAGCATACTCAGTTTGTTCTGGTAATTTTGTTGGCGCTATCTCAGGTGGTGGTGTTGGGATAATCTCAGGCGCTGGTGTCGCTGCGATTTCTGTTTGTTTTGTGGATGTTACCTCGGGTGTATCTTTCGGGGCCACCTCTGAAGTTACCTCTGACGGAACTGCCGGTATTAGTTTTGGTGTTTCTGCTGACACAGCCTTAAGTGCTTGGATCGGCGCTGTGACGGTTTCCTGCGGAGAGACGGGGGTGCTCGGACGGAGTTTAATAATATTATTTGTTATTACCTTATCACCCGCTTTAAGTCCTTCAAGAATTACCCAGTTGGTACCTATCCAATTGTCAGCTACGACGGGACGAACGATCGCTTCGTTCTTTTCATTCACTATGTATACGAATCGCCCTAGATCAGATGTTATTACTGCGGTCTGTGGTATGACAAAAACACCGTTGCGCTCACCTGTGGTTACGCGCACACGTACAAACTGTCCTGGCAATAACCGTTGATCAGCATTCTCAAAAGTTGCGCGCAGCATCTGCGTACCTAGTAATGGATCAATTCTGCTTGCAGCAAAATTTAATTGTCCCTTTTGTTGATACTCTGTCCCGTCGGGCAATATCAAAGTGACTTGCTGTACATTTTGTTCTGTCAGATGGCCGCCGAATCTCACTAATTCATTATTGGATAAGCTGAAACGTACCCAGATCTGGGATACTTGGACGATGGTCGTGAGTAAACTATTGTTGGCCGTTACCAGCGCTCCTTCGGAAAATTGAAAATAACCTGATACCCCTGCGACCGGTGCTGTCACGGTTGAGTATGAGAGATTAAGCTCGGCGTCTCGTACGCGCACTTCGATCTGTTGCAGGGCAGCGCTTGCGATTTCATTATCCGAAACCGCGTTGTCGTACTCACGCTGACTGATGGACTGAGTGGCTAATAATCCCTGCAGACGGTTCTCTTCACGCTGAGTCTGTTGGTTCCGGGCTTTTTGCTGGGTGAGTTGTGCTTTTGCTTGCGCCAGAGCATTCTGATAGGGCACCGGATCAATTAGAAACATCGGCTGACCGGCTACTACGGGGGAGCCTTCTTCGTAGAGACGCTTGAGCAGAATGCCCCCCACACGCGGACGGATCTCCACCTCCTTCGCGCCCTCGGTTTGTGCGACAGATTCAGCACTGATCGGCACGCTGGTGGGCTGCACTTCAATGACACTTACCGGCATGGCACCCCCGACTGGAGGTTGACCGGTTGGATTGTTATTACTACATGCTACCAATGCGATGCTGATCGCTATCGCGGGGAATGTTCTCTTTAGGTAGTGAACTGCCAGTGAGGTATGGCGGTTATTGTGTTCGGATCCGTATACCACTGGCGAAAACTCCCGTTTGGGTCTAAAATCAACTTACTTACATCTTACTTACATTCATGTATGTATGCAAATTATCATAATGGCAATGGTATGCGTAAATTAAGATCTAGGAAACCGCAATAAGAATGGCACGTAAAACTAAAGAAGATGCTGAGTTAACCCGGAAGCGGATCATTTGTGCCGCGCGTGAGGTATTTCTAGTGCGCGGGGTCAGTCGCACCACCATGGAGCATATTGCTGCTCAGGCGGGAGTGACACGGGGAGCGGTTTATTGGCACTTTGATAACAAGATTGATCTGTTCAATACAATGCGTGAGCAAGTATTCTTACCCCTGATAGACCGGATGGACGATACCTTGCTGATTGAGGGTTCTGAAGATCCGCTTGCCCGGATAGAAGATTTTCTGTGCGGCACAATACAAGTGCTGAATGACAGCGTAGAGACACGGCAGATTTATGAAATCATGATGATCAAGTGTGAGTATGTAGATGAATTTTCCACTGTCTTACAACAGATATTGTCGAATTGTTCTGGTATCGCGGGAAAGTTGCAGTTGGTTTATGAACGTGCAAAAGCTCAAGGCCAACTCCACGCGATACATGATCCTGTCCAGTTAACGATGGATACACATTTATTCTTCATTGGCCTACTGCATATGTGGGTAAAAGACACTGAAGGCAATCAGTTTCGTCATCAGGCGATTGAGTTGATCAAAACTCATATGAGACTTCGCCGTCGTTAACTGTAGTGTTTTCAAAATAATTTATCTGGGTATCAGGCGGTCGCCTGGTGCCCGCAGTATCTGAATCAGGCTCTCTACATCAGTATTCAAAGAGTATTTCCTGGCTTTATTTTTTCAAGAAATATTATAGAGTAGTGAGGGTAGCGAGGCTGCCATTGTCATATGACATATGGCCTATCAGCAGTAACATTTCCAGGAATGCACCCGATAGCGTTTGCAACAGCAGACTTACAATCTGTGTGTGAACATTTTGATCTGATCTTTCCGACAGGTGATTTCAGCCGGTATGCTCATGCCGACGGGGACAGCAGTCTAATCTGCCGCATCGGCAAGGCGAACAATTTCTGGATTTCGGCTCTGAGCTAACACGAGTCTTGAATTATAGTTGACTGAATCAATCAACTATCTTATAGTTGACAAAATCAGTCATCTATTGGCTATATTAGCTCTACTTCAGTAGATTTATCCAAATAATTTGTATCAGAAAAGGAGTTTATTATGAGGCTCACAACAAAAGGACGGTTTGCAGTGACAGCGCTATTGGATCTCGCTATGCAGCGTGGTACTGGTCCGGTGACGCTCGCCGGAATCAGCCGCCGTCAACAAATATCACTGTCTTATCTTGAGCAATTATTTTCCAAGCTGCGCCAGCGCGCGCTGGTTGACAGTGTGCGCGGCCCGGGTGGCGGCTATTGTCTTGCCAAGGATATGGGGCAGATAACAGTTGCCGAAATTATCCTTGCTGTGGACGAGCCGATCGACTCGACTCAATGTAGCGGAAAGGAAAATTGCCTTGATGACAGGAAATGCCTGACTCATGACCTGTGGGTAAAGCTGAATGATCTCATTTTTGATCATCTCGGCGCGGTGACGCTGAAACAGCTGGTTGATGACGAGAAGATGCGACAGGGAGGCGCTGTGCAAATGCTGGATATGCGCAAGATCCTGCCTGAGCCTGGACATGTTGCGGCTTAAATATGATTCAGGTGCAATGACATGCCTTGATTTTAGCCACTTTTAATAAAGTGACAGGCGGAGAGCAATGATGGCAATAACATTGACTGAAAATGCAGCAAGACAGATCCAGAAGCAGCTTGAGAAGCGTGGCAAGGGATTGGCCCTGCGGATTGGTGTGAAGAAGGTAGGTTGTTCCGGTTTTGCCTATACATTTGATTACGCCGATGAGGTGTTGGCGGACGATCAGTTATTTGAGTCGCATAACGCCCATGTAGTGGTTAATGCTGGTAGTCTAAGATTCCTTGATGGATCAAGTGTCGATTTTGTCAGGGAAGGGCTCAACGATTCATTCAGATTTGATAATCCTAACATTGATAATACATGTGGCTGTGGTGAGAGTTTTAGCCTGAAGGAGTCAACCAAAGTTTGACTGTAACGGCTATGAAGAAATCTCAACTAAGTATCTAAGTAATTCAAAAATTTTTTCATGGTGGATGATATTGGAGCAAGCTGAATGAGTGCAGTACTGCAGAACTTGGTCAACCAGCCTTACAAGCATGGTTTCGTTACCGAAATCGAGTCTGATGTTGCGCCGAAAGGGCTTAATGAAGGCACCATTCGGCTGATTTCGGCCAAGAAAAATGAACCCGAGTGGTTACTTGAGTTTCGCCTTAAGGCTTATCAGAAATGGCTCACGATGGAAGCGCCGCAATGGCCGAATATCAAATATCCGAAGATTGATTTCCAAGCGATCAGCTATTACTCCGCACCAAAGCCGAGAAAGAAGTTGGGCAGTATGGACGAAGTTGATCCTGAGTTATTGCGTACCTTCGAGAAGCTCGGTGTGCCGATGCACGAACGGGCGGTACTTGCCGGTGTTGCGGTGGATGTAATTTTCGATAGCGTATCGGTAGCGACTACCTACAAGCAGAAGTTGGCTGAGGTCGGCATCATTTTCGGTTCGATTTCGGAAGCCGTGCATACCCATCCCGATCTGGTGCGCCAGTACCTCGGCACCGTGGTACCAATCGGGGATAATTATTACGCTGCGCTTAACTCGGCGGTATTTACTGATGGTTCATTCTGTTTCATCCCGAAGGGTGTCAAATGTCCGATGGATTTATCTACTTACTTTCGTATTAATACACAGGAGTCGGGGCAGTTCGAACGCACATTGATCATTGCCGAGGAGGGGGCATCTGTTTCCTATCTTGAAGGCTGCACCGCGCCCAGGTTTGACACTAATCAACTTCATGCGGCGGTGGTCGAACTGATCGCGCATGACAACGCCGACATCAAGTACTCGACGGTACAGAACTGGTATGCGGGTGATGAAAATGGCATCGGTGGCATTTTTAATTTTGTTACCAAACGTGGCCTTGCCAAAGGTGTTAACTCGCGCATTTCGTGGACCCAGGTAGAGACCGGTTCGGCGATCACTTGGAAATATCCTTCCTGTGTGTTGCAGGGCGATAACTCGGTTGGTGAATTCTATTCGGTAGCGGTCACCAACAATTATCAGCAGGCCGACACCGGCACCAAAATGATCCACCTCGGCAAAAATACGCGCAGCACTATCGTTAGCAAGGGTATTTCAGCCGGCCATTCCAATAACAGCTACCGCGGCCTGGTCAGAATTGCACCTACCGCCGCCGGTGCACGCAATTATTCGCAATGTGATTCGATGCTGATCGGTGATCAGTGCAGTGCCAGCACTTTTCCCTATATTCAAGTACGTAATAACAGCGCCATAGTTGAGCATGAAGCATCGACATCAAAAATTGGTGAGGATCAACTGTTTTATTTCGCACAGCGTGGTATCAGCAACGAGGAGGCGGTATCGATGATTATCAATGGATTCTGTAAAGATGTGTTTCAACAGTTACCGATGGAATTTGCAGTCGAAGCAACCAAATTGCTCGGCTTTAAGCTCGAAGGAAGTGTCGGATGATTTACCAGAACAGTAAGCCGCTGCTGGAAGTACGTGGACTGCGGGCAACCGTTAATGGTATCGAGATTCTCAAGGGAATCGATCTCACAGTCAGGAGCGGTGAGGTGCATGCGATCATGGGCACGAATGGCTCAGGCAAGAGTACCTTCGCTAAGGTGCTAGCAGGGCATGCTGCCTATGTGGTTACCGGTGGCACGGTGGCGTTTGAAGGCAAAAATCTGTTTGAACTGGCACCCGAAGAGCGTGCTCGTGCCGGCGTATTTCTCGCCTTTCAGTATCCGATCGAGATACCTGGCGTCGCCAACAACCAGTTCCTGCGCCTCACTTACAATACGGTGCAAGCGCAGCGCGGCAAGGACGAACTCGACCCGCTCGAATTTGACGATTTTGTGCGCGAGAAGATGAAGCTACTTGAAATGAGTCCGGATTTTCTCGACCGCAGCGTCAACGCGGGTTTTTCTGGCGGAGAGAAAAAGCGCAACGAAATATTGCAGATGGCGCTGCTTGAACCGCTGCTGGCAATTCTCGATGAGACCGATTCCGGCCTCGACATTGATGCGCTCAGGATCGTTGCCAATGGTGTCAACCAACTTGCCACCAAAGATAACGCAATTATACTGGTGACGCATTATCAGCGTCTGCTTAACTATATTGTGCCTGATTACGTGCATGTGATGGAATCGGGCCGCATCATCAAAACCGGCGGCAAGCAACTTGCGCTTGATCTCGAGACGCATGGCTACGATTGGGTCAGTATCGAGCAGCGCGCCGCAGCGGGGGTATAAGCATGAGCGTAGCTACCGCTAGCGGTTATCTTGAAAGCCTACTTCAGGGGCGGCGACAATTACAGGCTAGCCCGCTGGCATGGTTTGATCGGCTGCGCGCCGATGCGGTTGAACGCGTTGGCGCACAGCGAGTGCCTACCACGCGTAATGAGGAATGGCGTTTCACCGATATTTCTCCACTCATTAAACTGCCGTTCCAGCCAGTGTACACCGCATCAAATCTGCAGGCTGCAGAAGTAGAACACTTCTATCTCGACCCAGCAGCGCCCCGATTGGTATTCGTCGATGGAGTTTACGCACCGCAGTTGTCTACGCAATTGTTGAATCCAGCCACAGATTCCAACGTAGTGATTACGAACCTGTCGGCGGCGATATCGGCACACGTCATGGTGCTGGAGCCGCATCTAGGTCGTTATGCTGAGTTTCACAACAACGTATTTACCGCGCTTAATACCGCATTTCTACATGACGGAGCACTGATCATCGTGCCACGCAATGTGTCAGTTGATATGCCGGTGCACTTGCTGTTTATTGCGACCCAAAAGGAAGCAACAAGCTATCCACGTTGTTTGCTAATTGCTGAATCCGGCAGTGCAGTGACAGTCATTGAGGATCATGTCGCATTACAGGAAGGCGTTTATGTTACTAACGCGGTAGCTGAAATCGCGCTGGCCGATAATGCACGTGTTAACCATATCAGGGTGCAGCGTGACAGTAGCCAAGCATTCCATATTGCAAGCTGTGCCGTGTCGCTCGCGCAGGCGAGTTGTTATCAGTCGACCAGTATTACCCTTGGCGCGCGCATTTCACGCTACAACCTGAATGTGCGGCTGACAGGGGAGGGTGCTGAATGTACGGTTGACGGACTGACGCTGATTGCAGAGCGACAGCTCGCTGATACACATACCTGCATTGATCACGTAAAGCCATATGGCATCAGCCGCCAGTCGCATAAATGTATCGTTGATGGCGCTGCACATGCGGTATTCAACGGCAAGATCATAGTGCATCCGGATGCACAGCACACCGATTCTACGCAATCAAGCCGCAACCTGCTGTTAAGCGGCAGAGCGCATATTGATACCAAGCCACAGCTTGAAATTTTTGCTGATGACGTGAAATGTGCGCATGGTGCGACCGTCGGCCAACTCGATAGCGAGGAAATATTTTATCTCATGAGTCGTGGGCTATCCGAGATGACAGCACGTAACCTGCTGACATATGCATTTGGCGCCGAAATCATCGAGCGCATTCCTATTGTGTCGCTCAAACACCGGCTCGAGCAAACAGTGCTTGAACGAACTCAGAGAAACTGAGCCATGACACCCGTAGAATCTATTTTGAAACCACAGATCGTCTCAGCGTTCGACGTCGAGCGTATTCGTGCCGATTTCCCAATACTCAAGCTCAAGGTCGATGGCAAGCCACTGATCTATCTCGATAGCGCGGCTTCTGGGCAGATGCCGCAGCCGGTGATTGATCGCTTAGTGAGTTATCAGACTACGCAACATGCCAATATCCATCGTGCAGTGCATTACTTGTCAGAAATAGCCACTGCGGAATTTGAGAGCGCGCGCCGCAAATTGCAGCATTTCATTAATGCGCGTGAGGACAGGGAAGTGATTTTTACCAGCGGTACCACCGATGCGATTAACCTGGTAATGCATGGCTATGGACGTAAGTTTATCGGCGCTGGCGATGAAATTATTCTGACTACGCTTGAGCATCATTCAAATATCGTGCCGTGGCAAATGCTGGCGGAAGAGAAGGGTGCAAAAATACGCGTTGTGCCGATCAATGATGCAGGTGAACTCCTACTCGATGAATACGAGCAACTTTTTAACGAACATACCAGGTTCGTTAGCGTGATGCACGTGTCGAACGCGCTTGGCAGCATCAATCCGATCAAACAGATGATTGCATTTGCGCATGCGCGTGGAGTGCCGGTGCTGATCGACGGTGCGCAGGCTGTACCCCATATGAAGATTGACGTGCAGGATCTCGATTGTGATTTTTATGCATTCTCAGGTCACAAGATGTGTGGTCCGACCGGTATCGGTATCCTCTATGGTAAGGCTGATCTGCTTGAGCAGATGCAGCCGTTCAAGGGTGGCGGCGATATGATTCTGTCGGTAACGTTTGAAAAAACCATCTACAATACAATCCCACAAAAATTCGAGGCTGGCACCCCGCCGATTGCAGCAGCGATCGGATTCGGCGCTGCAGTTGATTATTTATCAGAAATCGGCATGGAGGCAATCGCAACGCACGAACTCGCTCTGCTCAACTACGCGACCGAGCAGATATGCCGCATACCGGGTGTGCGTATCATTGGTACCGCTTCGTTGAAGACTGCAGTGTTATCGTTTGTGGTCGATGGCGTGCATCCGCATGACATCGGTACGCTCCTGAACCAGGAAGGTATTGCAGTACGTACTGGACATCATTGCGCACAACCGGTAATGCAATATCTCAAAATACCGGCAACGTCGCGTGCCTCATTTGCGTTTTACAACAACATGGCCGAGGTCGATACATTGGTTGCAGGCATCCGCACTGCACAAAATGTTTTCGTGTAATGAATACGAAATCACTCTATCAAGAAGTCATCCTCGACCATAACCGGAAGCCGCGCAATTACGGTATTCTTGATAATGCGAGCCATCATGCGGTGGGCCACAACCCGCTGTGCGGTGACCGCTTGGACATTTCGCTCAATCTCAGTGGCGAGCACATCAACCATATCGCATTTCATGGCGAGTCATGCGCGATTTGCAAGGCATCAGCGTCGATGATGACCGCTGCCGTCAAGGGAAAGACGCGTGCAGATGCTGAAATATTGATCCAGGAATTTCGTGATATGGCGCTCGGCAAGCTTAATCTTGATGGTCATCACCACCTCGGGCGACTCACAGTGTTTGCCGGGGTCCGCGACCTGCCGACTCGAGTCAAGTGTGCGATCCTGCCGTGGCATACGCTACATGCGGCGCTTAATTCTGTTACCACCACTTCAACCGAGGTCACAGATGATTCGATGCACGCACCAGTTGATAGCGCTTCCTAGCAAAGCGCTATGCCAAGAATAGCTGAAATAGAAGGAACACCCAATCGGAATGCGTTGAAATTCATTCTTAAGGAACCGCTGACCTGGGGAGTAACGCGCTCGTACGACAATGCCGAACAGGCGAAGGACGACCCACTTGCAGCAGCATTATTCGACATTGATCATGTAACTAACGTGTTTTATGTTGATCGCTGGATCACAATCACGCAGGATGGTGGCGCCGACTGGCAGGATCTGGCACGCACAGTTGCCGATCCGATCCGTGCCGCGCCTGCGGCAGACGTGCAATCGGCTGCTACGGTTGCTGCAGCCACCACTGCCATTGCCGATCTGAGTCCCGAAGACCAGCAGCGTCTCGACAAGATCAGCGTATTGCTCGACGAAGAGATACGACCCTATTTGCAAAATGACGGCGGTGATCTGCATGTACTTGGCCTCGAAGGCAATACGCTTAGCGTACATTACCAAGGGGCATGTGGTACCTGTCCAAGCTCAATTTCCGGCACACTCAGAGGAATTGAAAATCTGTTAAGGTCAATCGAACCCGACATCGAGGTGATTGCAGTTTAACAAGCGAGTGCTTATGCAATATGCGGCAGGGAATGTCACTTTCTGATAAATAAATAAGGCAATCCCCCGACTTCGCCGGTGGACTCACTAGGGAAGCGCAGATCTATCCAGTCCGTTCGGGCTGCGTCCCCATTTCATTAAACCAGTTCGTCACTGCCGTCAATATCAGTTTCAGCAGCACCACAACGATTCCGGTAGCATATGGCAAGCGTGCAAGTGGTTGCTGCAAAACATACAGCAGTATCAAGTTAATCAACAACAAGAGTTAGATGACAACTGCAATTTCCATGATCTCCCGCATAAATGCATGCTACGTCGGCGTTTTAAGCATTGCTGTCGCAATTCCCACAGCGTTCACAATTATTAGAATGCGCAGCATTATGCCGAGATTGCGAAAATTTGGCAGAGCATCCGGATAGGCGTTTTGATTTATACTCGTCACTTGGGGGGTCAGAATAGAGGTTGAAGATCCCAGAAGAGTTGCACATACTTTTATTTATGACAAGGCAATATGGCAATTTCAAAAAAGAAAAACTCACCGACTGGAAATAGCAGGAAAGCTTGGTCGGGACGCTTCAACGAGCCGGTTTCAGAGCTGGTACAGCGATATACCGCATCGGTTGGTTTCGATCAGAGGCTGGCCGAGTTTGATATTCAGGGATCGCTCGCGCACGCGCAGATGCTCTCTGCCGCAGGTATTATCAGTGCAGAAGATCTCGCCGCCATCGAGCAGGGTCTGGATCAAATTCGCGACGAAATCCTTAGTGGCAAGTTTGTTTGGTTGCTGGAACTGGAAGATGTGCATCTCAACATTGAAAAACATCTTACTACTCTGATTGGCGATGCCGGCAAACGACTGCACACGGCGCGATCACGCAACGATCAGGTCGCTACCGATGTGCGGCTTTACTTGCGCGCCTCGATTGACGATATCGTCGGCTTCATCAAGGCCATGCAACGGGCGTTGCTGGATCTTGCCGAGAAGCATGTGGAGACAGTAATGCCTGGTTTCACACATTTACAGGTCGCACAACCGATTTCCTTTGGCCATCATCTAATGGCGTATTTCGAAATGCTGCAGCGAGACGTTGAGCGGTTGATTGATTGTAGGAAGCGTGTGAATAAATTGCCACTGGGTGCGGCGGCATTGGCCGGAACCAGCTACCCTATCAACCGCAAATTGGTAGCGCAGAAACTGGGTTTCGACGGCATTTGTGAAAACTCGCTGGATGCAGTTTCCGATCGCGATTTCGCTATCGAGTTCTGCGCCTGCGCGGCGTTGATCATGACGCATCTGTCACGATTATCCGAAGAAATTATTTTATGGATGAGTCCATCGTTTGGTTTTATCGATCTCGCCGACCGCTTTTGCACCGGTTCATCCATCATGCCGCAAAAGAAGAATCCGGATGTGCCAGAACTGGTAAGGGGTAAGACCGGGCGTATCAATGGTCATCTGGTTGCTTTGTTAACATTGATGAAAGCCCAGCCGCTCGCGTATAACAAAGATAATCAGGAAGACAAGGGACCCCTGTTCGACACCGTGGATACCCTTATTGACACGTTGCGCATTTATGCCGATATGCTGACCGGAATTCGTGTCGATCAGGAGGCAATGCGCGCCGCTGCAATGCGAGGCTATGCCACCGCCACAGATTTGGCCGATTATCTGACGAAAAAAGGACTGCCGTTCCGTGATGCACACGAAGCAGTGGCGCAGGCAGTGCGCTTTGCTGAGAAAAAGGGTCGTGACTTGAGCGCGCTCACCCTGCCTGAGTTGCGGCAATTCTCCCAACGAGTCAACCAAGATATTTATGCTGTGCTAACTCTGGAAGGCTCGATGAAAAGCCGTAACCATACCGGTGGGACAGCGCCGGTACAGGTGCGTGCAGCGATAAAGCGGGCAAGGAAAAAGCTGTCCTGAGGGACAGGCTTGGCAATCGGGTTATTCGCCAACCCATGTTACCTTGGTCAGACATCGCTGCACAAATCTCAGCTTCCACCGGTATCCCGTTCGTCACGAAGAAAATCTCTGCCGTTGGTGGGGGTTGTATCAATGAAAGCTATTGCATTGAAAGCAACGGCCAGCGCTTTTTCGTCAAACTCAACAGCGTAGATAATTTGTTGATGTTTGAGACGGAGGCTGCGGGTCTGCAGGAAATTTACAACTCCCGTACGTTACGTGTTCCCGTACCAGTGTGCTGGGGGAAAAACAAAACCAGCGCATGGCTGGTGCTAGAACATCTGGAAATGGGTAGTGCTGGCAGAAGTGGTGCCGAATTACTGGGGCAAGGACTCGCTGCGATGCATCGTCATTCTTCAGGGAAATTCGGCTGGGCGCGCGACAACACCATCGGCGCTACGCCGCAAGTCAACGAGTTCTCTTCCAACTGGATTCAATTCTGGCATGAGCACCGCCTGGGCTATCAATTGCAGCTTGCACGAGCCAATGGTCATACGGGAAAACTGCAAACAAGGGGTGAACAGTTAATGGCAGAGCTGGCTATTTTTTTCCCAGGGCCGCTGCCAGTTCCATCACTGCTGCACGGTGATCTATGGAGCGGCAATTACGCTTTTGATTCTGCTGGACAGCCGCTGCTGTTCGACCCGGCGGTATATTATGGTGACCGCGAGACAGATATTGCCATGACTGAACTTTTTGGCGGTTTTTCTGCGACCTTTTATGCAGCCTACCGGGAAGCCTATCCACTTGACCCCGGCTATGCCACTCGCAAAATTCTCTATAACCTTTATCATATCTTGAATCACCTAAACTTGTTTGGTGGCGGGTATCTCAACCAGGCAGAGCAAATGATGAGTAGGCTGCACGCCGAAATTCGCTAAGCTGGGCTGGCATTACCAGGCAGTGCGGCAGCTCTGCAGATCCTGACTGGCGTCAGTCAATACACGAGTTTATAGTCGATCTGGGGATCGAATTCTTTGGATCAGAACTCCTGTGGATCTACATCCAGCGTCCAGCGCACCTTGCGGACGGGAAGCGTGACAAGTTTCGTGTGCCAGGCAGCGAGGAATTCCTGCAATCTTTTGCGCGAACCGGACTGTACCAACAGGTGCGCTCGTTCCAGCCCCTTAAGTCGCGCCATTTGCGCCGGAACTGGATCAAATACTTCTACCTCTCTAGATGACTCTGTCATTGCTGCTGCGTTGGCGAGAAAATCCAGTGCATCGCTAATCTGAGGTGCTTCGGCTCGTAATAGAGCTTGATAGACGAATGGTGGAAAGCCTGCCATCTTTCTTTCTGTCAATAGCATTTGCGCGAGTGTGTCGTAATCATGTCGGCGTAATGCATGATACAGCGGATGATTTGGAAATTCGGTTTGAATCAGCACTTCGCCCCCGATGTCGGAGCGCCCGGCGCGACCGGCCACCTGCATCAACTGTGCGAACAAGCGCTCCGCTGCACGAAAATCGGTACTGAACAACGACGCATCAGAATTTAAAATTCCTACTAGTGACAGATTGGGAAAATCATGTCCCTTAGCAAGAATTTGCGTGCCAACCAGAATATCTACGCGTCGCTCATAAATATCCTTCAACATCCGTTGCCAGCCATCTTTGAGACGTGTGCTGTCGCGGTCTATGCGTAGAATTCGTGCATTGGGGAAACATTCGATCAGCGTAGCTTCTACCCGTTGAGTGCCGTGTCCAAAGGGAGCAATGTCCTGGTCGCCGCACATAGGACAGGCAGAGGGGAAATGCTCCTGATGACCGCAGTGATGGCAACGCAATTGTTTTTCGCGCAAGTGAACTACCAGGCGACTGGTGCAGCGGCGACACGTTGCTGTCCACGCACACGATTTGCACAGTAGTACCGGAGCATAACCGCGGCGATTGAGGAAAATCAGGCTTTGCTGGTTTCGTGCAAGGCATTTTTTCAATGCCATGACCAGTGGCTTGGACAAACCATCGTTGTTCTTAGCAATGCGGGTATCAACGCAGTGTACGGTTGGTAATACAGCGTTCTTAACCGCGCGGGATGTTAGGCGCAGCATACGGTAGCGTCCATTAATCGCGTTATAATAGCTTTCCAGCGAAGGAGTGGCGGAGCCGAGTATCACTGGTACATTGGCCTGCTTAGCGCGGAAAATTGATACATCTCGCGCCGAGTAGCGCAAGCCATCTTGTTGTTTGAACGAGCCGTCCTGCTCCTCATCCACAATGATCAAACCAAGCTTTGGCAATGGTGCGAATACCGCCAGGCGTGTACCTAGTATTATTTTGGCTTCGCCCTGTTGCGCCTGTAGCCAGCCATTTACACGTTCAGAGGCATTGAGTTTGCTATGTAGACACACCAGCAATGTGGTGGGAAAGCGTGCACGAAACACCGCTTCCAGTTGCGGCGTCAAATTTATTTCGGGTACCAATACCAGCGTTTGCCGTCCCTGCAGTAACAGCAGAGCAATCAACCGCAGGTACACCTCGGTTTTTCCGCTACCGGTAATGCCATGCAGTAACCAAGCGTTAAATTCGCCGATTTCGGCGGTAATGGCAGTAATTGCATTCTCCTGCTCAATGTTAAGGGTAGGATCTGATAAGGTTTTGGTGAAGGAAGCAGGATAAACCGGAACTTCTTTTACCCAACCCAGTGTGACAAATTTCTGCAATGCCTTGGGTGCACTCGGTGAAAACCGTTTTGCCTCTTCGTGGCTGATTTCACCAGAGTCTCTCAAGCGTGTCAGCAGACGATTCTGGATGATGTTGCGGGCGGGGATCGATGAGGTATCTGCCGTACGCCCTGCATCGGTGAAACGGAATCGAAGAGCGATAGTGGGTTTTTGTACAAGAGGTCTAATGCTACGCAGCCTGCCAGGCAGCGCATTCATCACTACCTCCCCTAGCGGATGATGATAATAATTACTACAAAACTTGAACAGGTTGAGCAGCGCTGTAGGCAGTGGCGGAACATCATGAAATATATGTGTGGCAGGCTTAAGCTTATCGAGTGAAACAGAAGAGCTAGCAGATATCTCTATGATGACCCCCGTCATCAGCTTCCTTCCAAAAGAAACTTGCACACGAGCACCGATGTCTTGTGCTGTCGCATCCGAAGCAAAATAGTCAAACAAAGTGGCCACGGGAACATCAAGCGCGACGCGAATGATTGGCATAATGGGAATTACATTAGGTGCAGATTTGTACGGCAGAATTCGAGAGCATCATTCATAAAATTCTGCCATAGATTTATCATTCCTGATTGGAGCGACAAGTTAAATTGATGCCGATTATCCCCAGCTGGGATGCAATCTGTTTGTTTGGATGAGTTTCTTGCAAAGCTCTCCATCTGAGCGGGGCTAACCGTCAAATGAGATAGGGATGAGCCATCGTTGCTAGCAAGGTGGAGATTTCAGAGACCTCATAGACCTTAGGGAAACACCGATTAAATGAGTTTTTAGCCATGGATGCGGGTTTGAATGAGCTCTCAGATTTAATTTATGCGAGCAAGCCATTTGTTCTTAATCAACCGTGCCGCTTGGCTCGGTTTTTTTCCTTTCCATCTATTTTCGGGGGCC
>CAMDAX010000010.1 GCA_945888885.1 Nitrosovibrio sp. Nv4 | reverse complement strand
AGTAATGGAATGGACGCCCACTACCCTAAACGGCATCAAAGTGCCAAAGTAGTGGTGCAGTAAAGCCCACTAAAATAGAGAGGAGCGTCCGCCATGAAGATTACTACGATAGGTGTTGATCTTGCAAAGGAAGTATTTCAGATTCATGGAGTAGATGCACACGGTAAAGCCTTGCTGCGCAAACAGTTGCGCCGTATCGAGATGGCGAAGTTTTTCGCCAATCTGGAACCGTGTTTGGTTGGTATGGAAGCTTGCGGAAGCGCGCATTACTGGGCAAGGAAGCTGGGCGAGTTTGGTCACACAGTCAAACTGATGGCTCCCCAGTTCGTTAAACCCTACGTCAAGACGAACAAGAACGATATGGCAGATGCAGAAGCGATCTGCGAAGCAGTGAACCGGCCGAATATGCGTTTCGTCCCGATCAAGAACGTTGAGCAACAAGCAATTCTGTCGGTACACCGTGCCAGGCAGGGATTTGTGAAAGCCAGAACCGCTCAGGCAAACCAGATACGCGGATTACTCTCGGAATTTGGCATCATCATTCCGCAAGGTATCAAATCAATAGCCAAACGCATGCCGGACATTCTGGAAGATGCCGAGAATGGCCTGCCAGGAACAATGCGTCACTTGATTGAAAGATTGAATGACAGCCTCAAAGAAATGGATAGGCAGGTGGCGGAACTGGAAATACAAATAAAACTGTGGCATCACGATAATGAGGCCAGTCGTAAACTGGAAGCTATCCCCGGTATCGGCCCAATCACTGCGAGTGCGATCGTCGCTACGGTGGGGAATGCTACGGAGTTCAAGAACAGCAGACAACTGGCCGCATGGTTGGGGCTGGTTCCCAAGCAACACTCCAGCGGCGGCAAGCAGATGTTGCTCGGCATCAGTAAGCGGGGTGACACTTACTTGCGTACCTTGATGATCCACGGCGCGCGAGCGGTTATCCGCTTCGCCGAGAATAAAGCAGAACCCAATCAATGGTTGTGTAAATTGATTGGCAGGCGCAACAAGAACGTAGCTGCGGTCGCGTTGGCAAATAAGAATGCTCGCATTATTTGGGCGTTACTGGCCAAAGGCAGGGCATATAAACAGGATTACTCGCCCGCAGCCAAGACTGGCACCATGTAATCAGACCAGACTAGAACGACACGTATTGATAACCAAGCTTAAGGAGAAAGGCTTCCACCGATTGCACAGGCAATCATGACATGATGGCGAGATAGGTCAGACCGTGAGCAGCAAAACCTTCGGGGTCCACAGTGCATAAAGCACGCTATAGTGATCAGGAGCTGCTCAGCATATTCCATCAGGGACAGAAGCAATATGCTTCACATAAAGTCCGGATGTATGGCTGCAATCTTTACCTTCTTAAAATCGTCGATTGAAAGCTTGGCAAAAGTGGGCGTCCATGTAAGACACCCTCAACTGTTGCGCATACGGCTTTCTGCGGAACAGTATTGGGATCTAGCTTTGCAGCGCCCAGTCAGACAGTGGTTCAACTATTTTTTCAGAAATGAAGTGAAGCTGGCCGATAAGCCGGGTTCTGTCGTGGACAGTCATTCCTCTAGGCGCACGGTTGCCCGTACGCTCAAGCAACCTACCCGCAGGCTCAGCGAGCAGCGTCATAGCCTGCCTATTTGGTCTTGCTCCGGATGGAGGTTACCGCGTTTCACCGTAACTTAATACGCTCGTCTCTGTGGCCCTGTTCCTCGCCTTGGGTCTTGCGACTTATAGCGGCCGGCCATTAACCGGCATCCTGCTCTATGGAGCCCGGACTTTCCTCTCCCCGCTTTTCATTGCTGAAAAACAGGCAGCGACTGTCTAGCCAGCTTCGACGGAAATACTACCATCAAACCGAGCCGGAGAAAGATAAAATTCCGACACGAGAAATCACAAACATACTGACGCGCATTTTTTCTTGCACGAGCGATTTCCGCCGATAGCGGGAAAGTTTTTGGAGCTTATGGGCACCTTATGCCAATTCTATAGATTCACGCTACGACCACCGTCCACCGCAATGATCTGGCCAGTGATATAAGGTGCATCGGCGATCAGGAACAGCACTGCTCTGGCAATGTCGTCGGGCTCGCCCATGCGCTTGAGCAGCGTCTTGCTGATGATGTGCTGGCGGACTGCTGCATCTGCCCACTCGTCATTTTCCGGCCACAGAATGGGGCCGGGAGAAACGCCGTTCACCCTGATTTCAGGTGCAAGTTCCAGCGCCAGTGAGCGGGTAAGCGATGCCAGTCCGCCTTTTGCGGAACTGTAGATGATGTAATTTTTCAGCGGTCGCTCTGCATGAATGTCGACGATATTGACGATGCAACCGCGCTGTTGTCTGAGATGCGGCGCCGCTGCCTGGGACAGAAATAGTGGCGCTTTTAGATTGCTGCCGATGAGGTCGTCCCATGCTGCCTCGGTGATTCCTCCCAGCGGCGTGGAGAAAAAACTGGAGGCGTTGTTGACCAGCGCATCCAGTTTGCCGAACTGCTGTATGGTTGTGTCAACCAGCCTCGGCATTTGGGTAATATCGAGCAGATCGGCTTGCACCAATGCCACTGAGCCGGGACGGGCCTGATTGAGTTCAGTCTGCAACCCCTGCGCTTCCTCCAGCGACGAGCGATAGTGCAGCATCAGGTTCGCGCCGCGCAGATGCAGCTTGCGGCAGATGGCTGCACCCACTCGTTTTGCTCCGGCGGTGACGAGTATCACTTTCCCTTGCATCGGTATCTCCTCTACACTTGCATATTCAGCAATTTTCACAATTTACCATAAAGGCGCTCCGGAGCCGATGCCGTCACTACCGATACCGAGCGAAGCCGCGCTCCAGCATAGTCACGCTGTGCAGGAATTAATCCGCGCTAACATTACCGCTGCTGGCGGCTGGATTTCGTTTGCACGTTATATGGAATTTGCGCTATATGCACCAGGCATGGGCTATTACAGCGGCGGGGCAGCTAAATTTGGTGGCATGGGAGATTTCATCACTGCACCGGAAATCTCTCCACTGTTCGGCAAAGCAGTGGCGCGGCAAGCGGTACAGGTGCTTGAACTCATGGATGACAAGGATGGCGACATTCTGGAGTTCGGCGCTGGCACCGGCAAGCTCGCGCTCGATTTACTGCTGGAACTGGAAAAACTAGGACGCCTGCCAGAACGTTATTTGATACTCGAAGTCAGCGCAGAGTTGCGGCAGCGGCAGCTGAAATTATTCGAGAAACACGCGCCACATCTCGCGCCACGGGTTGATTGGCTGGAACATCTGCCCGCCGGATTCACCGGCATGGTACTTGCCAATGAGGTACTCGATGCCATGCCGGTACATCTGGTGGTATGGCGCGATAGCGATTTGTTCGAGCGCGGCGTGGTGTGGAATGGCATCGCATTCGGATGGAGTGAACGCTCACTGGTTGACGGTGAACTTTTCGCAATTGCGCGCGAACTCAATCTCCGAGTTGATCCTGGCAAGGACTACATCAGTGAAATCAATCTGGCCGCGCGCGGTTTCATGCGCAGCCTCGCAAATGTTCTACAGCAGGGCGCGCTAGTGTTGATCGACTATGGCTTCGGCCACAGTGAGTACTACCATCCGCAGCGTGATCAGGGAACGCTGATGTGCCATTACCGTCACCATGCCCACGACGATCCGTTCTATCTGCCGGGTTTGCAGGACATCACCAGCCATGTGGATTTCAGCGCGGTCGCCAGAGCGGCGATAGATGCGGGACTGGAATTGCAGGGCTATACCACCCAGGCGCATTTCCTCATTAACTGCGGCATCACTAAAATTCTGGCGCAAACCCCGGCTGAGAATACAGGTGCCTTTCTGCCATTGGCGAATCAGTTGCAAAAACTGGTAAGTCCCGCTGAAATGGGCGAATTGTTCAAGGCCATCGCCTTCGGCAAAAATATTCACCAGCCTCTTGCCGGATTTGCCAGCGGCGATAAAAGCCGTTTATTGTAAATTGCATCAACGGCATCCTGTGCCAGTCATGTCAATCGGATAATGCCCCGCTGACGGCCAGTGTCCAGAATCCCATCACTACAAACGAAGCTGCTGCAAACCAGCGCACCTGTCGCAGGTTGATGCGATGAGCGAGCGCCTCGCCTATCCAGACTGCAGGCACATTGGCAAGCATCATACCGAGCGTGGTTCCCAATACTACCAGCGCCAACGCATCATAGCGTGCTGCCAGCGCCACGGTTGCAAACTGGGTCTTGTCTCCCATTTCCGCCAGAAAAAATGCGGTCAGCGTCGTGACGAACACTCCCGCACCGAAAATGCGCGGATCGCTGTCCAGCTTGTCGGGCTTCAGCGCCCATAAGCCGAAACCGATGAATGACAATCCGACGATCCAGTTAAGAGCTTGCGAAGAAATCAGGCTTGCCAGCCACGCACCGACCGACGCCGCCAATGCATGATTAAGCAGAGTAGCGACGAAGATGCCCGCCATGATTGGATACGGTCGCCGCAGTTTGGCAGCCAGGACAAATGACAGCAACTGGGTCTTGTCGCCGATTTCAGCGATGGCAACCAGCAGGGTGGAGGTAAGGAAAGCTTCCAAGGTAATGGGTGGCAGTGAAAGTGAAGGGCACGGAATTGTAGCGTGAATCTGCCGCGCCGCACGGTTGCTGTACCGTTAATACCAGCCGGGGATTATTTCTTTGGCATGTAAAGATCGGTGATCGATCCTTCCGCGATTTCGGCAGCAAAGAAGATAGTTTCCGACAAGGTCGGGTGCGGATGGATGGTGAGGCTGATGTCCTCCATATCTGCACCCATTTCCAACGCCAATACGGTTTCAGCGATCAGCTCACCGGCATTGACGCCGACCATGCCCGCGCCGAGAATGCGGCGGGTATTTTTATCCAGCAGTAATTTGGTCATGCCTTCATCGCGCCCCATTGCAATCGCGCGGCCACTGGCCGCCCAGGGGAAGCTGGCTCTTTCGTAGTCGATCCCTTGTTTTGCAGCTTCGGTTTCGGTCAAACCCATCCAGGCGATTTCCGGATCGGTGTAGGCCACCGAGGGAATGGTGCGCACGTCGAATTCCGCCTTGTGTCCTGCGATGATTTCTGCAGCGAGCTTGCCTTCATGCGTAGCCTTGTGCGCCAGCATAGGTTCGCCGACGATATCACCGATGCCGAAAATATGTGGCACGTTGGTGCGCAGCTGTTTGTCCACCGGAATAAAGCCGCGCTCATTCACATTGACGCCAGCATTTTCCGCGCCGATATCACATCCATTGGGACGGCGTCCCACCGCCATCAGGATGCGGTCGTAAATTTGCGGTTCGGGAGATTTCTCTCCTGCAAAGGTGACCTTTAGTCCGCTTGCCTGCGGCTCGATATTGGTGACCCTGGTTTTGAGATAGATCGCCTCATAGCGTTTCTGTATGCGCCGATGCAGCGGCTTGACAAGGTCTGCATCCGCGCCGGGGATCAATTGCTCCATCAATTCAACCACACTGATTCTGCAACCGAGCGCATCATAAACCGTGGCCATTTCCAGACCGATAATGCCGCCACCGATGATGAGCATGCGCTTGGGGATATCTGTCAGTTGCAACGCGTCGGTCGAATCCATTAGGCGCGGATCAGCGTAGGGAAAACCGGGGATGCGTGTTACGCTGGAGCCTGCAGCGATGATGCAGTGTTCGAATGACACAGTTTTCGTGCCATTGGCTGTTTCCACTCGGATCATGTTAGGCGAACTGAACTTACCCGTACCTTGCATCACCTCCACTTTGCGCTGCTTCGCTAATACCGTCAGCCCCTTGGTAAGTTTGCCAATGACGGATTCTTTCCATGCCCGTAATCTGTCGATTTCTATTGCGGGCTTACCGAAAACAACACCCTGATGTTCGGTTTCTTCCGCTTCGGTGATGACTTTCGCCACATGCAGCAATGCCTTAGAGGGAATGCAGCCGACGTTGAGACATACACCACCGAGTACAGGGTAGCGCTCGATCAGCACAACTTTCTTGCCGAGATCAGCGGCACGGAATGCGGCAGTGTAGCCGCCCGGTCCCGCACCAAGCACCACCACATCGGCATGAATCTCGCCGCGCGGCACTTGAACCGTAACACTATCGGAAGCAGCGGTCGACTTGACCGCAATGGGTGAGATCTCCTCATGCGGTATAGAGCTCGTCTCCGCATCCGTCACTTCCAATATCAGGACGAGTGAACCCTCCGAGATTCTATCGCCGACCTTGACCTTGATTTCCTTCACCACACCAGCTTGCGGCGCGGGAATTTCCATTGTTGCCTTGTCGGTTTCCAGCGTGATGAGCGGCGTTTCTTTTTCTACCGTATCACCGGGCTTCACCAGCAGCTCGATAACGGGAATATCGTTGAAATCACCGATATCCGGGACTTTGATTTCGATAATTTGAGTCATCACAATCTCATGTTGTGGAACGGATCGAATCCGCCCTGATTTTTGCAGTGGTTTATTGCCGTATCTGTCCGTCGCCCAGCACAATAAATTTCTGGCTGGTCAATCCCTCCAATCCCACCGGGCCGCGCGCGTGAATCTTGTCGGTGGAAATACCAATTTCTGCGCCGAGACCGTATTCGAAACCGTCGGCAAAGCGAGTAGAGGCGTTGACCATCACTGAACTCGAGTCTACCTCTCGCAGGAAACGACGGGCGCGGGTGTAGTCCTCGGTGATAATGGCATCGGTGTGCTGCGAGCCATAAACAGCAATATGCTCGATGGCCTGATCCAATCCGCTTACCACTCGCACATTCAGAATTGGCGCAAGATACTCGGTGTACCAGTCTTCTTCCGTGGCTTCTTTCATTTGCTTGATGATCGTGCAGGAAGCTGTATCACCGCGCAACTCCACACCTTTATCGAGGTAGACTTTGCACAAGGGCGGCAGCACTTCCCTGGCAATACCTTCATGCACCAGTAAAGTTTCCATGGTATTGCAAGTGCCATAGCGTTGCGTTTTGGCATTGTCGGCAATACGAATGGCCTTATCCAGATCGGCACCCTCGTCGATATAAATATGGCATATGCCATCCAGATGTTTGATGACCGGGATGCGCGCCTCGTTGGCAATGCGCTCGATCAACCCCTTGCCACCACGCGGCACAATCACGTCGACGAATTGTTTCATGGTAATGAGTTCACCCACCGCAGCACGGTCGGTGGTCTCGATCACTTGTACCGCAGTCTCCGGCAGACCAGCTGCTTTTAAACCTTCCTTCACACAAGCGGCAATGACTTGATTGCAATGGATCGCTTCCGATCCGCCGCGCAGTATCGCCGCATTCCCTGCCTTGAGGCATAGTCCGGCAGCATCTGCAGTAACATTCGGACGTGCTTCGTAAATGATGCCAACCACACCCAGTGGCACGCGCATTTTCCCAACCTGAATGCCGGAAGGTCGATAATTCAGATCGCTGATTTCCCCGATTGGGTCAGCCAGCGCAGCAATTTGCAGCAAACCCTCTGCCATGCTGGCAACACCTTTGGATGTGAGTGTCAGACGGTCTATCAAGGCCGCATCCACCCCCCCTGCTCTCGCACTTTCCAGATCCAACGCGTTGGCGGCCAGCAGTTTCTGTTCATCGCGCTTGATGGCTACGGCCATCGCGGTAAGCGCCTGGTTTTTGGCGGCAGTCTCGGCTTTAGCCATTAGGCGTGATGCAGCACGAGCTTCGCGCCCGACTGATTGCATATAGGTTTTAATGTCTATGATGTCCATACCTCAACTCCAAGTGCACAATGAATTAGTGATATGCGAATATTAACGCTGATATGCGGCTATGGATACAGTTCAACCCGCGCTGCGCGAGTGCTTGCTGATCGCGAAGCGTAACCCCAGTTGCAGCAATTCGTCCCAGGCATCACCTTTGGCGACGCCTTTGCTGATCTTGTCTATTTTCGCGGCATGCAACAAGGCCAATACCAGCGGCTTGAGGCCAAGACGTCTGGCCGCATTCTCCACTGCTTTCTGCTTGTCTCCCCATACCTTGGCTTCGTTCATCAATTGCATCAGCGGCCGACTGGAATCCAGACCCTTGCGGATGATAATCAGCGAGCGAATCTGCCCTGCCAGAATGGTAAGAATGAATGGCAACGCTGCCCCCTCGCCTCGCAAGGCTTCCAGTATGCGGGTGTAACGGGCAGTATCTGCCGCCATTAGCGCATCCGATAATTGGTAAACATCATAACGCGCTACATCCAGTACCGCTTCTTTCACTTGGTCGAAAGACAACATACCGGCCGGATAGAGCAGCGCGAGTTTCTGAATTTCCTGATAGGCAGCGAGCAGATTGCCCTCCACCTTGTCGGCAAGAAATTGTAGCGTATCGGAGTCAGCTTTCTGCTGCTGCATCCCGAGGCGCTGGCCGATCCACGCCGGTAGTCGCATGCGCTCAATCGGGGAGACTGGGATCATCGCCCCCGCATTTTCAAGCGCCTTGAACCACTTTGCCGCCTGACCCTGTTTGTCGATCTTGGGCAAGGTAACAAGCGTGATGGTATCGGGCGGCAGCGAATGGCAATATTCCTCGATCGCCGCGCTGCCCTGATTTCCGGGTTTACCGGAGGGGATGCGCATATCCATCAGCCGCCGTTCACCAAACAGCGATAGACTGTTGCTGCTTTGCTGCAACTCCTGCCAGTTAAAGTGGTGGTCTATCGTGAAAATCTCGCGTTCGACATAACCTGTCTGGCGTGCCTGGGCGCGGATCAGGTCAGCGGCTTCGATCGCCAGCAATGGTTCGTCGCCGAACACCGTATAGAGCGGGGCGAGCTGTTTTTGCAGATGCTGAGAGAGTTGATCAGGGCTGATACGCATAAGACTGGAAACGCTATTTATCGCGCCAAGGTGGAAAAATGCAGCAGGGGATCCTGGATTTCAAGATTACCGAAATAACGATGTCATTATGGTTCCAGTTGCCAGTTATTATATTAGGTGCCCCTAATAATTTTAAATTCTGAATAAGATAAAACCAGAACAATAATATGTATGTGACATATTATGGATATGCCAGGAAATTTTTTGTGGGCAACGAAGTATTATGATGAAATCCAAATTTCAGAGATGGTCTATTGTTCCCTGCATTCTCTATGATCACGGTCTTGCCTCCATTTTTACCGTTGCCAGCCGCCGCAATATCTGCCGAACGATCTCGGTTCGCATCTCTCTGACGAGCAGCGCTTCCTCTGCTTCTTTCGCCACCACCTGCTCATCTGTGAAGGGCAAGACGCGTTCCCGGACAATCTCGGTGGTGGGAATCAGTTCTATTCCTCTAGCATCGATGAGGCGAAAAGAAACCAGATAGCGCAATAGAAACTCGCGCACCCTGCCTTCCCCAGATAACGACAAGATATTCTTTTCATTCGATTGCTTGAGGATTTGCAGTGTAGCTTGCGCACCCTGCGCCTCATCAACAACGTTCGTGCTTTTACCCGCCCGGATAGTGCGTTTGATCTCGCCACTAATGGGGTATTTCGTCGGATCTGGAATGTAAAGTGATGTAAACGAAAATACGGTTGGTCCCTGTGCCAACCCCCGCAACTGGAAACCACAAGCGGATAACAGCAGGATCAAAGTACAAATAGTAAGGAAGCGATATGATTTAAATTGCATGGTTATCTCCTGCTATTTTTGCTGGATTCATTCAGGGTATGGGCAATGACACTTTCAATTGCTAACGGAGTGGCTTCATGCAAATTTTCCATCCGGGAGCGTCTCAGCTCATACAACGATATTCACCAATCTGCCCGGCACCACCACCACTTTTTTTACCGTCTGCCCAGCAACGAATTTCTGCACTTGATCATTTGCCAGCGCAAGCTGCTCGATGGTTGCACGCTCCGCGTCCTTGGCAACGCGTATCTGCCCGCGCAGCTTGCCGTTGACCTGTAGTACTAGTTCGATTTCGTCCTGAACCAGCGCCTTGTCCTGTGGCTCCGGCCAAGTGGCAGCAAGGATATCGTCGCCGTAACCGAGCTCTTGCCAGAGCGCTTGGGTAATGTGTGGGCATATCGGGGAAAGCAAAAGTAGGATGATACGGAAACTCTCTGTCACGAGAGATTCATAGATTGGTTGAATCTTCTGACTATCTGAAACAGTAGTCATTGGACCAGGAAACTTCTCCATGCAATTCAACATCTTCATGGTTGCTGAAATGACAGTATTGAATTGATGTCTGTTCAAGTCATAGTTTGCTTGCTTCAGTAGCAAATGAATTTCACAACGAGCCTTTTTGAACTCCTGTGCCGCAGATGACCAATCAATCCAACCCGGTTTATGCTCTATACCAGAACCAATAAATCCCTTGTTCTCATAAGCAAACTCCCACAAACGCTTCAAAAACCGGTGTGCGCCTGCTACCCCGGCATCCGACCATTCCAGCGTCTGCTCGGGTGGCGCCGCAAACATCATGAAGAAACGCGCGGTGTCGGCGCCGTATTGTTCCACCAGTTTCTGCGGATCTACTCCATTGTTTTTGGATTTCGACATGGTGCCCATCCCTTGGTAGTCGACTGCCCGACCGTCGGAGAGAGCAGTCGCGCCAACGATGCGACCGCTGTCGTCGTGACGCAGCTCGATTTCCTCCGGCGCGAAATACTGGATGCCCCCTTTGGCAGTACGGCGCGAGAAAATGTGGTTGAGCACCATGCCTTGGGTGAGCAAATTGGCGAAAGGCTCGTCGTAATCAACCAGTCCGAGATCGCGCATCACCTTGGTCCAGAAACGCGAATACAGTAGGTGCAGAATCGCGTGCTCAATGCCACCGATGTACTGATCTACCGGCATCCAATAACGGGTTTCCTCGTCCACCATCACATCATTCTTGAAACCACTGGCATAGCGCGCGTAATACCAACTCGAATCCACGAAAGTGTCCATCGTGTCGGTCTCGCGCTGCGCGGGCTTGCCGCATTCGGGGCAGGTGCAATTCAGGAAGTCGGCGCGCTTGCGCAGCGGATTGCCGGAACCATCTGGCACGCAATCTTCCGGCAACTTCACCGGTAATTGTTCATCAGGTACCGGTACGGAACCGCAACTATCACAGTGAATAATAGGAATGGGGCAGCCCCAGTAGCGCTGGCGCGACACACCCCAATCGCGCAGGCGCCACTGCACTTTCTTCTCGCCCAAGCCCAGCTTGGCGAGGTCGGCGGCAATGGCATCCACCGCAGCTTCGTAGCTGAGGCCATCGTATTCGCCGGAGTTAACACAGACGCCCTTTCCGTCGTACCAAGACTGCCATTTCACATCAGTAAACTCATAATAGGTGCCAGCTTTTACATGTTGTTCAACACCTTTTCGATTCCATTGACCAGAAGCAATTTCTCTATCGATATTTGTGTAGTCGATTACAGGCTTAATTGGCAGCTCATGATTCTTTGCAAACTCAAAATCACGTATGTCATGCGCCGGCACTGCCATCACTGCACCATCGCCGTAACTCATCAGCACATAGTTGCCGACCCACACCGGCACCTGTACACCAGTCAGCGGATGGGTGACTGTCAGGCCGGTATCCACACCTTCTTTTTCCATGGTCGCCATATCGGCTTCCATCACCGAACCATGCTTGCACTTCTCAATGAAGTCAGCGAGTTTTTTGTTGTCCTGTGCGGCATGCGTGGCCAGCGGATGTTCGGCGGCCACCGCGACGAAGGTCACGCCCATGATGGTGTCAGCGCGCGTGGTATAGACCCACAATTTACCATCGTGGATGGGTTCACCGGACGCATCACGGATGTCGTGCGGGAATGCAAAGCGCACCCCATGACTCTTGCCGATCCAGTTGGCCTGCATGGTCTTTACCCGCTCCGGCCAGCCAGGCAGCTTATCCAGATCGCCGAGCAGTTCTTCGGCATACTGGGTAATGCCCAGGTAATAACCGGGAATTTCACGCTTTTCCACCGGCGCGCCGGTACGCCAGCCGCATCCGTCTATCACCTGCTCATTGGCCAGCACGGTCTGATCCACCGGATCCCAGTTCACCACTTGGGTTTTCTTGTAGGCGATGCCTTTTTCCAGCATCCGTAGAAACAGCCACTGGTTCCAGCGGTAGTAATCCGGTTTGCAGGTAGCCAACTCGCGCTTCCAGTCTATGGCCAGCCCCAGGCTTTGCAACTGCTTGCGCATGTAGGCGATATTGTCGTGAGTCCACTGTGCGGGCGGCACATTGTTCTGCATCGCCGCATTCTCGGCGGGCAGACCGAAAGCGTCCCAGCCCATTGGCTGCAACACGTTATAACCCTGCATGCGGCGATAACGCGACAATACGTCGCCAATAGTATAATTACGTACATGGCCCATATGCAGCTTGCCGGACGGATAAGGAAACATCGACAGGCAGTAATATTTGCGTTTACCGGGAATCTCAACAGCTTCGAAAGCGGCAGTTTTCTCCCAGTGCTGCTGCGCTTCTTTCTCGATTTTCTGGGGATGATATTTTTCTTGCATGGAATGGGTCACTATTACGATGGATGCAAAGAATTATACCGTGAAGGGCATCCACTTACCGTTTTGCGCGTACTTTTACCCTCACATTGATGCGCATGGGCTGCATAAGCTTCAGAAGCCGGTGTATCAGTAGGGGAAGTTTCTTCATGGGTGCAAGATTGCATAAGCCTCATCCCGATTTTCTTGCTCATCTCATAACAAAAATCGTATCATAACGATAAATAAGGCTGACTATTGCGCCACTTGGCGCTCTGCTAAAGTTGACAGGTTTGTAAGCAGATTTTATGCTCGTGCTGATTTTTATTACTGCCTCAGGAGATAGCTCGCATGTCACAAGAATACCCTGTTATCGCCGTCACTGGATCGTCCGGAGCTGGCACATCGACGGTCAAGAACAGTTTCGAGCATATTTTTCGCCGCGAAAAACTAACCGCCGTGGTGCTGGAAGGCGACAGCTTTCATCGCTACGACCGTGACGCAATGAAAAAAGCCGTGGCCGAATCGGAGAAAGACGGTGGACGTCCTATCAGTCATTTCGGTCCCGAGGCCAACGAATTCGAGAAATTGGAAGCGTTGTTCAAGGAATATGGCGAGAGCGGCAAGGGCGAAACTCGTTTATATTTGCACAATGACGAAGAAGCTGCACCCTATAAGCAAAAAGCTGGCACCTTCACCTCATGGTCACCGATTGCATCTGGATCCGATTTGCTGTTTTATGAGGGCTTGCATGGCGGAGTTAAGAGCGATACCGCTGATGTAGCCAAATATGTAGATTTACTGGTCGGCGTAGTGCCTATCGTCAACCTGGAATGGATCCAAAAAATCCGCCGTGATACGAGTGCACGCGGTTATTCGGCGGAAGCAGTAACGCACACCATCCTGCGCCGTATGCATGATTATGTGCATTACATTACCCCACAATTCTCCCGCACCCACGTCAATTTTCAACGAGTACCCACGGTGGATACGTCCAATCCCTTCGTCGCGCGCGAAATCCCGGCTCTGGACGAAAGTTTTGTCGTGATTCGCTTCCGTGATCCCAAGAACATGGACTTCCCTTATCTACTTACCATGATCCATGACTCCTTCATGTCTCGGCCGAACACTATCGTCGTACCTGGCGGGAAAATGGGGCTGGCAATCGAGCTAATATTGACACCGTTGATTCTGGATCTGGTGACGAAGAGCAAGAAATAGCAGTCACGCCAGTTTTATTGGTGGAGAGCATTCCACCATGCTCTGTTTTCTACGCAATCCGGTGAAGGCTGTATAATTCCGGCTTTAAATTCACCCCGGAAACAGCCTTCACCATATGTCTTCCCTACTTTCCGGCCTCAATCCTGAGCAACTTGAAGCAGTCGCCCTGCCGCACCAGTCAGCCTTGGTGCTGGCGGGTGCGGGTAGTGGCAAAACCAAGGTACTTACTACCCGTATTGCATATTTAATCCAATCCGGTCAAGTTAGTCCACACGGCATACTCGCCGTCACCTTCACTAATAAAGCGGCAAAAGAAATGCTCACCCGCATTTCCACGATGCTGCCGATTAATACACGTGGCATGTGGGTCGGCACTTTTCATGGTCTGTGCAACCGCATGCTGCGCGCCCACCATCGGGATGCCGGGTTGCCACAGGCCTTTCAAATTCTCGACTCTGCCGATCAATTGGCAATTATTAAACGCATCCTGAAAAGCCTCGGTGCAGATGATCAAAAATATCCGCCACGCCAAGTACAGTGGTTCATCAATAATGCAAAAGAGGAAGGGCTGCGCGCATCGCAGGTTGAAGTCTACGATGATTTCGCGCGCAAGATGGTTGAGTTCTATACAGTCTACGAGCAGCAGTGCAACAAGGAAGGTGTGGTGGATTTTGCCGAACTGCTGCTGCGCAGTTATGAATTACTCATTCGTAACGAGATTCTGCGCGAGCATTATTGTGGACGTTTCAGCCACATTCTGGTCGATGAGTTCCAAGACACCAACCGGTTGCAATACAAGTGGCTCAAGCTGCTGGCCGGTGACAAAGCCGCTGTTTTTGTGGTTGGCGATGACGACCAGAGCATTTATGCGTTCCGCGGTGCCAATACCGGAAATATGAAGGATTTCGAGCGCGATTTCCGTATCACGAAAATCATCAAACTGGAACAGAATTACCGCTCACACGGCAACATACTAGATGCTGCCAACACGCTGATACGTAACAATAGCGGACGTCTTGGCAAAAACCTATGGACTTCGGAAGGCCATGGCGAGCCGCTGCGCGTATATAACGCGGCAACCGACTTCGATGAAGCTGCGTTCATCGTCGACGAAGTGAAATCGCTGCGCTCCGAAGGAGTGGCGCTAGCGCAAATGGCCCTACTTTACCGTTCCAACGCACAGTCGCGGGTACTGGAACATGCCCTGTTCAACGCTGCACTGGCTTACCGGGTATATGGCGGCATGCGTTTCTTCGACCGCCAGGAAATCAAGCATGCGCTGGCTTATCTGCGACTGATTGCCAACCTCGACGATGACAATGCACTACGGCGGATCATTAACTTTCCGCTACGCGGTATCGGCGCGCGCGGCCTGGAACAGTTGCAAGACGAAGCCCAGCGGCAAGGCGGGAGTTTATGGGCAGCGATGCGACAAAATTATGAAGGCGGGACAACCCTTATTCTTGATTCGGAGGTCAAAATATTGCCTGGCAGGGATAAAGTGCCGGATAAACCGAAGAAGGGGATGGAGGGCTTTGTTGCCATGATCGAGGCTCTGCGCCAAGGCTGTGAAGGGCTGCCGCTCCCGGAAGTCGTTGAACATATGCTTGAATATAGCGGATTGGTGGCACATTATCGTGCCGAGCGCGAGGGGGCTGACCGGCTGGAGAACCTGAACGAATTGATCAATGCCGCCATTAGCTTCGTGCATGAAGCCGAGGACGACAGTCTCACGGCATTTCTTGCCCATGCCTCACTGGAAGCAGGTGAGCATCAAGCCGGTAGCGGTCAGGATGCGCTGCAATTGATGACAGTACATTCTTCCAAAGGGCTGGAATTTCATACTGTATTTCTGAGCGGGCTGGAGGAAGGCTTGTTTCCCCACGAGAACAGCCGTAATGAAGCTGGTGGTGTGGAAGAAGAGCGACGCTTGATGTATGTAGCCCTGACCCGCGCACGTCGGCGATTGTATTTGAGTTTCGCCCAGAGCCGCATGCTGCATGGTCAGACTCGCTACAACATCCCTTCGCGTTTCTTGCAGGAAATTCCGGATAATCTGTTGAAGTGGCTACAGCCAGTGCAAAAAACGGGATTCAGAAGCCAAGCGCCAGAAACCAGGAACCGGGGGTTGGACGTAGCAATCCAGAAGGCTGAGTTTGGTGTGCAGGATCGTGCCACGAGTGTTCGGGATGCAGGCGCATCGCAATGGCGCATCGGGCAGAACGTAACTCATGCCAAGTTTGGTGCAGGTGTAATCGTCAGTTGCGAAAGCCAGGGTGCCGATGCGCGTGTTCAGGTGAAATTCAGTCGTGCCGGAACGAAGTGGCTATCACTGGAATACGCCAAGCTGGTTCCCGCCTGAAAGGGGCAACCAGCGACATACTCGTCGAGTTATGCCGTCGGCTCAGTTGCGTCCACAAAGATGTCCTCGTAGCTCGCATAGATTGAGGCAAACAATGCCGGCACTAGCACAAAGAATCCCAAACCGTAGGGCATTGCAGCGATAACCGCCAGCACCACCAGCGTGATGGAATAAAGCTGCAGCGGTATGATATTCTTCAGGCAGGCAAAAAAGCTTAGCTGCATTGCAGCCAATGCTGGCATGTCTCTGAACACTACCAATAATGGCGCAAACCAGGTCGCCATCATCAATGGGATGGACAACCCCAGCGCTACCATCAAAGCTGTAAGGCCGCTGCTCATGACGCCTCTCAACTCATTTTCGTCAACTCTTTGTCCACCCATCAACAGATCCATCATTACACTACCTCCGAGCAGCATGGCCACGCCCAGAATCAGCACCTGCCCCACCAGATAAACTCCTCCCACAGTGATCAGCGGGACAGGGGTTTTCCTGAAACCCGCAAGCAAACAAGAGAGTTCCAGTTTATCTCCTCGTTCCTGTGCTCTGCATCCCATCATCAACCCAGCCAGGAATAACGGTGAGAGTAGCGTGAAAATAAATTGCCCCAACATCGGAATGAGTGCCAATGTCGCTGCGATCAGCAACAGAATGCTACACAGCAAGATCCAGGTCCACGGGGTTTTGAGAAACAGGTAGAAACCGTTCACAATCCACTGCCATCCTCGCGTCGCATCAACTTGCCTGGCTTCCATTTCTCGTATCTCCAATAGGGCGAATATCCGCCGTCGGTTCTGACTCCAGCGATCCGCCGCTCAAACCCAGACCTGCGCCAAACCGGAGTGGGATGTTGAATGATTTTTCAGTATGCACCTAAAATGGGCCGGATCCTTAACATGAGTAAGTTCCCCCATGCGCGGCAAGTGGTAGTCATACAGCCGTGACATCCAAAAACGTAAAGCCCCTGCGCGTAACATCACCGGCCAGGCATTGTGTTCAGTGGCGGTAAGTGGGCGGATCCGATGATAGGCTTCGATCAGCGATAATATGCGTGCCTCATCCAGTTCGCAACTTTCAGTCAGGCACCAATCATTGACAGTAATGGCAAGATCAAACAATAGCGCATCATTGCAGGCAAAATAAAAATCGATCACACCGCCGATAGTGCCGTCGACAAACAATACGTTGTCACGAAACATATCTGCATGAATTACGCCGCACGGTAGATCTTCGAAACGGTGTAAAGACTGGAAATGCAGTTCCTCCTTGAGCATCTCCGCATCTTCCACTGAGAGAAACGGCATGACATCAGGCGCTATGGTTTTCCACCACTGTGGGCCACGCGGATTCTCCATTTTTTCGGGATAAGACTGGCCGGACAAGTGCATATCTGCCAGGAGCGCACCGACCTCGGCGCAATGTGCAGGGGTAGGATGTTCTTGTGATTTTCCCGGCAAACAAGTAACGATGCTTGCCGGTTTACCGTTCAACTCGCCAAGAAATTTATTGTGAAGATCGGCTACCGGCTTTGGGCAGGGAACGCCATGGCGTGACAAATGCGCCATCAGGTTAAGATAGTAAGGCAGATCGGACGAAGTCAGCTTCTCAAATAGGGTGAGAACATATTTCCCGTGACTGGTGGTAACGAAATAATTGGTATTTTCGATACCAGAGGAGATTCCCTGCAGGTCAAGTAATATACCGAGAGAATAGTTCCTCAGCCAGGTAGAAAGCTGCTCTTGGGTGACGGTGGTAAAAACGGACATAGGTAGAGAGAGCGGGGGGGAAGATGAGGCATGAACCGATATAACCCCCTTTTCCATCCTTTATAGAAATTTTAGAACCGGTGTATCACCCACATCGGCGGGCGTATACCCTGATCGAAATCACTGCGGGTAGCAAACGTACCATCGCCGCGGTTATCAATCAGGTAATACGGTAGACCAATACGTGGAGTGACTTTGATCATGTATAACAAGCCATTACTGCGATACTCCTCAACCGTATCCTCCCCGCGCTTGATAATGGTAACTTGGGGTTCCAGCGAGGCGTCCTGCTCCGTACTGGGCGATGGCGCTGGCAACGGCAGCTCTGGCGGTTCCGGTATCGGCACCAGTTTCCTGGGTGGAATGGACTGTGCTGCCACTGGTAGCGCGAGGCTCAACAACAGTGCAAGAGTTATTCGACGCATGGTGGCCCCAGACTGAGTCAGTGTGTCTATTCTAACTGAAATGACACGTACCATCATAAATTGAGCTGAACTTCCCGTTCTGCCGCCGAGGGTTCAAAGCCGCGGGTTTCATAATATTGGAAAATCGCATTTACCACTTGATGAGGCTCATCAATCAACTGTACCAAGTCCATATCTTCTGCAGAGATCATGTTCTCAGCTACTAGCGTTTGCCGGAACCAGTCGAACATGCCGCGCCAGAAATCCGAGCAAACCAGGATAATTGGCATTTTCCGGGTTTTACCGGTTTGCACCAGCGTAAGTGCCTCCATCAACTCGTCCAGTGTGCCAAATCCACCTGGCATGACTACATAAGCGGTGGCAAATTTCACAAACATATACTTGCGCGCAAAAAAGTGGCGGAACGTCTGGCTGACATCCTGATAGGCGTTACTATGTTGCTCGTGCGGAAGCTGAATATTAAGGCCGACACTGGGTGATTTTCCGGAATACGCACCTCTATTGGCCGCTTCCATGATACCTGGACCACCGCCGGAAATCACCGAGAAACCCGCATCGGACAATTGCCGCGCAATCTGCTCAGCCAGTTTGTAGTGGGGATGATCGGGGGAGGTGCGCGCACTGCCAAAGATACTTACCGCAGGCTGAATTGAACTGAGACGCTCCGTCGCCTCAACAAATTCTGCCATAATCCCGAACACGCGCCAGGATTCTCTTGCCGACCAGGACTTTTCCAGCAAGCTAGTGGTCATGGTGCTGGCTAGTTTGTCTTGTAGACTCATGTGAAAACCTTTAAAAAATAAAATGAAAACACTGCTGCTGGTTGACGGTTCATCCTATCTGTATCGCGCTTTCCACGCACTGCCGGATTTACGCAATCGCCATAATGAGCCGACCGGTGCAATTCATGGCGTTCTCAGCATGCTGCGCCGTTTGCACAAGGATTACCAAGCTGATTATAGCGCGTGTGTGTTTGATGCAAAAGGCAGGACTTTCCGCGATGACTTGTATCCGGAATACAAGGCACACCGCCCACCCATGCCAAATGATCTGGTAGCGCAAATCGCGCCGCTGCATGAATGCATACGCGCCATGGGATGGCCAATGCTGATAATCAACGGGGTAGAGGCGGATGATGTAATCGGTACACTGGCGAAACAAGCTGTACATGAGAACATGCGTTGCATAATTTCCACTGGCGACAAAGATATTGCGCAACTGGTAAGTCCGCAGGTAACGCTAGTCAACACCATGAGCAATGAAATCCTTGATGAGGCTGGAGTGCTTGCCAAATTCGGCGTGACACCAGCGCGCATGCTCGATTACTTAGCACTGGTCGGCGATACAGCAGACAACATTCCCGGCGTAGAAAAAGTTGGCCCCAAGACGGCGATAAAATGGCTCGCACAATATGGCACATTGGACGACATCATCGCCCATGCCAGTGAAATTGGTGGTGCGGTGGGGGGAAATTTGCGCAAGGCATTATGTTGGCTGGATAAATCACGTGAGCTACTCACTATCAAGTGCGATGTGGCGCTGCCGGTAAGCTTGCATGACCTCGACTTAAAGCCGCGGGATACGGCAAAACTTGCAGAGTTGTATGAACGGTTGGATTTAAAAACCTGGCTGCGGGAATTACGGCAGGATACAGGCGCAGAACAGAAAAACACCGTATCTTCTGCCACCGGACACCAGGAGATTACTACAAGCCAACAACCCTCTGATAAAACAACGTCCACCGACTACCAAACTATACTCACCCAATCCCAACTGGATGAATGGCTCGCACGTATCGATGCCGCACCTCTGGTTTCAGTGGACACCGAAACCACTGGACTGGATCCGATGCGGGCGCAACTCGTTGGTATCTCATTTTCTATCGAACCCTATCACGCTGCTTACCTGCCGCTTGCTCACCGTTATGCCGGCGCACCCCAGCAGCTGGCAATTAATCTCGTGCTGGATGCGCTCAAACCTTGGCTGGAAGACCCGGCCAAACCCAAGCTAGGGCAGAACCTTAAATACGACAAACATATTTTTGCCAACCATGGCTTGCGCTTAAACGGTATCGTTCATGACACATTGTTGCAATCCTACGTGCTGGAGTCCCACCGTCCACATGACATGGATAATCTTGCGCTGCGCCATTTGGGCATCAAGACTATCAGTTACGATGAAGTCACTGGTAAGGGTGCCAGTCGGATCAGCTTTGATCAGGTGGATATTGAGCGTGCAACACAATATGCGGCGGAGGATGCCGACATCACGCTACGACTGCACCAGCATCTGCACCCGCAAATTGCTGGCGATACCAAGCTCAATCATGTTTACCGCACACTCGAAATGCCAGTGCTGGAGGTGCTGTTCGAAATGGAACGCAATGGCGTATTGCTGGATATCAAGTTGCTGGAAATCCAGAGCCGCGAACTGGGAGAGAAAATACTGGAACTGGAGCAGCGGGCGTTTGCCCTCGCCGGGCAGCCGTTCAATCTGAATTCTCCCAAGCAGATCCAGGAGATTCTGTTCGACCGGCTCAAGCTTCCCGTCGTCAAGAAAACACCAGGTGGCGCACCTTCCACCGACGAAGATGTACTGCAACAGCTCGCGCTGGATTACCCGTTGCCGAAAATCCTGCTTGATTACCGTAGCCTTGCCAAACTTAAATCTACTTATACCGACAAACTGCCGCGCATGGTAGACACCAACACCGGACGGGTGCACACCAATTATGCCCAAGCAGTGGCAGTAACCGGGCGACTCGCCAGCAACGGACCTAACCTGCAAAATATTCCGGTACGCACCGCCGAAGGCCGTCGCATCCGTGAAGCGTTCATCGCGCCGCCAGGACACAGCATCATCTCCGCCGATTATTCGCAAATCGAGCTACGCATCATGGCACACATCGCACAAGACGCAGGGTTGCTCAAAGCCTTCGCTGCGGGCGAAGATATACATTGCGCCACCGCTGCCGAAGTGTTCGGCGTACCGTTGGAAACAGTGGACAATGAACAGCGCCGCTATGCCAAAATCATCAATTTCGGCCTGATCTACGGCATGTCGGAATTCGGTCTCGCCACACAACTGGGTATCGAGCGTGTCGCCGCCCGTGCCTATATGGATCGTTATTTTTCGCGCTACCCCGGCGTGGCGGATTATATGCAGCGTACCAGGGAAGCTGCCAAAAGAAATGGCTACGTCGAAACTGTGTTCGGTCGCAGACTATGGTTGCCGGAAATCAATAGCGTCAACGGCAATCGCAGACAAGGTGCAGAACGCGCCGCCATCAACGCACCCATGCAGGGCACTGCAGCGGACATCATCAAACTCGCCATGATCGCAGTGCGTGATTGGCTGGTGCGGGAAAAGCTGTGCAGCAAACTCATCATGCAAGTCCACGACGAACTGGTGCTGGAAGTGCCTGACGGCGAAATTGATACGGTAAAACGCGAATTGCCTGAACTCATGGGTGGCGTTGCCAGACTCGACGTACCGCTGCTGATAAAAACCGGTGTGGGACCGAATTGGGAGCAGGCGCATTAACCCAAGCCGCATAAGCTGAGGTGCGCCTTCACTACTCTTGTATCCGGCAAACGCTTTATTGCTTGCTAATAGCGGGAAAATTGCAGTAAAATCACACCCTTTTCGCTTTCGGACCTCCACAAGGTATAGGCATAGACATGGTCATTATTCGACTGGCGCGCGGTGGCGCCAAGAAACGCCCGTTTTACAACATGGTGGTAGCGGATTCCCGCAACGCCCGTGACGGCAAATTTATTGAACGCATCGGCTTTTATAATCCCAGGGCAACCGGAGGTGATGAAGCGTTGCGTGTACAATTGGATCGCGTCATCCATTGGCAATCCCAAGGTGCGCAGCTATCCGATACCGTGACAAGGCTAGTCAAACAATTTGGCGCAAAACAACAAATCGCAGCAAATAATTAAGTCAGACGAAACTGTCGAGCCGATGGTGGTTATGGGGCGCATCGTCGACCCCTTTGGCGTGCTGGGCTGGATCAAGGTTTCCCCTTTTACCGAATATGTAGATGGCCTGCTTGACTACCCGGTGTGGTGGCTGAGTAAGGGCGATGGCCAATGGCGCCAGGTAAAAGTCAGCGAATGCAATGTTCACGGCAAGGTGCTGATCGCTGCAATTGAACAATGCGCTGATCGTACTGCAGCAGCGCAACTAAAGGGACTGCAGGTTGCAATCCCTCGTAGCCAGCTACCGGTCTTGGCGAAAAGTGGCAAAGATGGTTACTACTGGTCGGATTTAATCGGCCTCGAAGTGATTAATCTGCAAGGTGAACAATTGGGAAGGGTGACTGGATTGCTGGAAACCGGCGCCAATGATGTACTGCAAGTACAGAGCCAGAAGGAAGGTGCAGCAGAAAGGCTGATTCCTTTTGTCGCTCAGGTGATTGTGAAAGTGGATTTGGCAGATTGCCGAATGACGGTGGATTGGGGCGTGGACTACTAGCCATGCCTTTTGAATTTGATGTCGTCACTCTGTTTCCTGAAATGTTCGCTGCCGTCGGCAAATATGGCGTAACCGGCAGGGCGAAAGAGAATTCAATTTACCGGCTGCATACGTGGAACCCACGTGATTTCACTGAAAATGATTATCGTACAGTAGATGATCGTCCGTACGGCGGTGGCCCTGGCATGGTGATGCTGGCGCAACCGCTGGAAAAAGCGATCACTGCAGCCAAAGCAAGACAGGCAGCAAATGGAATCAACGGGACGAAAGTAATTTATCTTTCTCCCCAAGGACGTCTCCTCGATCATGAAGTGGTGATGGAGTTAGGTAGACTACCAGGAGTGATACTGCTCTGCGGACGCTACGAAGGTGTGGATGAACGTCTGATAGCGCGCCAAGTAGATGATGAAATTTCCATCGGCGATTACGTGCTCTCCGGTGGCGAGCTGGCAGCGATGGTGCTGATAGATAGTCTTGTGCGACAGATGCCGGGGGTGCTGGGTGACCCTGAGTCAGCCAGCCAGGATTCATTCGCAGATGGGCGGATGGGCTTACTGGATTGCCCCCACTACACACGACCTGAAGTGTATCAGGAAGATGTTGTACCGGAAGTTCTGATGTCTGGCAATCATGCCAGAATCAACCGCTGGCGTTTGCAGCAGGCGCTGGGCAGGACATGGCTGAGACGCCCGGATTTGCTGACATTGAGAATTGAATGCGGTATGACTGGAGAAGAAAGAGAGTTGCTGGAAGAATTCAAGCAACTATACAAAACCAAGCAAGAGCAAGCGAAATAAATTAAGGAGTAAGAAATGAACCTGATCGATCAACTTGAAGCCGAAGAAATTAGTCGTCTCGGTAAAACTATCCCGGATTTCGCCCCCGGCGACACCGTTATCGTCAACGTCAATGTCGTAGAGGGCGACCGTAAACGTATACAGGCTTACGAAGGCGTAGTCATTGCTAAACGCAATCGCGGTCTCAACTCGGCTTTCATCGTGCGAAAAGTATCCAGCGGTGAAGGTGTGGAACGGACTTTCCAGACTTACTCACCCCTGATCTCTAGTATAGAGATTAAACGCCGTGGCGCCGTACGCCGCGCCAAGCTCTATTATCTAAGGGATCGTTCCGGTAAGTCGGCTCGCATACGCGAAAAACTCCCCGCTCGCACAACGGCAAAAAAAGTAACACAGAAAAGCGAACAGGCCTGAGCTATACCATGTATCGGACTGCCTATTGGCAGCCATGCTTGAGTATTAATCCGGAAATTAAGTCTCTACTGCCTGCCGCTGAAAGTCCTGACTCTGCCGTTGCCAGCACCTGATTTACTGGTGCTGGTGCTGGTGCTGGTGCTGGTGCTGGTGCTGGTGCTGGTGCTGGTGCTAATGCTTCTGCTTACCCTCAATTTCCAGATACCAGATATCATAAATCTCATCTGGCCACTGCGACTTGATCCAGACGATCACGTCATCAATTTCCTGATTGGTTAACTTGCCATCCCACGCCGGCATGCCGCCGATACCAGGCGAGCCTTCACGAATCATTCTTTCCAGCGTTGCTGTTGAGTGATGCCAGTCATGAGCGCTGCCGTTCAGCGGTGGCGGCGGATACCTGCCATCTGCTCCCTGCTCCCGCCAATTAGGGGTGCCCTCACCATTGGGCCCATGGCAGGATGCGCAATTCGTACTATAAACGGCTGCACCACGCTTGATTCTCTCCGGATCCAGCTTACGTGCTGCGATGCTCTGCGGCGATGGCGCGGGTAGTGCGGGTAGTGCGCTATCCGCTGCCGCTGTCGCTGGCGCAGCTGCAGACTGAGCCGGTGCGGTGGAAGGTAGCGCGACAGCAGGTGGACTCGATTCACCGCAGCCAGCTACAAGTCCGGTTATCACGCCCAGCAGAAGTAAATAACGAGCGCTCATGACTATTCGCCTTTTATATCGATCATTTTTTGTGCACCATGCACGACATCGAGACAGCCTCGGCGCTGTTCGCCATTATGATTCATCGTACCACCTGTTATGAAAAGTAAAAATCGGAAGTATTATGGAATGCGCCCAATAAGCGCAATTTGGGATCGGATGAGAATGGAATAAGTAGAAATTTCATGTTGTGGACATGGCCACAGCGATTAAAAAATAACGGATTTTATGCTTCTTATTTCAGTCGCATTACCGAATCCTGCTGGTCAGACGGGCCATGGCGGCTGTATACGGCTGTGCCGCCTTGTTTGTCGATCAACAGCACATTGTAGGGCTCGCTACGTGCGCCCTCCATGCCGGGAGAACCATGCGGCATACCGGGAACAGCCAGACCGATGGCTCTGGGACGCTCCTTGAGAAGCCGTTTGATATCCTGCGCTGGCACGTGGCCCTCGATGGCATAACCGTCGACCAGGGCGGTGTGGCACGACCCGAGGGCGGTAGAAATACCTGCGCGTTCCCGTGCTTCCTTATTACCAACGTCGTTGGTGTTCACAGTAAAGCCGTTGGCGCGCATGTGATCAACCCATTTCGCGCAGCACTTACAGGTTGAACTCTTGTAAACTTCGACTGTTGCGGCAGCGGCAAAAGTCGCCACACCAAGCAAGGCGGCAGCAATAATCGATTCAAGTAATATGCGAGTTGGTGTTTTCATTTAGGCTCCACGTTAATTTTACCACGCATCCCCTTGAAATGTCCTGGCAGTGGACAAGCAAAATTGACTATGCCGGCCTCAGTAAATTGCCACACCAGTTCTCCGCTCTTACCCGGATCAATGCTTACCAGGTTAGGTTCGGTATGCTCCATATCGGGATATTGTTTCATCATCTTGGCATGCTTATCCAGTTCTGTCATCGTACCGATCATCATCTCGTGCTTTTTCGCACCAGCATTCCTGACAACAAACTTCACCGTTTCATCCTGCTTCACTTTTATTGCAGCAGGCTTGAAACGGTTGTCAACCATGGCTATCTCAACGGTGCGTGATACCTTGCCAGGATCGCCGAGCCTGCCGATAGCCGCCGACTCCTCTCCGCTGTCAGGATAGGCTTGGGCAACGGCACCGACTGAAGTCAAACTTATTGCCAAGACAGATACAATGAAAATTCTTTTCATTTAATCCTCCCATGCATGTTTGGTAGATACTTCAGCAGGCTCCGAGTTCCAGATAACCGAATAGCCGCAAGATGCCGATAAAAACAGCTAGTTGCCTTGATCCTAAAAAACGCAGTTGGGATTTGCAGGAAAAACAGCTGAAACCCAATGCTGGCGTGTGTCTGCGACAAGCAATGCCAACTGCTCCCAACTTGCCATGAATCGGCTGGAAGCAAGCAATGGCAATGCTTTCAGCCTGCCCATGCTATTTTTTTATAACCTCACCTGTTTGGTATC
>CAMDAX010000009.1 GCA_945888885.1 Nitrosovibrio sp. Nv4 | reverse complement strand
ACCACTGACGTGACCGGTGCGGTTGAATTACCGGCGGGGACAGAAATGATCATGCCAGGGGATAACGTTTCGGTGACGGTGAATTTGATTGCACCGATCGCGATGGAAGAAGGACTGCGCTTCGCCATCCGCGAGGGTGGTAGAACCGTTGGTGCAGGCGTGGTGGCAAAAGTTATCGAGTGATAACTGGACAAAGGAGACGAGATCCGGGGTTAAGCACTAAATAGCGAAATCGCCGAATCCAGAATACTGTATCCTCAATCCTGAGGTTTAATCGAGGTTAAATATATGCAAAGCCAAAAAATTCGTATTCGCCTGAAGGCATTTGATTATCGCCTGATAGACAAATCAGCAATGGAGATTGTTGAAACTGCTAAACGCACTGGCGCAGTAGTGAAAGGCCCCGTACCCCTGCCAACCCGGATTGAGCGCTTCGACGTATTACGCTCTCCACATGTCAATAAGACCTCGCGTGATCAGTTCGAGATTCGTACCCATCTGCGCCTGATGGATATCATGGATCCGACCGACAAGACCGTGGATGCCCTTATGAAACTGGATTTGCCTGCAGGAGTGGATGTAGAAATAAAGCTATAATTTTTAAGTATTAAATTTTAAGTTGGCTATTTTCATGCTGACACCATGAAATAAATAACTTAAAGCTATTTGTAATCTGCCGGTCAATTGTAATCGGCACCTTTTAAAAAAGGTAATTAAAATGAGTTTAGGATTAGTCGGCCGCAAAGTTGGCATGACTCGCATTTTTACCGACGATGGCGAGAGCCAACCGGTGACAGTGCTTGATGTGTCTAATAATCGCATCACGCAAATCAAGACACCCGACACTGACGGTTATTCTGCCGTGCAGGTGACCTTTGGTAAACGCCGCGCCAGTCGTGTTAACAAGCCGTCTGCTGGGCATTTTGCCAAGGCTGCAGTAGAGGCTGGTCATATGCTCAAGGAGTTCCGCGTAACACAGGAACAACTTGCCAGCCTTAAACCCGGCACGGTTATAGCCGTAGATATTTTTCAGACTGGGCAAAAAGTGGATGTGACAGGCATCTCCATTGGTAAGGGTTATGCTGGTGTGATCAAGCGCCATCACTTTTCCTCTAATCGCGCTAGTCACGGCAATTCAAAATCACATAATGTTCCAGGCTCCATCGGTATGGCGCAGGATCCTGGTCGCGTATTTCCTGGCAAGCGCATGTCTGGACATCTGGGAAGTGTACAACGCACTACCCAAAATCTGGAAGTGCTTCGAGTTGACACCGCACGCGGCTTGTTGCTTGTCAAGGGTGCGATCCCCGGTTCAAGAGGCGGTGATGTAGTAATACATCCGAGCGTTAAAACTCCCAAGATCGGTGTTAAACCGGTTGTTAAAATTGATGCAAGGGCGGGTGCCAAGGGTGGTGCGCAGTCCGGTAAGAGAGCGGGGACATAATGGAACTTAAGCTCATTAATGATAACGGTCAGTCAGCCAACAGCGTTTCCGTATCCGATACCTTGTTTGGCCGTGAGTACAATGAAGCCTTGGTGCATCAGGTAGTTACGGCATATCTGGCCAATGCCCGCAGCGCCAATCGAGCTCAGAAAGGGCGTTCGGATGTAGCTAAATCCACGCGCAAACCCTGGCGGCAAAAAGGTACGGGGCGCGCACGTGCAGGTATGGCCTCCAGCCCATTGTGGCGCGGCGGTGGCAAAATTTTCCCAAACAGTCCTGAAGAGAATTTCAGCCACAAGCTGAATCGCAAAATGTATCGTGCGGGTATTGGTGCTATTCTCTCGCAACTAGTACGAGAAGACCGCTTGTCGGTAGTGGAAAACTTCACCGTAAATACACCAAAGACTAAGGTTCTCGCACAAAAACTAAAAGACATGGGAATGGGTGAGGTCATGATTATTACTGATAGCGTGGATGAGAATCTTTATCTGTCATCACGCAATCTGCCACATGTAATGGTGGTAGAAGTGGGCCATGCTGATCCAGTCAGTCTTCTGCGTTTTACTAATGTACTTATGACGCGCAGTGCAGTGACGGAAATTGAGGAGATGTTGGCATGAGCGTACAAACTTTCAACCAAGAACGTCTAATGCAGATAATATTGGCTCCACAGGTTTCTGAAAAAGCTACTTACATTGCCGAAAAACATAACCAAATTATATTTCGTGTCGCACAAGATGCTACCAAGGCTGAAATTAAGGCAGCTGTCGAGTTGATGTGGAAAGCGCAGAGCATTCAAGTGGAAACTGTGCAAGTCGCCAATGTCAAGGGTAAGGAAAAGCGTTTTGGCCGCTTTATGGGACGCCGCAGCAACTGGAAGAAGGCTTATGTTGGCATCAAAGCTGGTCAGGAAATAAATTTTGCTGAAATCGCACAAGGGGAGGCCAAATAATGGCGTTGATTAAAGTCAAACCGACTTCTCCTGGACGCCGTGCAGTCGTCAAGGTGGTTAATCCAGACTTGCACAAGGGTGCACCCTACGCCAAGTTAGTAGAGAAACAGAACCATACCGCCGGGCGCAATAACAATGGCCACATTACTACCCGGCACATGGGTGGCGGCCATAAACAGCATTACCGCAAAGTGGATTTTCGTCGTAATAAGGATGGTATCATCGCTAAGGTAGAGCGATTAGAATATGATCCAAACCGCAGCGCCAACTTGGCGCTACTTTGCTATGCTGATGGCGAACGCCGCTACATCATCGCTCCTAAAGGAATTGTCGCAGGGATGCAACTGATCAACGGCGGAGATGCGCCGATTAAGAACGGCAATACACTGCCGCTGCGCAATATCCCGGTAGGTAGCACTATTCATTGTGTGGAAATGCTCCCTGGCAAAGGGGCACAACTGGCGCGTTCAGCTGGCACATCGGTTCAACTGCTGGCGCGTGAGGGTGATTATGCTCAATTGCGTCTGCGTTCCGGAGAAATCCGCAAGGTACACGTAGACTGTCGCGCCACTATCGGTGAGGTTGGTAACGAAGAGCACAATCTGCGCTCCATTGGCAAAGCTGGTGCCAACCGCTGGCGTGGCATCCGTCCGACGGTACGCGGAGTGGTAATGAACCCGGTAGACCATCCGCATGGTGGTGGTGAGGGCAAGACCGCCGCTGGACGTCATCCAGTCAGTCCGTGGGGAACTCCCGCGAAGGGTTTCCGCACACGCTCAAATAAGCGTACTGATGGTATGATCGTACGCCGCCGCTATTCGAACAAGGGATAATAAATCATGGCACGTTCCATAAAGAAGGGCCCGTTCGTTGACCTCCATCTGATGAGTAAGGTAGAGACTGCACGTGCAACTAACGACAAACGCCCAATCAAAACCTGGTCACGCCGTTCTACCGTTCTACCAGATTTCATTGGGCTAACTATCGCTATACACAACGGGAAACAGCATGTTCCAGTTTATGTTACCGAGAATATGGTAGGACACAAACTTGGGGAGTTTTCCCATACGCGTACTTTCAAGGGACATTCTGGCGATAAGAAAGCTGCCGCAGCCGGGTCGAAGAAATAGGAGTGATCAACATGCAAACAACTGCTGTATTACGCGGGGTTCGGTTATCCGAGCAAAAAGGACGACTGGTAGCGGATCAGATTCGTGGGTTACCGGTGGATCGGGCGCTTAATCTGCTTGCTTTCAGCCCAAAGAAGGGAGCAGTCATCATTCGTAAATTGCTGGAGTCAGCCATTGCTAATGCCGAGCATAACGAAGGTGCGGACATAGATGAATTAAAAGTATCAACAATATATGTAGATCGTGGGCCATCTCTGATGCGTACCAGCACACGCGCAAAAGGTCGTGGCAACCGCATTGTAAAGCCAACCTGCCACATTCTTCTCACCGTCGGCGACAAAGCCGACAATAAAAAATAAGGGACGCGCGAGGGCATTATGGGACAGAAAATACATCCGACAGGCTTCCGCCTTTCCGTGCTAAAAAACTGGTCATCGAAGTGGTACGCAAATAGTAAGAATTTTCCAGTCATGTTGAGCGAAGATATCAAGGTACGGGAATACCTGAAAAAGAAACTGGCACACGCTTCGGTAGGTAGAGTAATTATCGAGCGCCCATCCAAAAATGCACGCATCACAATTTACAGTTCGCGCCCAGGTATCGTGATAGGCAAAAAGGGTGAAGACATCGAGGTCCTTCGCGGGGAGCTACAAAGGCGCATGGGGGTACCAGTACATGTGAACATTGAGGAGATACGTAAACCAGAAATCGATGCGCAACTGATTGCTGACAACATCGCGCAGCAACTTGAAAAACGTATCATGTTTCGCCGCGCCATGAAACGAGCTATGCAGAATGCTATGCGTTTAGGTGCCCAAGGAATTAAGATCATGAGTTCTGGCCGTTTAAACGGCATTGAGATTGCCCGTACCGAATGGTATCGCGAGGGCCGTGTGCCGCTTCACACCTTACGTGCCGATCTGGATTATGGCACTGCAGAGGCTAAAACTACTTATGGCGTGATCGGTATCAAAGTATGGGTATTCAAAGGTGAGATGATAGGCCATAACGAACAATCTTCGGCAGGGGCTACACCGGCGACACAGACTCCTGCGCCAACAGGAGAACCCGAGAGAAAACGTCCAGCCAGAAAACTACCGGCCGGCGCTACCAAAGTGATTATTGCGGATAAGCCTACTATCAGAGCCAAAATAGAAACCGAAGCGAAAGCAGGCGTGAAGACAATAAAAAAGTCTGTCAAGAGCACTGAGAAGACTGCTGACAGGACCGTTGAGACCAAGAAAACAGTAAAAATAGTGAAGCCAGGAGTAGAAGATGCAGCAACCAGCTAGAACGAAATACCGCAAGCAGCAAAAAGGCCGTAACAAGGGAGTTGCTACTAGAGGTGCAAAAGTGAGTTTTGGTGAGTATGGGCTTAAAGCGATTGGTCGTGGTCGTTTAACTGCACGCCAGATCGAAGCCGCACGTCGTGCCATGACTCGTCACATTAAACGCGGTGGACGTATCTGGATTCGAGTTTTTCCGGACAAGCCAATTTCTCATAAACCAGCGGAAGTGCGTATGGGCAATGGTAAAGGTAATCCAGAATACTTTGTCGCAGAAATTCAACCTGGCAAGATGCTGTATGAAATGGATGGAGTCGATGAAGTTCTGGCACGTCAGGCATTCCGTTTGGCTGCCGCTAAATTACCGATCCAAACTACGTTTGTTATTCGACAAATAGGCGGTTAATCATGAAGATGAATGAACTCAGAGCTAAAAATTCGGGGGAGTTGCAACAAGAATTAATGGCGTTATTAAAGATGCAATTTGGTCTGCGCATGCAGCATGCAACCCAACAACTCGGCAATACAAACCAATTGCGCAATGTGCGTCGTGATATCGCGCGGACAAAAACAATAATCAGTCAGAAAGTGAAACAATCATGAGCGAAGCAAATTTGGGTCGTACCCTCACCGGAAAAGTGGTGAGTGATAAGATGAATAAGACTATTACCGTATTGGTTGAACGCAAAGTTAGGCATCCACTCTATGGAAAAATCATGGTTCGTACGAAGAAATATCATGCCCACGACGAAAGTAACGAGTTTCATCCGGGTGATATGGTCGTGATTGAAGAGTGTCGCCCAATTTCAAAGACCAAGGCTTGGCGAGTAGCTAAATTGGTCGAGAAAGCCAACCCGGTCTGATTAGCCTATTACACCAATTTCCGATCAGAAATAGGATAATCGGTTGTGGAAAATATCGACGGGCAGAAAAGAAAATTGGTACTGAAAATTAACTGAATTTCTCTTGTTATTTTTGCAGCATGCACGTATAATTTTGTTTCTTGAAGTTTAAGGTTTCCAGATTTTTAATAGCGCATTGCTGGCAATATGCGGCAGCGACACAACCCGAACGGGTTCCAATACTATCCACACAGTGAAGGTTCTGTACTGGAAAAGTTGGAAAGAGTGAGTAAAAAATGATTCAAATGCAATCAATTCTACAAGTAGCCGATAATACCGGTGCACGTTCAATTATGTGTATCAAGGTATTAGGCGGCTCAAAGAGGCGCTATGCCGGCATCGGCGACGTCATAAAAGTCACTATCAAGGATGCTGCACCCCGTGGTCGCGTCAAAAAGGGTGAGATATACAATGCCGTAGTAGTGCGCACCGCTAAGGGTGTGCGTCGTTCCGATGGCTCGCTGATTAAATTTGACAGCAACGCAGCAGTGTTGCTCAACGCAAAGCTAGAACCGATTGGGACGCGCATTTTCGGCCCTGTGACGCGTGAATTGCGCAATGCGCGCTTCATGAAAATCGTCTCGCTTGCGCCTGAAGTTTTATAAGCGCACGGCAAGGAGTCAGTATGCAAAAAATCAAGAAAGGCGATGACGTAATCGTCCTTACCGGTAAGGATAAAGGAAAGCGCGGAACAGTTCTCCGCGTAACTGGAATAGATCTGATCGTGGTTGAAGGGATCAACAAGGTAAAGAAACATCAAAGCCCTAATCCAACTAAAGGAACTGCTGGCGGGATTATTGAAATGGAGAAACCAATTCAGATCTCAAATGTAGCAATTTTCAATCCTACCTCGCAGAAAGCAGACAGAGTCGGGTTTAAGATTCTGGAAGACAAACGCAAAGTACGTTATTTCAAATCGAACGGCGAACTACTGGGCGCCTGAGAGAGCAAGAGGGAAATATGGCTCGGTTGCAAGAATATTATCGTGACACCGTGGTTAAACAGCTGATGCAGCAGTTTAGTTACACTTCTTTGATGGAAGTGCCACGTATACGTAAAATCACACTTAATATGGGTGTGGGAGAAGCTATCGCAGATAAGAAAGTCATGGACAATGCCGTGAGCGATATGCAAAAGATTGCCGGGCAACGTCCGGTGGTAACAAAAGCAAAGAAATCGATCGCTACTTTTAAAGTACGCGAAGATTATCCGGTTGGCTGTATGGTTACGTTGCGACGCGTGCGTATGTATGAGTTTCTTGATCGCTTGGTAAACGTGGCAATTCCACGTATCCGCGATTTTCGTGGTATTTCCGGCAAAGCCTTTGATGGGCGTGGTAATTACAACATGGGAGTGAAGGAGCAAATCATTTTCCCTGAAATTGAGTATGACAAGATTGATGCTCTGAGAGGCATGAATATAACAATCACCACCAGCGCCAAAACAGATGCAGAAGCTAAGGCGTTGCTGGCAGCTTTTAAATTCCCATTCAAGAATTGAGGATGGTATGGCAAAAATAGCTGTAATTAATCGCGATTTGAAACGTCGTGAAACCGTAAAGAAGTTCGCTACATACCGCGCCGAGTTGTTTGCTGTTATTAATAGTGCCAAGGCGAGTGACGAAGAGCGTCACTCTGCTAGGATCAAGCTGCAAAAGTTGCCACGTAATGCTAGTCCGGTACGTCTTCGTAATCGATGCTCGCTTACAGGTCGGCCACGGGGTGTATATAGCAAATTCGGCTTGGGGCGTAGCAAATTACGTGATTTTGCCATGCGTGGAGAGATTCCAGGCATAACAAAGGCTAGTTGGTAGCAAACGAATACTTAGTTTTTTTAGCATTAAAATTTTTAAGCGAGTTGCTGTGCTATATTTTTCAAAATTTTGCATCAATTTTTGTCACAAAGATTGGATTTCTAGAGGTGGCCCTAGATGAGCATGAGTGACCCCATCGCTGATATGTTGACGCGTATACGTAACGCACAACTTGCTGAAAAAGTTTCCGTGGCAATGCCTGCTTCTAAGCTGAAATTGGCCATTGCACAAGTATTGAAAGATGAAGGGTATATAGAACATTTTTTGCGGCGCGAAACAGATGGAAAACCGGTGCTGGAAATTAGTCTGAAATATTACGCCGGTCGTCCAGTAATCGAGAAAATTGAACGCGTTAGTCGCCCTGGATTGCGTATTTATAAATCCAATGACAAGCTCCCTAATGTAATGAATGGTCTGGGTGTAGCGATAGTCTCCACCTCCAAAGGTGTAATGACTGAACGCAAAGCGCGAGCCAGTGGTATAGGTGGTGAAGTGTTGTGTATCGTTGCTTAGGGGTGTAGAAAATGTCTCGAGTAGGTAAAAATCCGATACCAGTTCCCGCGAATGTTGAAGTGACTTTATCTGCTTCTGCAGTGTCGGTAACAGGGCCACTAGGCACGTTACAACATACCCTGAATTCTGATGTCAGCATTGAACGTGATGGTGACAATTTACTGGTTAAAGTTACGAACGCTTCCAAGCAGGCCAATGCGATGTCCGGTACTATGCGCGCATTGCTAGCCAACATGGTACATGGGGTAACAAAGGGTTTTGAGAAAAAACTTCTGCTGGTGGGGGTGGGTTATCGCGCCCAAGCTGCAGGTGAAATGCTCAATCTGACGTTAGGGTTCTCTCATCCCGTCGCTCATAGAATGCCGGAAGGTATCAAAGTAGAAACGCTAAGCCAAACCGAAATACTAATCAAAGGTATAAATAAACAGCAAGTTGGTCAAGTAGCTGCAGAAGTGCGCGCCTATCGAAAACCAGAGCCATACAAGGGTAAGGGCGTGCGTTACGCTGACGAAGTAATTGTCATAAAAGAAACAAAGAAGAAGTAATTGAGGTAACCATGTTGAATTCGACACAATCCAGACTGCGCCGTGCGCGTCAAACCCGTGCCAAAATTGCCGAACTGAAGGTAGTGCGCTTGTCAGTATTTCGCAGTAATTGCCATATTTATGCGCAAGTAATAGATGGCAGCGGTGGCAATGTGTTGGCCAGTGCTTCCACTCTGGAACCAGAGGTACGCAAAGTACTATCCAATGGCGGTACGGTTGATGCGGCAGCAGTAATTGGCAAACGGATTGCCGAAAAGGCCAAAAATATTGGTATCGAGACCGTTGCTTTTGACCGCTCTGGCTTCAAGTATCACGGCCGCGTTAAAGCGTTGGCCGAGGCTGCCCGTGAGCATGGCCTTAAATTCTAAGCAAGGAGTAAATTGTGGCTAAGATGCAAGGAAGAATGCAAGGTAAAACGCAACAGGGTGAGGATCGTGGCGATGGTCTCAAGGAAAAAATGGTGGCGATTAATCGTGTCACCAAAGTGGTTAAAGGCGGACGTATTCTGGGTTTTGCTGCACTGACCGTGGTTGGTAATGGTGACGGCAGTGTTGGTATGGGAAAGGGAAAATCGCGTGAAGTGCCCGTGGCGGTACAAAAGGCGATGGATGAAGCACGCCGCAAAATGATTAAAGTGAACCTGAAAAACGGCACACTACATCATCCAGTTATTGGCAGGCATGGTGCGGCCAAAGTATATATGCAACCGGCTTCCGAAGGCACTGGCATCATTGCTGGTGGACCAATGCGGGCAATATTTGAAGTGATGGGGGTGCATAATATTCTTGCTAAGTGTATTGGCTCGACCAATCCTTACAACGTAGTACGCGCCACCCTGCAAGGTTTGCAGTCAATGAATACTCCTGCTGAAATTGCTGCTAAGCGTGGTAAAAGTGTAGAAGAAATCATGGGGCTGACAAAATGAGCGAGAATATAAAAAAAATAAAACTTACTTTGATCAAGAGCATCATCGGCACCAAGCAATCGCATCGTGCAACTGTGCGTGGATTAGGTCTACGCGGAGTTAATAGTACCGCAGAATTAGAAGATACCCCATCAGTCCGCGGTATGATCAATAAAATTCATTATCTCGTTAAGGTTGAGGTATGAGATGCGGCTAAATTCAATTAAACCGGCTCAGGGTGCCAAACACGCAAGCAGACGTGTTGGGCGCGGTATAGGTTCAGGTATCGGTAAGACTGCTGGACGCGGCCATAAGGGGCAAAAATCCCGCACCGGCGGATTCCATAAAGTTGGTTTCGAGGGTGGACAGATGCCGTTACAGCGTCGCCTGCCAAAACGTGGTTTCGTTTCCCCTACCGCTGGAGACACTGCTGAAGTACGTCTGTCAGCCCTCAATAAATTACCGATGGATACCATAGATATTCTTGTATTGAAGCAAGCTGGGATTGTTCCCAGTTCTGCTCTTAGTGCAAAGGTAATACTTTCCGGGAAAATTGAACGCGCAATTAAATTACAAGGTGTTGCAGTAACCAAGGGCGCAAAAGTCGCAATTGAAACTGCTGGTGGCAGCATTGGTGTTGTATAAGGCTACGAGGATAGAGATTGGCCGCTAACGAATCACTGCGAGGACTCTCCGGAAAACTGGGTGACTTGAAACGTCGTCTGTGGTTCTTGTTGCTTGCGCTGGTTGTCTATCGTATTGGTGCGCATGTTCCGGTGCCCGGCATCGACCCAGTAGTGCTGAAAGATCTGTTCGAGTCACAGCAAGGCGGCATTCTTGGCATGTTCAACATGTTCTCTGGAGGAGCCCTTTCCCGTTTCTCGATTTTCGCTTTGGGGATCATGCCATATATCTCGGCTTCGATTATCATGCAGTTGGGTACAGTAGCATTTCCTTATTTGGAAGCGCTGAAGAAAGAAGGCGAGGCCGGACGCAGAAAGATCACCCAATACACTCGCTATGGTACGCTAGGGTTAGCTCTCGTGCAGGGTTATGGCATATCTATAGCATTGCAGTCTCAAGTGGGACTGGTGATCGCACCAGGGCCAATGTTCTTGCTGACCACTGTAATAACTTTGGTCACAGGTACTATATTTCTGATGTGGTTAGGCGAACAGATTACTGAACGCGGTATTGGTAACGGCATATCACTGATTATTTTTGCCGGGATAGTCGCTGGCCTGCCGAGTGCAATTGGTGGCACGCTAGAGTTGGTGCGAACTGGCGCGATGCATTTCTTGGTGGCCTTAGGAATTTTTGTAGCGGCGACATTGGTGACCGCATTCGTCGTATTCGTCGAGCGCGGTCAGCGTAAAATATTGGTGAACTATGCCAAACGCCAGGTAGGCCGAAAGGTCTACGGCGGGCAGAGTTCACATTTACCGCTAAAGTTGAATATGGCTGGTGTAATACCACCGATCTTTGCTTCCAGCATGATCTTATTCCCCGCCACGTTAGCCGGATGGTTTGCTACTGGTGAATCTATGGCTTGGTTGAAAGATATGAGTGGTGCATTGTCTCCAGGTCAGCCAGTTTACGTAATATTGTATGCAGCGATGATTATATTTTTCTGTTTCTTCTATACCGCTCTGGTATTTAATCCCAAAGAAACCGCAGAGAACTTGAAAAAAAGCAGCGCCTTTATTCCTGGAATTCGCCCTGGTGACCAGACAGCCAAATATATCGAACGGATCATGCTGCGACTTACCTTGGCAGGAGCAATTTACGTAACACTAGTGTGCTTATTACCAGAATTTTTGATCTTGAAGTGGAACGTCCCATTTTATTTTGGCGGAACCTCGTTATTGATAATTGTGGTGGTTACTATGGATTTCATGTCGCAAGTGCAATCTTATGTCATGTCTCAACAGTATGAGAGCCTGTTGAAGAAAACTAACTTCAAGGGTGGCGGTGGGTTGTCGACAAGATAGACACACCTAATGACAGGATGGCCAAAGAAGAAACGATACAGATGCAAGGCGAGATATTAGAAACACTGCCTAATGCAACGTTCCGCGTCAAGCTCGAAAATGGGCATGTGGTTCTAGGGCATATTTCTGGAAAGATGCGCATGCATTACATCCGAATCTTGCCAGGCGACAAGGTTACGGTAGAGTTGACACCGTATGATTTAAGCAGGGCGCGGATTACCTTTCGCGCTAAGTAGCTAAAGGAGAATAAAGCATGAAAGTATGGGCATCCGTCAAAAAGATTTGTCGTAATTGCAAAATTATCCGACGTAACCGCGTGGTGCGAGTGATTTGTACGGATCCGCGACATAAGCAACGCCAAGGGTAAATGGGAAGATATCGCTTTAGGTGTTATAATTTCGTTTTTTTTGTAGGATAATCGTATGGCCCGTATTGCAGGGGTAAATATCCCGAATCATCAGCACGCCGAGATCGCATTGACATCGATTTATGGCATTGGTCGAACCAGAGCACGCCAGATTTGTGCTGCTATCGGCATCAGTGGATCTACTAAGATCAAGGATATAACTGATGTTCAAATGGAGAAGCTTCGAGACCGCGTTGCTAAATTCACCGTGGAAGGCGACTTGCGACGAGAAGTGTCGATGAATATCAAGCGCCTGATGGATCTTGGTTGCTATCGTGGGTTGCGTCACCGGCGCGGTCTACCGGTGCGCGGTCAACGCACCCGCACCAATGCCAGAACTCGCAAGGGACCACGCAAGGCAGTCCGCTCTTCCAGCGCGAAGCCTGCAGGAAAATAAAGAGTGATTGGTAAGTAATTAAGACGTAATACAAAGGAATAGCCAGACATGGTAAAAGTAGCTACCCGGGTACGGAAAAAAATAAAGAAAAATGTGGCTGAGGGCATTGCCCATATTCACGCCTCGTTCAACAATACAATTGTGACCATTACTGATCGCCAAGGTAACGCTTTGTCATGGGCTACTTCTGGCGGCGCTGGCTTTAAAGGGTCACGCAAAAGCACTCCATTCGCTGCTCAAGTTGCAGCTGAGCAAGCTAGCAAAGTTGCACAGGAATGTGGTGTCAAAAATCTGGAAGTACGGATCAAAGGACCCGGTCCAGGACGCGAATCCGCTGTACGTGCATTGAACGCAGCGGGTTTTAAAATTACTAGCATTTCGGATGTGACACCAGTTCCGCATAATGGTTGTCGTCCACCGAAAAAACGCCGTATTTAGTGGGAGTAAACTGTGGCCAGAAACCTTGATCCTAAATGCCGCCAATGTCGCCGTGAAGGTGAAAAACTGTTCTTGAAAGGCGAGAAGTGTTTTACCGACAAATGTGCGATCGAACGTAGAAATTATGCACCAGGACAGCACGGTCAGAAGAGTGGTCGTTTGTCTGATTATGGTGTTCAATTGCGCGAGAAACAGAAACTGCGCCGTATATATGGAATGCTGGAACGCCAGTTCCGCAATAACTATAAGCTCGCTGATAGTCAACGTGGCATCACTGGCGTGAATCTATTGCAATTGCTGGAATGCCGCCTGGATACGGTTTCATATCGTATGGGCTTTGGTGCATCGCGTTCAGAAGCGCGCCAGATTGTGCGTCACAACGGCATACTGGTGAATGGCCGCCGCGTCAACATTCCATCCTATCAAGTAAAGCCTGGTGACATAGTCGAAGTTGTCGAAAAAGCAAAAAGTCATCTACGTATTAAAACCGCATTAGAGGCAGCTGAGCAGCGTAGCTTTCCGGAGTGGATAGTGATGGATGTAAAAGCCTTTAAGGGAACCTTCAAAGCAAAACCAGAAAGATCTGAACTACCTGCGACCATCAATGAATCGCTCGTGATTGAATTATATTCCAAGTAACCAACTAACAAGCTTCCCGTAAAAGGATCATGCTATGGCAAGTAACACTTTTCTTACGCCGCGCATTATTGACGTTCAGAACATATCTCCGCTGCATGCCAAAGTCACCATGGAGCCATTTGAACGTGGCTACGGACATACACTAGGTAATGCATTGCGCCGCATCTTATTGTCTTCGATGCCGGGGTTCGCACCGACCGAAGTGCAGATCAGCGGCGTAGTTCACGAGTATTCTGCCATTGATGGTGTGCAAGAGGATGTGGTTGATATACTGCTTAATCTCAAGGGTATCGTTCTTAAACTGCACAATCGTACTGAAGCTGTACTGACTCTTAAGAAGGACGGTGAAGGTGTGGTTACTGCAGGCGATATCGAAACTGGCCATGATGTGGAAATCATTAATCCTGAGCATGTTGTCGCCCACCTCACTGCAGGTGGAAAATTAGACATGCAGATCAAAGTTGCTCAAGGACGCGGCTATATGCCGGGAACTATGCGACAGCTAGAAAATGAGAATCGCACTATTGGCAGTATTCTGCTGGATGCTTCTTTTAGTCCGGTGCGCCGTGTAAGCTATGCGGTAGAAAGTGCCCGCGTTGAGCAACGTACTGACCTCGATAAATTAGTGATGGATATTGAGACAAACGGTGTTGTCGACCCCGAGGAGGCTATTCGCTATGCTGCAAAAGTTCTAGTGGAACAGCTCTCAGTATTTACTGATCTCAAAGGTACTCCGGCTCCTGTGGAGCAACCCAAGTCACCGCAGATTGATCCGGTGCTACTGCGTCCAGTTGATGATCTGGAACTTACCGTACGCTCTGCCAACTGTCTCAAGGCAGAAAATATCTATTATATTGGTGACTTGATACAACGTACAGAAAACGAGCTGTTAAGAACGCCCAATTTGGGCAGGAAGTCACTCAATGAAATTAAGGAAGTACTAGCTTCACACGGGTTGACGCTCGGGATGAAGCTGGAAAGTTGGCCGCCTGTCAATCTTGAAAAGAGTAAAAAGGAAATAAATCATGCGGCACCATAATGGTTTAAGAAAACTGAATCGTACCAGTAGTCATCGTTTGGCGATGCTACGGAATATGACAAACTCGTTGTTGCTCCACGAAGTTATCAGAACCACGCTACCGAAGGCTAAAGAATTGCGCCGCGTAATTGAACCGATGATTACTCTCGGGAAAAAACCATCGCTTGCCAATCGGAGGTTGGCATTCAACCGGCTGCGTGACCGTGACATGGTCGGTAAATTATTTTCTGAACTTGGCCCACGTTATCAGAATCGTAATGGTGGCTATCTGCGCATTCTTAAGTTTGGTTTTCGCAAGGGTGATAATGCACCAATGGCGCTGATCGAGCTACTCGATCGTCCGGAACCAATAGTTCCGTCCACAGCTAAAAATGCCGATGCATAGACTAGTCTGAAAATCATAAAAACTAAAAAGCCGGTTTATCCCGGCTTTTTTATAACGAATTTATTACTTGATTAATTGGGAGTTGACTCTGATGGACCTGACGACTTGGACCGATGCGGAGCTTCTCACGCTGGCTGAGAAGCTCCGCGTATGGTGTCTACAACGTCAGACATTAAAGTGGGGAAACCGATTCTGGAAATTGACTGTATTTATGGGTGCATTCTCGCTCATCGATGGAATTGTCGATATTGTTCTCATTGGTGTACGAGCGCTTAGCATACTAGAAATCGTGCTTGGTACTGCCATCTGTCTATCCTGGTATCTGAGTGGCAAGAAGCATAAATCCAATATGGATCTTCTTGGAAAACTTAATAATGAACTTAGCCGTCGGGGTCTCTCATTGTGAGAGTTTGCCCCAATTGAGATTATCTAGCTATGCGGCATGTTCACTATCTTGCATCTCTCCTATGCTCCCCTCGCTCAGACCCTGACCTTGAGCGCCGCCATCTAGCAATAACCTTTGCCTCTTGCGTGCGTTGTGGAAAGCCAGACCGGTGCCTGCGGGAATTAGTCGACCAACGATAACGTTTTCTTTGAGGCCACGTAGGTCATCCTTTTTGCCCATAATCGCCGCTTCCGTTAGCACACGCGTAGTCTCTTGGAAGGAGGCAGCAGAAATGAATGAATCTGTAGAAAGCGATGCCTTGGTAATGCCAAGCAGGGTGAAATCGTAGATTGCAGTCTTTTTATCCTCCGCCACCATCCGTTCATTCTCCACCAGCAAATCTGCACGTTCAACCTGCTCACCCGAGATAAAGCGAGTATCACCAGCATCGACGATATATACACGGCGTAGCATCTGACGCACAATCACTTCTATGTGCTTGTCGTTAATTTTTACGCCCTGAAGTCGATATACATCCTGCACTTCGTCAGTAATGTAGCGTGCTAGCGCTTCCACTCCCAGCAACCGTAGAATGTCGTGTGGGTCAGCAGGTCCGTCAACGATGCTCTCTCCCTTATTCACCACTTGACCATCATGTGCTGTCACATGTTTTTCTTTGGAAATAAGATACTCGTGTGAAACCCCATCCAGATCAGTGATCACCAAGCGTTGTTTGCCTTTAGTATCTTTACCGAATGAAACGATACCGGTTACTTCTGCTAGCACGCCTGCATCCTTAGGAGAACGAGCTTCAAACAATTCTGCCACACGCGGCAAACCACCAGTAATGTCCCGTGTTTTTGAACTCTCTTGTGGAATCCTTGCTAGTACCTCACCCACGCTGACTTGTTGCCCATCGCGCACGGTAATAATGCAACCGACCTGAAACGTGATACTAACGGACAGATTGCCTCCGGTGATTTTCACCTCATCACCCTTTTCGTCCAAGAGTTTTACTAATGGTCGCAGCCCCTTGGCTTGGGCTACCCCACGACGTTTCGGATCAATCACGACCAGCGTAGATAAACCTGTTACTTCGTCAATCTGTTTGGCTACCGTCACGCCTTCCTCGACATTCTCGAAGCGCACATTGCCGGCATACTCGGTAATGATGGGACGAGTGTGCGGATCCCATGCTGCCAGTACCTTTCCTGCCTTCACGACTTCACCGTCACGAACCAGCAATGTTGCTCCATAGGGTGTTCTATGACGCTCGCGCTCGCGGCCACCATCATCTTGTATTATCACTTCACCGCTACGAGAAATGGCTATTAGTTCGTGACGGGAATTAATCACGTAACGCATAGTGGGCGAATAGCGAACCATGCCATTGGATTTACTTTCCACCTGGCTTGCCACAGCGGTTCTAGATGCGGCGCCACCAATATGGAATGTACGCATGGTGAGCTGTGTGCCCGGTTCGCCGATCGATTGAGCAGCAATCACCCCTACTGCCTCACCTACATTTACCGGCGTACCACGTCCCAGATCACGCCCGTAACATTTGGCGCACAGGCCATAACGAGTTTCGCAGGTAAGTGGGGTGCGCACTTTTACTTCATCTATACCAAGTGACTCAATGTCGTCAACTGCATCCTCGTCCAGCAGAGCCCCAGCCGCATAAACAACCATCTGGTTTTCTGGATTAACCACATCGTTCGCTACGACTCGTCCAAGCACGCGCTCACGCAAGGCTTCTATTACTTCACCACCTTCGACCAGTGCTTTCAGCACCGCACCATTACTAGTGCCGCAATCGTCTTCAGTTACCACCAGATCTTGAGTCACATCCACTAGACGACGAGTAAGATAGCCAGAGTTGGCGGTCTTCAATGCTGTATCAGCCAACCCCTTACGGGCACCATGAGTGGAAATGAAGTACTGCAATACATTTAACCCTTCGCGGAAATTTGCGGTAATGGGTGTCTCAATGATTGAGCCATCAGGCTTGGCCATTAAGCCACGCATACCTGCCAACTGGCGAATCTGGGCAGCAGAGCCTCGTGCGCCAGAGTCGGCCATCATATAAATGGAATTAAATGATTCTTGTGTTAACGGCTTGCCTTTTTTGTCTTTTTTTATTTCTCCGGTCAAGCGATCATATACCGGTTCAACACCAAGTTGATCCATCATGGCTTTGGCCACCTGGTCACCAGCATGACCCCAGATATCCACTACCTTGTTGTAGCGCTCACCCTGGGTCACTAGGCCGGAAGTGTATTGGGCTTCAATCTCCTGCACTTCCTTCTCGGCTGCACCGATAATATCGCTCTTCTGTGGTGGCGTAAGCATGTCGTCCACACAAATCGAAATGCCTGCACGGGTAGCATAGGTAAAACCAGAATACATCAGTTTATCGGCGAAGATTACGGTCTCGCGCAACCCGCAACGACGGAAACTAGCATTGATGAGCTTGGATATTTCTTTCTTTTTGAGTGCTTTGTTGATCAGGGGGAAAGGCAGGCCAGCCGGCAGGATCTCGGACAGCAGTGCGCGTCCTACAGTGGTGTCATAGCGGGTGGTCTTTTCCCGGCGTCCACCTTCGACATCTACTTCATACTCTTTGATTCGCACTAAGATTTTGGCATTTAGTTCAACTACTCGGCTCTCATAGGCGCGCGATAGCTCACTGATGTTGGCGAACATCATGCCCTCACCACGCGCATTAATCCTCTCGCGAGTGGTGTAATATAAACCCAGCACGATATCCTGCGACGGCACAATAATCGGCTCACCATTGGCTGGTGACAGAATGTTATTAGTCGACATCATCAGCGTGCGACATTCCATTTGCGCCTCCAGCGACAGCGGCACGTGTACTGCCATCTGGTCACCATCGAAGTCGGCATTGAATGCTGCACATACAAGGGGGTGTAGCTGTATCGCCTTACCCTCGATCAGTACGGGCTCAAACGCCTGGATACCCAAGCGATGCAACGTCGGCGCTCGATTCAACATCACCGGGTGTTCACGAATGACATCTTCCAGGATGTCCCACACTATCGGAGTTTCATTCTCCACTTCCCGCTTGGCTGCCTTGATGGTAGTGGCATGGCCTAGTATTTCAAGTTTGCTAAAAATGAATGGTTTGAAAAGTTCAAGCGCCATTTTCTTCGGCAGACCACACTGGTGTAGTTTGAGTTGTGGACCCACCACGATCACTGACCGCCCGGAATAGTCCACGCGTTTACCCAGCAAATTCTGCCGGAAACGACCGCCTTTACCCTTGATCATATCGGCGAGGGACTTTAGCGGCCGTTTATTGGCACCCGTCATGGCTTTGCCGCGACGACCGTTATCCAGTAAAGAATCTACTGCTTCCTGCAGCATGCGTTTTTCATTGCGCACGATGATTTCTGGTGCTTTCAATTCAAGCAAGCGTTTAAGACGGTTATTGCGGTTTATGACACGGCGATATAGATCATTCAAATCGGAAGTGGCAAAACGTCCGCCATCCAGTGGCACCAGCGGCCGTAATTCCGGCGGCAGCACCGGCAGCACCGCCAGCACCATCCACTCCGGTTTGATGCCGGATTTATTGAATGCCTCCAGCACTTTTAGACGCTTAGAGATTTTCTTCATCTTTGTTTCCGAACCGGTGGTCCCCATCTCACGCCGTAAATTCTCAATTTCAGTACGGATGTTTATGTTACTTAACAGGTCGCGGATGCCTTCTGCACCCATGCTGGCGCGGAAATCATCACCATATTCTTCCATCTTGGCGCGATAATCGTCATCCGTCAGCAACTGGCATCGTGCTAGCGGTGTCATGCCAGGGTCTGTCACCACATAGGCTTCAAAATAAAGCACCCGCTCAATATCGCGCAGGGTCATATCCAGTACAATGCCTAAACGCGATGGCAATGACTTCAGGAACCAGATATGCGCTACTGGGGAAGCCAGTTCAATGTGCCCCATGCGCTCACGCCGTACCTTGGACAGCGTAACTTCGACGCCGCATTTCTCACAGATCACACCGCGGTGTTTCAAGCGCTTGTATTTCCCGCATAAGCACTCGTAGTCTTTTACTGGACCAAAAATCTTAGCGCAGAACAATCCGTCCCGTTCCGGCTTGAAAGTACGGTAGTTGATGGTTTCAGGTTTTTTTACCTCACCATAAGACCAAGAACGTATTTTTTCTGGGGAAGCGAGGCCGACTTTGATTGAATCGAACTCTTCCTTCTGTGTAACCTGTTTGAATAAATCGAGCAGTGCTTTCATTTGTCACTCCTGTTAATCAGGGGTCGGTATAAAAATTAATCGGCGAAATGCACGGAATATAAAGTATTTATCTTTTTATGCCGTTGCAGCAAACAACAAGAATTGCTAATGCCGATCTAAATCAATGTCCAACGCCAGCGAACGGATTTCTTTTACCAGTACATTGAATGATTCCGGCATACCGGCATCAATCGTGTGGTCACCCTTGACAATGCTTTCATACACTTTGGTGCGTCCGTTCACATCATCGGATTTAACCGTTAACATTTCCTGCAAGGTGTAGGCAGCGCCATAGGCCTCTAATGCCCAAACCTCCATCTCACCGAAACGCTGGCCGCCAAACTGAGCTTTACCCCCCAGCGGCTGTTGGGTCACCAGGCTGTAAGGGCCGGTGGAGCGAGCATGCATCTTGTCATCCACCAAGTGATGTAGCTTCAGCACATGCATGTAGCCTACTGTGACAGGGCGGTCGAAAGCTTCACCGGTTCTGCCGTCATAGAGTGCGACCTGACCGGAGCGCGGCAGGCCGGCAAGTTCCAGCATATCCTTAATTTCATGCTCGGTGGCACCGTCGAACACCGGGGTTGCAAAAGGTACGCCATCCTTGAGATTCTCCGCCAAGTCCAGGATTTCTCCATCGGTGAGCGAAGCGATATCTTCCTGTTTACCGCTGCTATTGTAAATTTTGTCGAGAAATTTTCTGATTTCTGCGGGTTTACTGTGAGCATGCAGCATGTCGCCGATTTTTTTACCCAGTCCTTTCGCTGCCCATCCCAGATGGGTTTCCAGTATCTGTCCCACGTTCATACGCGAAGGCACACCCAGAGGGTTCAGCACGACGTCCACCGGAGTGCCATCAGCCATGTAGGGCATGTCTTCCACTGGTACGATTTTAGAGATCACACCTTTGTTACCATGACGTCCTGCCATTTTGTCACCAGGTTGCAAACGTCGTTTCACCGCCACATAAACTTTAACCATTTTCTGCACACCTGGTGGCAGCTCATCCCCTTGGGTAAGTTTCTTTTTCTTTTCGTCGAAAGCAGCATCAAACGCTTTTCGCTTTTGCGCTAAACCTTCCTTGATTTGTTCCAACTGTAGACTTGTCGCTTCGTTGGACAGTCGAATGTCAAACCAGTGATGTGGATCAATACTATCCAGATATTCTTTGGTAATGCGTACATCCTTGGCGAGTTTTTTTGGTCCGCCAGTTGCCGTTTTACCCTTGAGCAAACGCTCAATACGCTCAAACGCATCAGCCTCCACGATCCGCATCTGATCAGCCAGGTCTTTCTTATAGCGTTTCAGTTCGTCATCAATGATTTGCTGGGCACGTTTGTCACGCTCAATACCTTCACGAGTAAATACTTGAACATCGATCACTGTGCCGGAAATGCCTGATGGTACACGCAGCGATGTATCTTTGACGTCAGAAGCCTTCTCACCAAAAATCGCCCGCAACAGCTTTTCTTCCGGCGTCAACTGGGTCTCACCCTTTGGCGTAACCTTGCCAACCAACACATCGCCTGCTTCAACTTCAGCACCGATATGAACAATGCCGGACTCATCTAAACGCCCGAGTTGCAACTCCGACAGGTTAGAGATATCACCGGTTATTTCTTCCGTTCCCAGTTTCGTGTCGCGACTCACTACCGATAGCTCCTCGATATGAATCGAGGTAAAACGGTCTTCGGCAACAACACGCTCAGAAATAAGAATTGAATCCTCAAAGTTATAGCCGTTCCACGGCATGAATGCAACCAGCATGTTCTGCCCTAATGCCAACTCACCCAGATCAGTAGAAGCACCATCTGCCACCACATCGCCGCGTGCAATCATGTCACCTATTCTCACTAGCGGGCGTTGATTGATATTGGTGTTCTGGTTGGAACGAGTATATTTAATCAGGTTATAAATATCTACGCCCACTTCACCTGCATGTGTCTCAGTGTCATGCACCCGTACTACAATACGGCCTGCGTCGACATAGTCCACTACGCCACCGCGTACTGCCTGCACTGCGGTTCCGGAATCCACCGCTACTACACGTTCAATACCGGTACCAACCAACGATTTTTCGGCACGCAGGCAAGGCACCGCCTGGCGCTGCATGTTGGAACCCATCAGTGCACGATTGGCATCATCATGCTCGAGAAATGGAATTAGCGAGGCTGCCACCGACACGATCTGTGCTGGTGCCACATCCATATACTCGATACAATCTGGTGCAGCCAGGGCAAATTCATTTTTGTGGCGGCAAGAAACAATGTCACTGGCAAATTTACCGTGACGATCCAGTTCCGCATTCGCTTGGGCAATCACATACTGACCTTCCTCAATAGCTGACAGATAGTCAATTTCGTCGGTGACCTTACCATTTTTTACCTTGCGGTACGGCGTTTCCATGAAACCATACTCATTAGTACGTGCATACAGTGCTAGTGAATTAATGAGACCGATGTTGGGGCCTTCCGGCGTTTCGATCGGACAAACTCGGCCATAATGGGTGGGATGCACGTCGCGCACCTCGAACCCTGCACGCTCACGCGTAAGACCACCGGGTCCTAGTGCAGATACACGCCGTTTGTGGGTGATCTCGGAAAGTGGATTGGTCTGATCCATAAACTGCGATAGCTGACTGGAACCGAAGAATTCGCGTACCGCTGCTGATACTGGCTTAGCGTTAATCAGATCATGCGGCATCAAATTATCCGATTCTGCCTGACTCAAACGCTCTTTCACTGCACGTTCCACCCGTACCAGTCCAGATCGAAACTGATTTTCAGCCAATTCGCCAACTGAACGTACACGGCGGTTACCAAGATGGTCGATATCGTCTATCTCACCACGACCATTGCGTAACTCTACCAGGATCATGATGACCGCGATGATGTCCTCGTTCGATAGAGTATTGGAGCCAGTCAATTCAGTCTTACCCACGCGGCGATTGAATTTCATCCGTCCCACTACGGATAGGTCATAACGTTCCGGTGCATAAAACAATCCATTGAATAACGACTTGACCGATTCTTCGGTAGGTGGTTCGCCGGGGCGCATCATCCGATAGATGGCTACCTGAGCATCTAACTGGAGGACAGTCTCATCTATTCTCAGGGTCTGTGATATGTATGCACCCTGATCGAGGTCGTTAGTGTAAATGGTGTAAATCTTTTCTATTTTGGCCTCGTGCAACTTGGCGAGCAGAACCTCGGTGATTTCATCATTAGCCAGAGCCACGATTTCGCCTGTTTCCTTATCAACCACGTTGTGACCCAGTACTCGTCCCAGCAAATAATCTTCAGGCACGGTAAGCTTGTCTATACCAGCCTGTTGTAATTCACGAACGTGCTTGACAGTGATGCGCTTATCTTTCTGCACGATAATCTTGCCGCTTTTAGTGGCAATGTCAAACCGCGCCATGTCACCACGCAACCGTTCCGGCACCAGTTCAAACAGGATGCCATCAGTGGACAGATGAAAAACATCAAAAGAGAAAAAGCCGGCAAGAATCTGTTCCGGTGTATACCCTATCGCTTTCAACAGTGTGGTGATCGGCATTTTTCGGCGGCGATCAACACGAAAATAGAGGTAATCTTTGGGATCGAACTCGAAATCAAGCCAAGAGCCGCGGTACGGAATAATCCTGGCGGAAAAGAGTAATTTTCCAGACGAGTGTGTCTTGCCGCGGTCATGCTCGAAGAATACGCCAGGCGAGCGATGCAATTGCGACACGATCACGCGTTCGGTACCGTTAATGACAAACGAACCCGTATTGGTCATGAGAGGAATCTCTCCCATGTAAACTTCCTGTTCCTTTACCTCCTTCACTGTCGGTTTGGAGGCTTCTTTATCCATAATTGTCAGCCGTACTCTGGCGCGCAATGGGGAAGCATAAGTGAGGCCGCGTTGCTGGCATTCCTTGACGTCGAACGGAGGTGTACCAAGATCGTAACTGACAAAGTCGAGACGTGCATTCTTGGAATGGCTCTCGATCGGAAAAATCGAGGTAAATGCTGCCTGTAATCCTTGATTGCTGCGCTGACCAGGTTCAACTCGCGCTTGCAGGAAAGCCACATATGATTCGAGCTGGGTGGCGAGAAGAAAAGGGATCGGCAACACGCTGGTGCGCTTGGCGAAACTTTTACGGATACGTTTTTTCTCGGTAAACGAATAGCTCATGGAATCTCTCCGGAGGGTCAGAAAACAGAAAGCAGGGTGCTATTTCTGCCTGCTGCGTTCTGCGTCACAAATGATGCAAAAATCAGCACACTAAAGAGGCCAAAGGCTGGTGGCACGTTCCGTGCAACCAGCCCGTCTCTCTGCACTACCTCTTTACTTGATCTCGCAAGCTGCACCAGCTTCAGTGAGCTGCTTCTGAATGGCGTCTGCATCAGCTTTGGAAATGCCTTCCTTGACCGCTTTAGGTGCCCCATCCACCAGGTCTTTGGCTTCTTTCAAGCCTAGGCCGGTAATTACGCGCACGACTTTGATCACATTAACCTTGCTATCACCTGCAGCAGTCAGTATTACGGAAAACTCCGTTTGCTCCTCCACTGAAGCGGCGGTACCAGCTGCAGGAGCCGCCGCTACTACTACTGCGGCGGCAGCGGCAGAAACGCCGAATTTTTCTTCCATCTCCTTAATCAACTGGGAGAGTTCGAGTACGGTCATATTGGCGATTGTATCTAGAATGTCTGCTTTGGCTACTGCCATGATTTTCTCCTGATAAAATTAATTTCTAGTTTGATTACAGTTTCAACTATCTCAAAACCGGATTAAGCGGCCTGCTTCTGATCACGGACGGCTGCTAGACCACGCACAAATTTGGTTGGCACTTCGTTGAGTGTTCGCACAAAATTGACGATAGGTGCCTGCATCGTGCCAAGTAACTGCGATAGCAGTTCCTCGCGGCTCGGCATGGTAGCAAGATTCGCAATATCCTTATCAGACATTACGAAATTAGCCATTGCGCCGGCTTTGATCACGAATTTGTCATTACTCCTGGCAAACTCGTGCAGTACTTTTGCCGCTGCTACCGGATCGCTTCCGATACCATAGACAAGCGGTCCTACCATATGTCCAGAAAGCCCGGCAAATGGCGTATCTGCTATCGCACGCCGCGCCAGAGAGTTCTTTAGCACCCGGAAATATATTCCCGACTGACGTGCCTTGGCGCGTAACTGGGTCATATGTCCGACTTTAAGACCGCGATACTCCGCAACGATAATTGCCTGAGCCTTCGCCACTTGAGCGCTAACTTCGGTTACTACCGCTTTTTTCTCTTCAAGATTTAGACTCAAGGTACATTCTCCATCAGTTAAATATAGCACTGAGTTTTTAGTATCGAGGTCTGATAGAATTCGAAACCTAGTCTCAATACCATGAACCGGCGACTTTGAATCAGGAGATCAATACGTTCCTGTTTCTGGGCACGCCATCTACGCTGGGCACTAAAAGTTTCAAAAGGTTGTGGAAGCAGTCGGCGGATTATAAATACACCCACTTTGACTCTTCTCCTTTCTCACTCCGCGATTAAGTTCTCTTAAGTGACAGCACGACTTAGTGAAACCGGTTTTACAGTCCACCGCTTGCCGCTCACTCCAAAAACCCCAACGGTCTTTGACAACCTGCCGGATCGACCTGTTACGCCTCTCCAGCAGCCCAAAGCCTTATAAATTCTTTACTGTGTCAGACTCGCTTGATCTACCCGAATGCCAATCCCCATCGTGCTGGAAACCGAGATCCTTCTCAGATAGACACCCTTGGACGTGGCAGGTTTGGACCTGTTGAGTGCATCCACGAGTGCAAGCAGGTTTTGTTTTAACGCATCCGTACTAAATGAAGCGCGGCCAATAGTGCATTGAATAATGCCGGCCTTGTCGGCACGATATTGCACCTGACCTGCCTTGGCGTTCTTAACTGCGCCTGCAACATCCGGCGTCACCGTACCAACCTTAGGGTTGGGCATCAGGCCGCGCGGGCCAAGTATCTGTCCCAACTGACCAACAATGCGCATGGCATCCGGACTGGCAATAGCCACGTCGAAATTAATATTACCCGCCTTAATCTGTTCTGCCAGATCTTCAAATCCGACAATGTCGGCACCAGCGGCAAGCGCTTCCTTCGCCTTATCACCCTGAGCAAATACCGCCACACGCACAGTCTTGCCAGTACCTGCTGGCAGCACCACCGAACCACGCACCGTCTGGTCTGATTTTCTTGCATCTATGCCGAGATTGACGGCCACATCAATTGATTCATTAAATTTTGCGGTGGCTGTTTCCTTGATGATCCTGAGTGCATCCGACAGCGGATAGACCTTACTACGGTCTACTTTTGCGGTAATTTCTTTGAAACGTTTGGATAGATGTGCCATGTTTATACCCCCTCTACTTCTACGCCCATACTGCGAGCGCTACCGGCAATAGTTCGGACTGCCGCATCCATGTCAGCTGCGGTCAGATCTGGCATTTTTACCTTAGCGATTTCTTCCGCTTGATTGCGGGTCAACTTGCCTACTTTGTCGGCATGAGGTCTGGGACTTCCTTTGCTTATACCCGCCGCTTTCTTGATCAGCACCGTTGCGGGCGTGGTCTTCATGACGAAAGTGAAACTCTTGTCGGCATAAGCGGTAATCACTACTGGCACCGGCAACCCAACTTCCATTTTTTGGGTGGCAGCATTGAAAGCTTTGCAGAACTCCATGATATTGAGTCCGCGCTGGCCAAGTGCAGGACCGATAGGCGGACTGGGGTTGGCCTTGCCTGCTGGCACCTGCAGTTTGATATAACCAATTATTTTCTTTGCCACACTAATTCTCCCGTTGGGTACAAGCGAATGCTGCTGCATTCTCCCCGTTTAATGAATAATACAAACACTGCTTCTAAAGCTGGTTAAGGCCGCTCTCATTTGACATTTCAGGCTTTCTCAATCTGGCTGAAGTCTAATTCCACTGGGGTGGGGCGGCCAAAAATGGAAACCGATACCCTGATCTTGCTTTTGTCATAATTGACATCTTCCACATTGCCGTGAAAGTCCGTGAAGGGACCTTCTTTAACTCGCACTGCTTCACCTATTTCGAAAAGAATCTTGGGCTTCGGTTTTTCCACCCCTTCTTGAATTTGGTGGAGAATATTCTGCACTTCTTTTTCGCTGATTGGCGTCGGTTTCATCGCTGAACCGCCAATAAAACCGGTAACTTTGGCGGTGTTCTTGACCAGATGCCAAGTCTCGTCGGTCATCTCCATTTCTACCAGCACATAGCCTGGGAAAAATTTCCGCTCGCTGAGAACTTTCTGTTGTCCAGCCTTGGTTGTTTTCAACTCGACTACTTCTTCTACTGGCACCAGTACTTCGCCAAACTTATCCTGCATGCCGGCGCGATTGATACGCTCCTGCAACGCGCGCTGTACGCTTTTCTCAAAACCAGAGTAGGCGTGAACCACATACCATTTCTTATCCATCAGTCCCCCTGGCCCATCAGATATTTCATCGCGAGCATCAAACTGGCATCCACCAGCCATAAAAATATGGCCATCACCACAACAAATGCAAATACGATACCAGTGGTTTGAACCGTTTCCTTACGACTTGGCCATATTACTTTCTTGGTTTCCTCTGATGACTCCCTACTGAATGCATAAAACTCTCTGCCTTGAGTGGTAAACCATATCGTCACTGCCGCCAGAACGAAACCCAATAATACCGAAATCACACGAATCACCATGGCGCTATCGCGCAGGTAATAAAACCCGGCAATACCTCCCGCCATTAACAGAAAGGCGAATCCTAACTTAATCTTATCCACTCTACCCCACTCTGCTCTTGATATGTAAATGAAGCCATGTAGTAGCGTATAGCTACCACTCCAGCTCGAAACATTGCCATAAATCTGTACGTTCGTGATATTACAAGTCATGTATTCATTGGGAATGCGCAGTAACACATAACCGCCCTTTCCATGAGAATCCTTGTCTTGGCAGGCCAGGAGGGCATCGAACCCCCAACCTTCGGTTTTGGAGACCGACGCTCTGCCAATTGAGCTACTGGCCTATTTTTTTATGAACTAAGGGTTAAAAATCAGGTACTGCGAGACTTCCGTTGCATTCAGTATTCTTGGCGCAAGAAATCGCTTGATTTCAAAACCTCGATACGTAACCCCCAGCCTGGTCATAAGTTATCACTCGATAACTTTTGCCACCACGCCTGCACCGACGGTTCTACCACCCTCGCGGATGGCGAAGCGCAGTCCTTCTTCCATCGCGATCGGTGCAATCAAATTCACCGTCACCGAAACGTTATCCCCTGGCATGATCATTTCTGTCCCCGCCGGTAATTCAACCGCACCGGTCACGTCAGTGGT
>CAMDAX010000008.1 GCA_945888885.1 Nitrosovibrio sp. Nv4 | reverse complement strand
CACATCAAGGGTGCATAGAGCTTCCCCAGCGCCTTTTGCCGTATCACATCTGACTGATAGGTCATCACTGCTGGAATCCGAGTTTGCGCAACTGCATGGAGAGCATCTGCGAACGGCCAGGGGAAATGGTAGTGAATAACGTCGGACTTGGAGCAAGCCTTGGAAAATTGCCTGAATGCGGACCATCCGCCCAAATCACAGGATGAGGGAGCCGCCCAGGAACGTGCTCTCAACACCATCCCCTCCGGTCTGACAATTGTTGCCGGCACCGGATTCGGCGACAGGGTGAATATTCTCGTCTGGATGCCCAGATCGGCAGTGGAAATCGCGATTTGCCGGATGGCTTCTTGTATCCCACCTGGTGAATCCGGGAAGTAGGTACGGTAAACCTGCAGTACCGAGAGGTTCAATCTACTGTCCTCTTCAGTGCCTGCCGGTAGGCGTCAATGGTTTTATCGACACATCTGTTCCAGCTGAATTGCGCGCTTCTAGCCAGCGCTTTCTGTGAGAGATGCAATCGGCTGCCAGGATCCGTGACAAGCCTCTGCATGGCTTGTGCCATAGCTTCGGTGTCATGGGGATCGACGAGTAGACCGGCATCACCCACCACCTCAGGAAGAGAAGAAACCCCTGAAGCGATTACCGGTACACCGCATGCCATCGCTTCCAATGGCGGCAGACCGAAGCCTTCATAAATTGAAGGATAGATCAAGGTCAATGCACCGGCTACCACCGTGGCCAGCTCCTCGCGCGGCAGATAACCGAGCCGACGGACTTCTCCAGCAGCCACCAGTGGAGCGATCTGCTGCTCTAACGCAGGCATATGCCAGCCATTCATCCCCACCAGCACCAGCGGGAAGCGCTTGCGGATTTGCTGTGGCAGCAGCATGTAGGCATGTAGCGCCGTTTGCAGATTTTTTCTGGGTTCAAGAGTACCCACTGTGAGCAGATACTGGCCATGCATCAAATTGTGGCGAGTTAATAGAGATTGTGTTTCCTCCGCAGAGCGGGGGCGAAACAATGGTTCCACTCCCAACGGCACGGACCGGATACGTTCCGGCTGCACGCCAAACACATCGGTCAACTCGCACTTGATGAATTCCGAGTCAGTGAGAATGAGTGCGGCACGGCGCAAGCCAGGTTCAAAATACTTATTCATTGCCCGCACCCGCTTTAATGGGTGCGTCTGCGGATAACGTATCCATGACAGATCGTGCACCGTCAATACGGTCGGACCGTCAAATGGCAGCGGCAGGGTACCGGGTTCATGGTAAACATCGAAGCGTTGTCGTTGAGTGCGCTGCACGAATTGATGGTTCTGTACTGTGCGGCGCAGCGCGTATGCAAACGGCAGATGGTTGCGTATCCACGGCAAAGTGGCTGCGATAGGCGGCGGTTCACAGCGAACTTCCTTGCTCCAGAAAACACCATAAAAGAACTCAGCGTCAATATCCTGGCGGTCAGTTAGACCCAGCGCGAGATGTCGGCTGTATTGACCAACGCCCGTGAGTGGTGACAGCAGTGACGTGGTGTTGAAAGCAATGCGCATTAGTGGGTGCTGGAGGCGTGATCAAGCATCCAGCGGAGGGTGTCTTGCAAGGCTGGCGATGGAATTTCGCCTATCACACTTTTCAATTTCGCCGGATTACCGCATAAACGATGGATCTCGTTGCTACGCGCCAGCGTCGGATTCACCTCGACTTGCAGCCGATGACCCGTGAGCTGGCTCAGCAGTTCCAGCACAGATTTGAGTGCTACGGGCTGGTTGGTACAAACGTTATAAATTTCGCCCGGTTTAGCTTTTTCCAGCAACCGCAAATAAGCTTCGCAGACGAAGCGTACATCGTTGAATTCACGTTCCACATCAAGGTTACCCAGTTTGACTGTTTCCGCCCGTCGCGAGAAATGTGCTATCAACTTCGGAATCAAAAATGACTCCGCTTGTCCTGGGCCGGTATAGTTGAATGGCCGTACCAAAAACAACGGCAGCCGATCCAGATAAGTTCCCGCCATGTGCTCCATTGCCAGCTTGCTAACGGCATAGTGATTTACTGGTGTCGGCACCTGCTCTTCGGAAATCGGAGATTGGTCGCAATTGCCGTACACATTGGCGCTGCTGGCCAGCAGGATGTTCCGTGGTAGCTGCGCCAGGGCGGCTAAAGCATCCAGTAGATTGAGCGTACCGATCACATTGACATCGTAAAACGTACCGGCATCGGCATGGCCCACAAAGCTGATAGCCGCCAGATGGACGACAAACTCCGGTGCCGCCTGAGCTATCTCCTGATGCAGCGCGTCGCAGTCTTTGAGGTCGGCTTGCAACGCGCTGACTTCGTGGCCACGGGCGCGGGCATATGCGGTAAAATGCCTCCCGGTAAATCCGTCGGCGCCGGTGACCAGTAGTTTCAAAACGAGAACCCTTGTATATTACGTTGCAAATCCGCTTCCGCCATCATCTGACATAATTGTTCCAGTGTGGTCTGCGGCTGCCACCCCAGCCGGATCCTGGCCTTGTCGGCATTGCCGATCAGCAGCTCCACTTCGGCCTGCCGGTAAAATTTCGGATGGATCTTGACCAGTACTTTGCCTGTGGCCGCGTCCCTGCCGCATTCCGCTTCACCCTGACCAGACCATGCAAGCTCAATATCCAGCGCCTTGAACGCCATGCTGACAAAAGTGCGCACGGTTTCGGTACGGCCAGTGGCCAGCACATAATCGTCCGGTTCGTCCACCTGCAGCATGCGCCACATCCCTTCCACATATTCTTTAGCATAGCCCCAGTCGCGCCTGGCATCGAGATTGCCCAGTTCCAGCACATCCAGCTTGCCCAGTTTTATTTTGGCGGCGGCGTCCGTGATCTTGCGCGTCACGAACTCCAGTCCGCGCAGAGGAGATTCATGATTGAACAGAATGCCGCTGCAGCCGAAAATGTCATAACTCTCGCGGTAATTGATTGTCATCCAGTGTGCGTACAGCTTGGCAGCGCCATAGGGGCTACGCGGGTAGAACGGGGTGGATTCATCCTGCGGCACTGCTTGCACTTTGCCGAACATTTCCGAGGTGGAGGCTTGGTAAAAGCGGATTCGCGGGTTCACGATGCGGATCGCTTCCAGCAGATTGATCGCGCCCAGCCCGGTAATCTTGGCCGTCGTGATTGGCTGTTCGAATGACACGGCCACGAAGCTTTGCGCCGCCAGGTTGTATACCTCGGTCGCGTTGGTAGATTGTAACAGCCGGATGCTCGCGCCCGCATCGGTCAGGTCATATTCAGTCAATTGGAGATTGGGATGACCGGCGATGCCCAGCTCATTTATGCGCCAAAAATTGACCGAGCTGGTGCGGCGATACGTACCGTAAACCTGATAGCCCTGTCCGAGCAACAATTGTGCTAGATAAGCACCATCCTGTCCGGTGATGCCTGTGATGATTGCTTTTTTCATTCTTTAGATTACCTTGAGAGTCAGATTAGGAATGTTTATTGATATGCCACTGTGCGGGGGGAAACGGGCACACAAATGATTCAATATTCATCCGCCTGAATGGGCTGATTATTGAATCGGCACAAATTATAAATTACATTCTGTTCGGCATGAGCCAAGTAAGCCTCACATAGGTGACGCAAGGCGAGAGCAGAAAACTGATTTCCTGGACAATCGTGCGTTGTTTGAGCATTTTAATATTTTGTAACTTGTTGATATATATGGCAATAAAAATATGTTGCTTGAGAGCCTGATATAAAACTTGGTTGTTGTTTTTTGACAGTTTAGTCGAATGTTACTGGCTGGCGACAAAATAACTCGCGATATCCTGCAGGTCACCTACCGCAATCGTGCCGGCGGCTTTACGCAGCCGCAGGTAACTCACCAGATAGTTGTAGCGTGCCAGTGTCAGATCGCGTTTCGCGGTAAACAACTGTTGCTGGGCTTGAAGCGTATCGAGGTTGTTTCGCACCCCGCGCTGGACGCTTTTCTGCATCGCCTCGACCAGGAAATTCGCCGAACTAACGGAATTCGTCAACGCGTGGATACGTAGCGTACTGCTTAACGCCAGATTGTATTGCTTACGCAATTCAATCAGAACCTGATCGATCTTGGCATCGAGCTCGGCTTTGGCCTTTTCATGGTTCGCTACTGCCTGGCTGGTCAGTGCGCTGATGTTTCCACCGTTGTACAGCGGTAGATTCACCTGAACACCGATGCTGCGAGTAAGAAAATCCAACCCGACCATGATGGGGATGTCGGACTTTTGCCGGTTGACGCCGGCGACGATGTCGACGCGTGGCGCGTGGCCGGCGCGCTGCCGGTTAATTTCCTGGCGCGCAATTTCCACTGCATGGCGTTGCGCGGTGATCTCGGGATTCCCGTCCAGTGCAATGGTTTTCCATTCATCGAAACCGGTAGGATGCATCGGTCTCACGCGAAAATCATCCGACAGCGAATCCAGCGCAGTGACTTCCATGCCGCTGATGGTCGCGAGCACGTTGCGCATGTTCGCCAGATGGTCGCGTGCTTCAATCACTTGCGCTTCGGCCAGATCGAATCTTGACTGTGTTTCCAGCATATCGGTTTTGGTGCCTTCACCTTTTTCGAACATGCGGTTGTTCATCTGTCGCTGTTCCGTGTACACATTCAACTGTGCGATGGCTAATGCCAGTTGGTCTTCCGCATTTTTGGCATCCGCGTACGTGCCGACAATGCGCACGATTAATTCCTGGCTGCGCTCGGAAAATTTAGCATCGCTTTGACTGGTTTGCGCGAAGCCTTGTTTATAGCGGGCAAACGAATCCAGATTGAAGAGCGGTTGCCGGAACTGGAGCACCTCGGTTTCGCTTTGATACTGGCGAAAACCGGATGTGCTTTGTGTGGTGAAATCCTGCGCGTTCTGGTTGGTCGTGTAAGTGAACGACAGGGTGGGCAGCAGATGCGAGCGCCCGATTATCTTGAATTGCTGCCCCGCCGCATGTTCGTGCATCGCCGCGCGATAGGCTGGATCGTTTTGCAGTGCCGCATCGAATGCCTGCATCAACCCGAACGCTGCCGCATCCCCTGTCTGGAATAATGCAGCGATGCTCAGAAGCAAGATCGTCCGGTAGTTGGATGACAAAATTGGCATCCTCATTCCTCAGTCAGTGACATCTTAACGTGGTCAAGTATTGGTTTCAGAATGTAATTTAGCATCGTGCGTTCGCCCGTTTTCACGAACAGATTCACCGGCATACCGGGACGAATCTGCAAATGGGCAACCATCTGCATTCCTTCCGGTGCGACCTTGGCTTTCAACTTGTAGTATGGTTCCCCGTTTTTTTCGTCGAGCAGGCGGTCTGCCGAGACATGAGTCACGATACCGGGTATATGTGGCGTCAGATTCTGATTGAACGCCGAGAATATCAGCTCCACCTTGAGATCCGGGTGCACCTTGTCGATCAGGTGTACCGGCACTCGCCCTTCGACAACCAGCGAATCGTCACTCGGCACGATTTCCATCAGCTTAAAACCGGGGCTAATTATACCGCCGCGCGTGAACACGCTCAGCCCCACTATCGTGCCGTCCACCGGAGCTTTTACTTCGACATTTGCCAGGTCAAAATCCTGGCTGACCAGCCGCGTTTTAAGCGCCTCGGCTTCTTTCTGCGCCTCGGTCAGCTGCATGCGCACCTCCTTCTGATATTCCTGCTGGCGCTGAACATAGGTACGTTCCACGTCAAGCATACGATTGTGCGCCACGTAACCTTCTTTGGCTAAGTCGCGCATGGCGTCAAGTTGTTCTTTTAGAATCCTGAGTTCGCTGTGGATCGCCGTCCGGCGGGAAAAAAACAAATGGTTTTGCAAACTGATATTGGCCGCCACACGCGGATCATCCTTGGCGCTTTCCAGTTCCGCTGGGTAGGTAATCGATCGCTTGTCATCACGTTCGGCGGTAAGGCGCGCTTCCGCAGCGCGCGCGGCGAAGTATTGCATGCGCGAGATCTCGGCCAGCGATTTCGTTTGAGTATCGTTCATCGTTATCAGGATCTGACCGGCTTTCACATTATCGCCTTCCTTGACGAGAATATCCTCGATGATGCCGCCGGTCGGGTGCTGAATTGCCTTTCTGCTGGTTGCGACCGCGACTGTCCCGCTGAGCGGAACCCCTTTATCCAGCGGTGCGAATGTTGCCCACAATAAGAAACCGCCCACGCCCACGATGACGATCCACCATCCCAGGCGAGTATGTAATTTCGCGTCGATATTGACTTCCGGGGGCGGCATTTCCTGGAAGTCAATATCTGTAGGGGCCGCTTTGTCTTCGAGCAGCTTCTTCATTGTTGTTTGCGCTCCGTCACATCTGCATTCGCATCAGTTTCGATACGCGCCTGTGCATCTGCAGGGAGCTGTGTTTGTCCGGCTTGCCTGGTTTGTTGGCCCTGCTGCGGCGGTTGCTGTTTCGCTTTGGCCAGCTCAGCCAGCACCTGACCACTTGGGCCAAACAGCTGCGCAACACCATCGCGTAAGAGCAATAATTTATTTGTGGTGCTAAGCGCGCTGGTGCGATGGGTAATCAGTATGATTGTTTTGCCACGGCTGCGCAAATCATTAATCGCCGCAACCAGAGCCTGCTCACCCACATCATCCAGATTCGAATTCGGTTCATCCAGCACGATCAGTGAAGGATCGTCGTACATCGCCCGCGCCAGCCCAAGGCGCTGCTTCTGTCCACCCGACAGCCCGCCGCCGCCATCACCAAGGGGAGTATCATAGCCTTGCGGGAAATGTAGAATCATGTCATGTACTCCGGCACGCTTTGCTGCCAGTATTACTTTCTCCGAATCGATTTCACCAAACCGGGCGATATTTTCGCTTACTGTCCCGGCGAACAACTCGACATCCTGGGGTAAGTAGCCGATGCTGGGACCCAGCTCATCTTTGTTCCAGTGATAAACATCCGCACCATCAAGACGCACTTTACCTACCGCAGTCGGCCAGACACCTACTAACAGCCGTGCCAGGGTAGACTTGCCTGCACCACTCGGCCCGATAATTCCCAACACATCACCTGGTGCGAGCGCAAAACTCAGGTTCTTGATAACGGCCACTGCAGAACCGGGCGGCGCCGCCATTACCGCCTCCACCGAAACCTGTCCCAGTGGTTTTGGTAATGACATTCCCACATCGTGTGCAGGGTTGGCCTCCAGCAGTTTATTCAAGCGCTGGTAAGAGCTGCGCGTGCTACTCCAGTTCCTCCATACCCCGATCAACTGGTCAACCGGAGCTGTCGCTCTGCCCATCAGGATGGAGGCTACAATCATCATTCCCGGTGTAATTTTGCCATCCAGTACCAGCAGAGCCCCCAAACCCAGAATCATTGATTGCATGGACATCCGGATAAACTTGGTAAGTGCGGTGACAGTCGCGGCTTTTTCGCTGGCTTCCGCCTGTAATTGCAGGAAACGGCTGTGCAGCTTAAACCAGCGCGCCATCAAATTGGGCAACATTCCCATTGCCGAGATTACTTCAGCATTGCGCAGGTTATTGGTTGCCAGATTATTGGAAGCGACCGCCATGGTACTGGCTTCTGCCAGAGGTTTCTTTGTTATCACTTCATTGACATAAGCCAAAGCAATCAGTACGACTGTTCCACCCAAAGCAAACATGCCCAGCAACGGCTCAAACAGATAAATGACTCCCAGATATATTGGAAACCACGGTGCATCGAAGAAGGCGAACAAGCCGTTGCCGGTCAGAAACTGACGAATATTGGTCAAATCCTGCAATGCCTGCCCGGCATTGCCGCCCTCCCGTTTCAGATTTTGCTCAAAAGCCGCCGTATAAATCCGTTTGTTCATTTTCATGTCAAGCTGTGCGCCAACCCGGATCAGCACGAAGCTGCGGATAAACTCCAGAGCGCTCATAAGTAGATAGGCACCTAACACCATCATCGTCAGCATCAACAATGTGGTCTCATTGCGGCTCGACAGAACGCGGTCGTATACCTGCAACATATACAGGGCAGGTATCAGCATTATCACGTTAATAATGGCGCTAAAAACACCAACGGTTCTGAATGCCCCCTTGAAACTGATCAGGACTTGTGCAATTTCATTTTGCGGAATTTGGAATTTGGTCATTATCTGGAACAGTCAGTGCACAAAAGGTATGTATGTAATCGGTAACAAGCAGTGCCGCGATAAAGGTAAGTTTTATAAATAGCAGCAAACAGATTGCCATTGCTTTTAATTGTTATGCGACCAGCGCGCAATTATCGATAATTATCCCACTATTAAAATGTGACGCATATCACAAACTCCGCGCAGATTACAATAATTCTGTATATCATGCAAAGAATTTTTTCTTGCATTAACAATAATCAATGGGATCTGATTTAGCCCTTCTTGACAGAGAACTGGCTCCAGAAATTTGCACGACATCGAACAGCCTGCGCGCCGCAGCAACATTATCTTTCATCATTCGGATTGAAGCAATGCTCTCATGAGAGCATTAACGCTACTTTAGCCTTAGATCCCGCTGCGTGATTCCTTCCTCATCCTTCTCGTTTGCTTGCTCCGGTTAATCCTGTGCCTCGCCGGGTTAAAGCGGAGCAAGTATTTTTTGTTGTAATTACTCACTACCCAGCATTTATTGAAACACACAATCATTGTTTCATGCTGGTTTCAGCACCGTTTTTGTAGCTATAGTTCTTGACTACTGAGTAACGAAGCATCGTGCTGGGATTTGGATTTTAGAGGAATCTCCGGTAAACTTAACGTTTCGCCACGGTCTCAATACCTAAAACCATGTTGATTGTTCCTGTGATTTTATTCATGGGGACGGGTATGTCTTTGCTCTGCTCCCTCACCGCTGAAATATGCTACCCTAGGCCCTTATTGATGAACTCGCATCAACCGAGCCTGATCCCATAGAATTCGCTATGCCGCCATACTTGTCCGATATCTATCGATTTCGTGGTTTCATTCTGGGTAGTGTCAAGCGGGAATTTACGTCGCGCTACCGCAACTCCATGCTCGGCGCTGCATGGTTGGTACTGCAGCCACTGGCTCAAATACTGGTTTACACCCTGATATTTGCCAATGTTATGAGCGCCCGGCTGCCGGGTGTCGATAGTACTTTTGGCTACAGCATATTTTTATGCGCGGGAGTTTTGACTTGGGGGTTATTCTCAGAAATCGTTGGGCGTAGCCAGAGCATGTTCATTGACAATGCGAACCTGCTTAAAAAGTTGAGCTTCCCGCGCATTATCCTGCCTATTATTGTGGTACTCAGCGCCTGCCTGGGGTTCTCTATCATTTTTGGTTTATTCACGGTTTTTCTAATAGCCTCTGACAGTTTTCCAGGCTGGGTCTATCTGGCGCTGGCTCCCATTCTACTGGTGCATATTGTTTTTGCAGTAGGGCTGGGCTTGAATATTGGCGTGTTGAATGTTTTTTTTCGCGATGTGGGACAGTTTTTTGGTATTGTGCTGCAATTCTGGTTTTGGCTCACACCCATTATTTACCCGCTCTCCACCCTGCCGGACTGGGGACAAGAGCTGATCATGTGGAACCCCATGACTCTCATCATCCTGGCGTATCAGGGCATACTGGTGCGCGGCGAACTCCCCCAATGGCAACAGTTAGCGCCGGTTTTTATGGTGGGGTTGCTACTTTGTGCTGTGGGCCTGCAGCTTTTTCGCAAACGGGCAGGTGAAATGGTGGATGAACTTTGAGTTTGGAGTTACCCTGTTTACTTGGCGTATCCTGGCGCAGGGAATGCACCCTGCCGTCTACATTGATATGGTATTTATGTGAAGAAGAACAATGGGTTCCATCTGCGTTACTAATCTAGGCAAAGCCTACAAGCAATACCCCACTCGTTGGTCGCGCCTGGCGGAGTGGCTGAGTCCGGGAGCTAAATCACACCATACGCTTAAGTGGGTTTTGCAGGACATCAACTTCAATGTTGCGTCAGGTGAAACCGTAGGCATTATCGGAATTAATGGCGCGGGCAAAAGCACGCTTCTGAAATTGATCACTGGCACCACACAGCCCACCACAGGGGAAGTTTATCTGCAAGGGTATGTAGCTGCCTTGCTGGAGCTGGGTATGGGCTTTCACCCTGATTTCAGCGGCAGACAAAATGTTATTGTGGCCGGACAATTGCTGGGCTTGCAGGCCGCCGAGGTGCAAAAACTCATGCCCAGCATTGAAGCCTTTGCAGAAATTGGCGACTACATCGATCAGCCTGTGCGCGTGTATTCCAGCGGCATGCAGATGCGCCTGGCATTCAGTTTGGCCACGGCGAAGCGGCCAGACGTGCTGATTGTGGATGAAGCGCTGTCAGTGGGTGATGCCTACTTCCAGCACAAAAGTTTTGAGCGTATTCGTGAGTTTCGCAAGCAAGGCAGCACCCTGCTAATTGTCTCACACGATAAAGGCGCCATTCTATCCATTTGTGATCGCGCCATCCTTCTGGACTCAGGTCGCGTTACTAAGGAGGGAGGCCCCGAAGAGGTGGTGGATTTCTACAATGCGTTGATCGCGGAGCGTGAAAATTCAACCGTTGCGCAGAAAAAAACAGAGAATGGACGAGTGCAAACCATCTCGGGTACAAACGAAGCCGCCGTTGTGGAAATCGCCTTACTCAATGAACGCGGTGAAGCGGTGGAAATGGTGAATGTGGGCGCAACTGTAACCCTGTATGTCAAAGTGCAAGCTAACGCGCCTGTACCTGGCGTGGTGTTGGGCTACATGATTAAAGACCGCTTGGGTCAGCCGATGTATGGCACCAACACGCACCACATGAACTTGCCGCTGCATGACATGCAGACGGGAGATTTAGCTGAATACCGGTTTACCTTTCCAGTTAATCTCGGGCCGGGCAGTTATTCGATAGCCACCGCGTTGCACAGTGGTGACACCCACCTGATCAACAACTATGAATGGCGCGATCTGGCGCTTTTGTTCACAGTTGCCAATGCTAGCCGTAAAGTCTTTGTTGGTTGCAACTGGTTGGAACCGAGAGTTGAGATAACGCGATGAACGATTTGCTATACCGAGCCTTCAAAGGTCGCCACCGTGTTTCCCGCGAGATGATCAAATCGCGACTGGGTGCGCACGCTTTTTTATTAAGTGTCTGCAATTGCTGCTTGATTGTCACATTGAAGATGTAGCGGGAGATGACGTGATGAGCAATCAAAACCCATTAGCGGTAATTGGCTAATGATCAAGCCCAATAATTCAAGAATCGATCTGCAAGATCTCATTGATAAAACCTCGTGGGTAGTGACGAAACGTTGGTGCGCGAATCCCTGGTTTGTGCCCGTTGCGCCTGTTTGCGCTCCGCCGCCGCTTCCTGGTTGGCAGTCCCGATTCAGGTCCTGGCTTAAATCGATTCCTCTTGTCGGAGCCTGGCTGACAGGAATATTGCGGTTCTGGAGGGGGTTTTCTTCTCCAGGGCTGGGCTGGAGAGCGAGGGTGCGCCTGCTTCCTGGGTTAGGTCAGTTTTCTTACTGGCTGCATAGCCTGGCGCAATCGGGAAAGTTTCGCACCCAACTTATGCAACAGCTTGCTCTGCTCCACCACCGCAATGAGGAATTGCAGCAACGGCTGACAGAGGTAGCTGTGGCGCAGGAAGCAGCGAATGAACGGGTTCGACAGACTGATATCTATCTTGACAACTGTATGGCTGACATAACCCGGGTGGCCAGAAACGTGGAACACCGGTTGTCCGAGTATGCCCCCTCTCCCGCGCCTTACGCAGCAGGAGCGCCGCTGCGGAGTGACACTTTCATGGAGGGCTTTTACCTGGCTTTCGAAAACCACTTTCGGGGGAGTAGAGAGAGTATCAAGTCACGCCAGCGGCCCTATCTGCAATATCTTAATAAAATGGCCGTAGTGAAGTCTTCCCCATTGACTGTTCTGGATATCGGCTGCGGTCGCGGCGAGTGGCTGGAACTTCTGTCCGAGCAGGGATATGACATAAAGGGTGTCGATTCTGACCTGGAAATGGTCAGGTACGTTCGTAAGAAGGGATTTTATGTTGAGTATGAGGACGCCCTCACCTATCTGAAAGGCCTCCCGGACAAGAGCCTGGATGTCGTGACCGGTTTCCATATCATAGAACATTTGCCGCTGGAATCATTGCTTCAGCTCATCGACGAAGTGCTACGCACGCTGCATCAGACCGGCATAGCGATATTCGAAACGCCTAACCCGGAAAACTTGCAGGTCGGGGCCTGCAATTTTTACAATGATCCCACCCACCTCCATCCTATTCCTCCATTGGTAGCGCAATTTATGGCAAGACAACGTGGTTTTGCCCGCACCTCCATTCTCCGTCTTAATCCTTATCCGGTGGATCACCAGGTGGCTCAGGAAGGGGAGTTGGCCAAGCGCTTCAACGAACTGATGTTTGGTCCGCAGGATTACGCGTTGCTGGCCTGGAAGCGCCATGAAGATTGACGCGATTCACCAGTTTCATCCGAGCTGCGCCTTCGGCGACGGGGTCACCAACGGCATGCTGTATACCCGGAGGCTGCTTCGGTCTCTCGGCTTTAAATCGGAGATTTACTGCGACCATATTTCACCAGAAATGAAGAAGGAAATTAAGCCGTCTGCTGTCTTTTGTGATGAACCCGGTCAGATGCTCTTTGTTCATCATAGCCTTGGCTACGAAAACGAAGAATGGCTCAGCGAACTGCGTGTGCCCAAGGTGCTTGTGTATCACAACATCACGCCTGAGGAGTTGCTCCCAGTGGCAGGCCCCTGGAGGCGGCTCAGCCGTCTGGGGAGGGAGCAGCTTGGACGCTGGAAGGAATGGCTGGTTGGCGCCATCGGTGATTCGGAATTGAATAGCAGTGAATTGCGTGAGTATGGCTACGCATCCCCCGTGACCTTGCCCCTGCTCGTTGACTGCGAGCATATCCTGTCAATCCCTTGGGATGCACAAGTGGCCACCGAGCGAATGGATACCCTCAATATCCTGTTTGTTGGAAGGATCAGCGAAAACAAGCGGCAGGATCTGCTGCTCGAGGTTTTTGCCGAATTCTGCCACTTTACCGTTGAGCCGTCCCGGCTGATACTCGTCGGAGGAGTGACCAGCCCGGCTTATGCGGACCACCTCCACGCAAGGGTTGCCGAGCTGGGTATTGGAACTGCAGTTGAAATCACTGGCAAGATTTCGAATGAAGCATTGTATGGCTATTATCGCGCGGCAGACCTGTTTGTTTGCATGAGCGAGCACGAAGGCTTTGGCATGCCCCTTATAGAAGCCATGCTTTTCGATGTGCCCGTAGTTGCATATGCCGCAGGCAATGTTCCGGATACGCTGGGAGAAGGCGGTCTGTTGCTGGATAGCCGGAACCCTGCAGAAATCGCGGCACTGCTCTATCTGGCTTCTACGGAACCAGGGCTGCGCCGTCGTATTATTGCGGGCCAACGCGCCAACCTGCGGCGCTTCTTGTTTTCGAAAGTAAGAGCACAGCTTGCCGGCTACCTGAGAACGTTGGGTGTGTGCCCGGCTGCGGCGGTGTCCGAAGAGGAGTTGCCATCCAAACCATACTGGCGTATCGAAGGTCCGTTCGATTCCAACTACAGCCTCGCCATCGTCAACCGTAAGCTGGCGGAAGCCTTGGAAGAACAGGGCTACGATGTCGGATTGCACAGCACCGAAGGTGGCGGCGACTACCCCCCAGACCCGGCATTTCTCGCCGCATACCCGCAGCTTGCGCGGATGAATGAAAGGGCCGGAAAACTTGACGATCCCGATGTGACCCTGCGGTTCTGCTACCCCCCCCGTACCGACGGCTTGCGCGGTGTAGTGCGCGCGGTGCATTCATACGGCTGGGAAGAATCGGCTTTCCCCGCATGTTATGTCGATTGGTTCAATCGCAAGCTTGATCTGGTTACCGTATTGTCCCCGTTCGTTGAAAAGATTCTGCGTGACAGCGGTGTGCGGGTGCCTATTGCCGTCACTGGCGGCGGTGCCGATCACATGTTACATTTGCCGGATTGCGCCCTCGACGTTCCGTTGGATGGCAAGCGGTTCCGTTTCCTGCATGTGTCATCTTGTTTTCCCCGCAAAGGGGTCGATGTTCTGCTGGCGGCTTACGGCAAAGCGTTCGGCGCCCTGGACGACGTGGTGCTGGTCATCAAAACCTTCCGCAATCCGCACAATGACGTTGCCAGACAGCTGAAGCAGTTGCGTGCCCAGGACGCGGACTACCCGGAAGTCGTGCTGCTTGAAGAGGATTTTTCCGAGGCGCGTTTAGCAGCGCTCTACCGTGCTTGCGATGCCTTCGTGCTACCTTCACGCGGAGAGGGCCTGGGGTTGCCAGCGGCGGAGGCCATGCTCTTTGGTCTACCGGTTATCACCACGGCATGGGGAGGACAGAGCAGCTTCTGCACCCCAGAGACCACCTGGCTTTGCGACTATCAGTTCGTCCCAGCCGAATCGCACCTCGCTGTTGAGAGCTCTGTTTGGGCCGAACCGGACATGGATGACCTGGTCAGGTTGATGCGTGATGTGTACCGGGCGGACAAAGGTACAATTTTGGCCCGGACCCGTGCTGCACGCGAGCAAGTGCTGGCCAGTTTCACCTGGGCGCAAGTTGCTAAAAAGACGATACGTGCGGTCGAGGCGCTGGAAAGCATGCCTATGCTACGTAAAGAACCCATCATTGGCTGGGTGACGACATGGAACATTCGCTGCGGGATCGCGGCCTACTCGCGCAATCTGCCGGCAACTTTTCCTGCCGACCGGTTGGTCGTACTGGCTAACCGGATATCCGACCGGATCGGAGAGGATGGAAGCAATGTCGTCCGTTGCTGGAACATGCATAATGACGAGCGGTTGGACGACTTGTACAACGAAATACAAACCCGGGGAATTTCCGTACTGGTAATACAATACAATTTCGGTTTTTTCAGCTTGCCTGCGCTGGCCGGCGTGATCGATCGGTTAAAATCTGCCGGTGTCGCCGTGCACTGTTTCTTCCATGCCACCGCCGACGTGGTGCGTGGCACGGAGTGCCGTTCGCTTTCCTCCATCGCCGATTCGCTGCGCAATGCGGCCCGCCTGTACGTTCATAGCCTGGGCGATCTGAATCGCCTCAAGGGGTTCGGGTTAGTGGACAACGTGGTCTATTTCCCCCACGGAGTTTACCAGCCACACCCGGTGGACGCTGCGGCGCTGAAGTCTGCGCGCGGGCTTGCCGGCAAGCGCATCGTTGCCAGCTATGGCTTTCTGCTCCCGCACAAAGGGCTGCAGGCACTGATTCATGCCGTCTTCCTGCTCGATGAAGTCCACTTGCTGCTCGTAAACGCCCTTTATCCCGTACCAGATTCTGTGAGTGAAAAACAGGCTTGCGAAAACATTATAGAAGAGCTGGGGTTGCGGGATCGAGTGACGTTTGTAACAGATTTTCTATCTGATGATGAGAGCTTGAGATGGCTGCAAATGGCTGACTTGGTAGTATACCCTTACCAGCAGACTCAGGAATCTTCCAGCGCGGCTGTGCGGATGGGGATAGCGTCGGGGCGTCCCGTGGCCATCACGCCCTTGCCGATTTTCGATGACGTGCGTGAAGTCGTGCATGTTCTGCCAGGGTTCGGTTCCGAACAACTGGCAACTGGTATCGGCGAGTTGCTAAACGACTCCGCCAGTCTGGCTTCCAAGTTAGAGCATACCGAGGAATGGCTCGAAGCGAGGCGCTGGCCCCTGTTGTCTAAACGCCTGCTCAATATCATTGACGGTCTCGCGAATCCGTTGTGGGAAAATTCGCCATGACGAGCATAAGCATGGTGATACCCGCGCATAATGAAGGTGGCGCGATGCAGGTCAATCTTGACGTAATCCTTTTGGCCGCGACGGCGATCGGCGGCATGCTTCTGATCGCTATCGGTATCGCCCTGCTCTCGCAAAGTTCGTAGCTGCCAGACCATGCTCGGCACCCTGCGTCTTTTGCTAGCCATGGCTGTTGCCATGAGCCACGCAGACATCAGGTTGTACGGGCTCAATCCTGGCGTAGTGGCGGTAGTGAGTTTTTACCTGATCTCAGGTTACGTGATGGCGGGTTTGATACGCCGCCATTACCCTGGCCCCCGCGCCGCATCCGGCTTCTACCTGGATCGAGCAGTTCGCCTGATGCCGCAGTATCTGGTGTATGCCGGCCTTACCTTGGCTTGGCATCTGGGCTTCCAGCACGACACGCTACCAGCCAGCCAAAGCTATTTTCTGAGCCGCAGCCCGGATGCGGAAGATATCATCAACAATCTGGTTATCGTGCCCCTGAACTACTACATGTGGAACGGTAGCGACCAATATACCCTGATTCCCCCGGCTTGGTCGCTGGGTGCGGAGATCCAGTTCTACCTCATCGCCCCGTTTATTCTGCTCTGGCCGCGCCGCGTGCTCGCCGCTGGCGCATTCAGTATCGCCGTTTTCGTTCTAGCGCTTGCCGGGGTTGTGAACAGTGACTGGTACGGTTACCGGCTGCTTCCCGGCGTGCTGTTTTTCTTCCTCTTGGGCGCCCTGCTCAATCATCTGCACTACAGCCGGCGTTACGCCGCCGCAACCCAGTTGGTCGTGTTTATAGTGGTGATTGCTGCACTGGCATGGGCTTCACTTAGCTACGCTGGCCTGATAAACCAGCCTTACAATCGGGAAACCCTGCTGGGTCTGGTGCTTGGTCCGCTTCTATTGCACCTCTTGGCGGCGCGTTCCCGCAACAACTGGGATGATCTGGCCGGCGATATTTCCTACGGAGTTTTCCTCAACCACTTTCTGGTGCTATGGGCGTTCTTCCCTGGCGGCGTCGATCTCGCCGCCATGCCGGTATTTCTAGGGATTTGCGTGGTTATGTCCCTTGTCACACAACAGCTGATCGAACGCCCCCTGCTTGCATGGCGGCACCGCTGGCGGCGGGTATCCTGAATCAGATTAAGGGGAACCTCTGCACAATTCCCGCGTGGGCGCGACGGCGGCTCGGAGAGCCGCCTAATGAATGATCTGGATGATCTGGGTTTAACCTCTGGTTAGATTCTCCCGGCTTAACTGTTGGAGTTGGGCCGGCTTGTAAATGATGATGCGGCGCAAGTCCTTTTTTACGATGCCCTGCTTGGCTAGCAGGGACAGGGCGCGTGTCACCGTTTCACGGCTGGTGTTGATCATGTTGGCAATATCCTGATGGGTTGGGGCGTTTTCGATGACTTCCAGCCCTCCGGGTTTTGTTTTTTTCAGCATTAACAATAGCGTATATACGCGGCGGAATTTGTCGTGGACACTGAGTAACACCCGCAAATCAGACTCCTGCTGGATTTTATTGGCGAAATGCTGCAGCATGAGTTGGGCTGTCGGCGGGGAATGCGAAAACAGATGCAGTGCGGCGTCTTTGGGAAGGAAAGCGATGGTAGCGGGGCTGGCAGCGACCACCGATGCAGCATGCTGCTGCTGGGTAATCAGGGCGATTTCACCGAAAAACTCTCCGGGGGAAAACACTCTTAAACATATGATGCGGCCCTCTTCAGTAATATCCACCATTTGTAACTGGCCGTTAAGCAGAAACAGCAGGTGATCACTGTTGCTACCTTTTCGAATAACGATATCCCTTTTGACATAATGCCGCATCCGCATCTCGCCGAGCGCCACTTTGGTTTCCATCTCGGTTAGACCGGAAAAAAAAGGAATGCTTCTAAGGATGATTGGGCTGAGCGAAACCGTTTCGCCGGTAGGACGTAATATCGCCAAGATGCTTTTGTTCCATACATGATTATGAATGTAATTCTATTTTATATTGACTTTCCATGATGCTGTCAATAATAAGTTCCATAAACCGTTGGAAATTGCGAGTTGATCTGCAGCCTTGGCTTGGCGCGTGGCTGGGGCTGCTGCTGTTTGCAGCAGTCTACGGTTTGGCCATCGTTGACCCCCGGAATATCCAGTGGCTGCTGCACGGGGATCCGGCATCTCATTACCTCGGTTTTGCCTTTTTTCGGCAGGCGCCCTGGAGCTGGCCGCTGGGTGCTATCCCCCAGTTTGGCGAGCCGCTTGGTACCAGCCTTGTTTATACCGACTCGCTACCGTTGCTGGCGATCCCGCTGAAATTATTTTCATCATGGCTGCCAGATGAATTCCAGTATTTCGGCTCCTGGATGCTGCTCTGCTATATGCTTTACGGATATTTCGCAGCCTCCCTCATGGGTCGCCTGGGTTTGCGTGGATTTGTGCTGCTCGCTGCTGTTGGCCTGTTGCTGACCAGCCCGGCGCTTGCGCTGCGCGCCTACGGACACGAATCCCTCATGGCGCACTGGCTGTTGCTGGCGAGTTTTGAAGCCACGCTGGCGGAACAGAAAGGGCGGCAAGGCTGGTTGCTGCTGACGGCCGCCCTCATCCACCCCTACTTTCTCCCCATGTTGCTGCCGTTTGCCATCTTTACCTGGTGGCGCGCGCCGGGATTTCTCCGGCGGCTGTTATTTTGGGGGGTGATGCTTGGCTTGACCATGTACGCTGCCGGCTACTTCATCAGACCGGCCGGCGTGCTCACGGCCGAAGGTTATGGCCGCTATTCCGCCAATCTGCTCACTTTCTTTGACAGTATGGATTGGCGCAAATTTCTTGAGTATCATGGCCGCCCGCTTGATCGCACCGGTGAGTGGTCAACTTTGCTTCCCGCCATCGGGCAGGCCACGGATGGCCAATATGAAGGTTTTGCCTATCTCGGCGCCGGCGTGCTATTGCTGTTGCTGACAGCACTGATTCCGTTTCGGTTGAAATCCGCTGGTGACATAGCCTCCGCACAACCGCTGCAACCCCTGCTGGCGATCGGTTCGTTGCTGTTTATCTACGCCCTTTCTACGCGGGTGACACTGGGTCCCTGGCTTATCACCGAGTTGCCCGTCCCCGATTTTCTGCTTGGCATCCTCGGCGTGTTCCGCGCCACTGGCAGATTCGTCTGGCCGCTCGGGATTCTGCTGTCTGTATGGGCATGCGTGCGGCTTACCGCCAGCTTGCCCAAGCGGGTGGTCACTCTACTTATCCTGCTCGCATTGTTGCTCCAGATCGTCGATCTTTCAGGCAAATGGCGCGAATTTCACCACCGCTTTACTCCCGGTAACCTGGCTGTCATGCCGGATTTCTCTGCACCCGTATGGCGCGAGTTTGCATGCTACCGCCGCCTCGTTGTCCTTCCTGCCGCACCACAGGGGGATGACTGGATCGTCCCCGCTCTGCTGGCGGTGAGTCATCATCAAAGCATCAACTTGGCCTATACTGCGCGTAGCGATCCCCATGCCTCGACGCAAGCGGAAGATATCGAGAAATCCCTGCTTGCCGCCGCGCAGCCGCGTCCTGCCACTGCCTACTGGGTGCGCGATTCCGCCCTGCTGGCGGCACTGCCGCAGCGCTTGCAGGCGCACATGCACGCCGCCCCCGTGGGCGGGGGTACCCTCATCCTTCCCGCCAACTGTGTTGCGGGGCAGGGTGAGGGGGGTGTAGTGCATCGCTGATACTTGTGGCCCGGTAGTTGTGTGCCTGGAGGTCTGTCCTTTAGCCTGCCAATTGGCATGTCATCGGGCCTTCCACGACTGAGGGGATAAGGTTACAATGAAGGGGGATTTTGGACGGTGGTACGGCGCATTAGTTGCAATCGGGATCACAAGCTGAAACCGCTAAAAGCCGGTAATACAGACCTGCAGGTGCCATACAAGGTGTGCAATGTATTTTAAAAAAGTGACGCACATCACATAATGTGTATGTTTGGTACTGCTATAGTGGCAATCGTAACGCGACCGGGACGTTGCTTAACGATCGGTTATTAACTGAATTCGTCGGCTAAATCCGGGCTAACGATATTTTTTGAGTTTAACTTTGGGAGAATAGAAAAATGGCAATCACTGTAGAAATGCAGACACAAGTAACTCAACTTTACGTTGCGCTATTCGGCCGTGCGCCTGATGGCGAGGGATTTGGCTACTGGACGAACGAGCTTAATCCAGCCGGTGGTAACAAGACCGTGCAGGAGGTCGCCAATGACATGTATAACACCTTTCCGGCACGCGCTTATTACCCGCTGTCTTTCACTTCCGATCAAATCGTCACCAGTTTCTATTTGAATGTGCTTGGCCGTGCGGTCGATGGTCCGGGTCTGGCATACTGGTCTGGTCAGTTGGATGCTCCTGGCGCAACGGTAGGCGATGTGGTCTACGACATGATTTGGTCGGTGGTCAACTATGCTGGCGTCGATCCTGATGCGCTGGAATCCCAGGCCCTGTTCAACAACAAGGTGGAAGTGGCCTTCTGGTATGCCAACAATCAAGGTACCGTTGATGGCGCGACTGTCATTCTGAATGAAGTGACCTCCGATCATGCGTCGGTTGATGCGATCATATCGACTCCCGATCTGATAAATGGTGACACCTTCATCCTCACTACCGATAATGATGATATCGACGTCACCGGCATCCGTACCGATCTGGTCAGAGGCAGCGTCAGCTCCATCGACGGCGAGCTAGGCGACAGTGCTGACACCTCCACCTTCAACGATGGCGACGTCATTAGCGGCAACAACAACACCGTGGTGGAAGTGCATGTCGATGACGTTTCGACCGAGGATCCCCTGGTCGATGGCGTTACGATGTCTGGCGTGAACGTGTTCAACATTGTGGCGGGAGACCAGGGCGAGATCTGGTTCGATGCCAGCGAATACGGTGACGACATCAGCAAGATCAACCTGTCCGGCCAGGATGGCCTGGAAGTCAACATCTTCGATCTGCACGCCGACTTGAACGTCTCGATCTCGCCCGATGTATCGGGCACAATCAACATCAGCGGAAGCAGCACGGTGGACAGCTACAATCTTGCGTTGGAACTGACGCAAACCACTGCGGGTGACGCCGGTGAAACCGGCTCCTCGATCGACGTGAGCGCTGCGGGCGGGGTCAGCTTTGATCTGGCTGAGGATGCATTCGGCAACGTTTACCTCTCCCAGTCGGACATTGACGATGATCTGGTAGAGAGTGTGGGTGACATCACCATCGGTAACGTGGACATGTTTGTGATGGATTCTGCTTCGGCAGAGCTCAGCATCGAGAACGTGGCTAATAACACCGGCGGCTACGGCGACGCGACCGCCGGCAGCATCAGCATTGGCGATGTCAATGCGACGCTGGCCGAGGACGGAGAGGGCTTTGTCTATCTGGAACAATGGGCCGAGGTCAATAACAGCAGCGGCAATCTGGGCGACTGGGGTAACGCCGAAGTTAGCGACATCTCGGTCGGCAACATCGACGTGGATGTGGCCAGGGGGGGTAACTTCTCCATGTGGATAACAAACAGCGCCAGCGCCGGTACTTCCAGCTTCCAGAGCATCGGTAATGCCACGGTCGGCGACGTCACCATCCTTGATATCGACGTGACTGCGGACGAAGCTGCGGGGATAGACGGCACCGAATGGGCGTTCTGGTTGGAGGTGAATCAAACCGCTTTCGTATACCAGAGCGGCGATGCCACGGTGGGCAGCACCAGCATCGGCGATATCACCATGTTTGGTGAGGAAAATGTGCTCGGGGGCTTCGGTGTGAGCGTGCAACAGTCCGCAGATGTTGACGATGCTGGCGACGCCACAGTTGGCGACATCACCGTCGGCGAGATCGACATTCAACTGGGCGATGGCGAATCCAATACCTCTGCGTCGGTCTACCTCTACTTCTCAAATTACGCAACCGTCAGTAATACTGGCGACGCCAGCGTCGGCAGTATCAACATCGCAGTAGAAAGTACGGTGTCGGTCATTGTCGGCGACGAGGTGGATGTTTACTTCTACATCACCAACTCGGCCGACGCCGGCAGCAACAACAGCGATGACAGCGCCTACGTCGGCCAGATCAACGTGGGCGACGTCGACATCACCGGTGGCTTGAATTCGTATCTGGAGTTCGAGGTGAGCGCCAGCGCCAGCGGCACGTCGACTGCCTCCGGTGACTTCGTCGACGACATTACCATCGGCGACATCGACATGCAGGGCGGCGCCAACGCTTATCTGGAATTCAGCCTGGATGTCATCGCCGTTTATGGCGATGTCGGCAACGTCACGGTTGGCGATGTCACCATGGCTGTGGGAAACAACGGTAGCATCTACTTCAGTGTTGATGTTGACGCGTCGGGTGATAACGCGGGTAATATCGGCGATGTCGATCTGGGTAATCTGGACTTCAACCTGTGGAGCAACGTTGACCTGGAGTGGACCATCAGCATCGATGCGAATAGTGGCGACCTTGCCAGTTTCACGGTGGGTAATGTTTCGATCTACGGCCACGAAGGTGCTGATATCATCAATAACTCTTGGGTGAATTTTCAGGTGTCCGCCTCCGATGACATTGGTGCCATCCAGATCGGTGACGTGAGCTACACCGCCGAAGCGTATGTGAAGTTCTCGGACGAAGAATGGAACTTTACTGCGGATGATGGTCAGATCGAATCGATTGATGTGGGTAACATCTCCCTCCTGGCTGACGGAACCTCTGCCAGCATCTGGCATAGCCAATACTTCTCCGCCGAAGGCGACATCGGTGACGTGAATGTAGGCGACATTTCCGTAACCGCCAGCGGCACCGCAGCTTACGCCGAACTGAATTTCGAGGTATACAACTCGGAGGATGATATCGGTGACGTCGAAATAGGTGATGTAACTTTGAAGGTGGTGGGTGCGGGGATAGGTAATGCAAGCGCCATCCTGGATATGACCTTTTCGGCCACGGGCGATGACATCGGTACGGTAACAGTGGGCGACATCGACATGACACTCGGCAATACCGCAAGTGCGACACAGTCAGCTTATGGCGAGTTCGATTTTTCCGCCGATTCGGACAACGGCGGTTCTGTGGAACTGGGTAACATTACCCTGACCGCAATTTCGGACGTATCGATGGATGCCTGGGCTGGCCCTAATCCTTTGTGGAACCCCAGTGCGGATGTTGATGCACAATTCTGGGTCGACTCCAATGACGACATCACAGTGGGCAACATCACGGTGATAGGCGGTTACCAGAATGCCTCAGGTGTCTTGATGGACAATTTCAATGTGCTGACAGACTGGCTGGATCTGGATGAAGGTAGCGATGCGGGCGATATCGTGACCGTCGGCAACATCGACTACGAGGACTACGATAATCTGGACGGGATCACCACGATTGATCTCTCCGGTTGGTTTGCCGAAGGTGGCAGCAATACCATCAAGGCGGCACAGGGTGATACCGAGATCTATGACACGGTGGATAAGAACATCATCACGCTGTATGGTGGCGATGACTGGGTCTTCCTGGACGAAGATGCGATTACGAATGAGAGCATCGAAGCTAATATCGATCAAATCATCGGCTTCAAGCATCTGGCCGACAGGATCGAGGTAAATCTGGACGATAGTGATGTCGACTTTGGCAACACTTCCACCAATTATGCCGACTTCCTGGCGGATGCTGCGGGCTCTATTCTTCTGGGTACCGACGTATATTCATCAGTAGTGGGTTCAACCACCTATGTCGCTTTTGACGCGGATGCGGATGGTTACATCAACTTCGCTATCAAGCTGACCGGGGTGGTGAATGGACCGATTACCGCCGCTGACTTTAATATCGTCTAATCTTCGCAACATGCAGTAACCTGAAAGAGGGCATTTTTATGCCCTCTTTTTTTAATCCCAATAATCCATCGGGCGGCGTTGCAGGCCGCCCGATGGATTATTTACTTGACTGGAAAGCGAGGAATAATGAGTGAACTGAACGATGCCATGCGCGAGATTGAACAGCTCGAAGCCGCGCGCAAATACCCGCAGGCGCTGGCCCAGGCGAAGCTGGCGGTAAAAAAAATACCCCGGTCACGACCGCTGCTGATCAAGCTCGCGGCGCTGATGGAGAGCTGCAAACAACATGACCAGGCGCTGGTGTTATACCAGCGCATGCAGGAAGCGGTGCAAAAGGAGGGCGGCACGCCCAATTTGCAGGTGTCACTGGGAATGGCGCGCTGCCAGATCAGAAAATCACAGTACGAGCAGGCGGCAGCGATACTCGAGCCGCTGCGGCAATCGGTTCCGGCAGACGCGGGCGTACTGGCCGCGCTGGCTGCCTGCCGCCGCCATACCGGGTCGCTCGCCGATGCCGAGGAGCTGGCCAGGGCCGCCCTGCAGCTAAACCCGGGGCACCAGCCGGCAACGCATGAGCTGGCCAGAGTTCTGATCGAAAACAAGGAAATCGACCAGGCCATCGAGTTGCTGGAGCAGAACATCCGGCGCCCGGACCTGTACGGCGATTCGATCGACCTGTGGATTGCGACCCTGGGCAAGCAGAACCGCAACCGCTACGCCCAGGATATGCTGGAACAACTGGTCAAGGAATATCCCGAATCGGTGGAGTTTGTGTTCGGCTTCGCAGTGCTGGCGAACCGGGCAGGGGAGACCTCACTGGCGCGACCGGCGTATGAGAAGGCGCTGCAACTCAGCCCGAATAATTACCGCATCCTGTATGAACTGGGCGTGCTCGAACGCATTGCGGGCAACCTGCAGCGCTCGCGCGAGCTGGTTGGCCAGGCGCTCACGGTGCGGCCGGATAACCCGGCGGCGCTGCGCACTTATGGTAACGACGAGAAGTATGCCTACGGCGATGACAGCTTCAGCCGGCTGAATTATGTGGCGGCAAAGCTGACGGATTTCAACCCGATCGAACAGATCCACATGCATTATGCCCTGGCGAAAGCCTACGATGACGTGGAGGAACTCGACACCGCCTATCGCCACTATGGCATTGCTGGCGAGAAAAAACGCAAGATAGAAACTTATAATGAAAAGGAATCGCTCAAGCTGATCCAGATCATTTCCAAGGTTGTCACCAAAGAGAACTTGCAGAAAAATGAGCAGAAAGGCTGCGACAGCGAAATACCGGTATTCATTCTCGGTATGCCGCGCTCGGGCACCTCACTGATAGAGCAGGTGCTGTCATCGCACCCGGATATTTTCGGTGCGGGTGAGCTGAAATTCCTCACCGGTGTGATGGAGAACATCAAAGTGGGGGGCGCGCGCCTGCGCATGGGCGAGAAGGAACCGGTGTTCGACTACGATGCGAATGCATCCTACGAATTGCGCGGCCAGCGCTTCGTCGAAAAGCTGCAGAAGCTGGCCGGCAAGCCTTACCCGCGCATTGTCGATAAGATGCCGGGCAACTTTAATTTCGTGGGCCTGATCCATGCCGTTCTGCCCAATGCCAGGATCATTCACAGCCGCCGCCATCCGGTGGAAACCTGTTTGTCGTGCTACCGCATTCATTTTGCAGAAGGACATCAGTGGACCTACAACCTCAGGGAACTGGGCAGGTTCTATCGGCGCTATTGGAGCCTGATGGAATTCTGGCGCAAGGAGTTCCCCGGTGCAATGTACGAGGTACATTACGAGGACAACGTGGCCGACATTAAAGGACAGGCGCATAAACTGATCGATTACCTGGGGTTGGAGTGGAACGAGAATTGCCTTAACTTCTACAACACCGACCGCCCGGTCAAAACTGCCAGCGCCTCGCAGGTGAGAAAGCCGATCTACACCACTTCCACCAATCGCTGGCGCAAGTACGAGAAATATCTGCGCCCGTTGATTGATGAATTGGGTGACGTCATCGAGATCTATGAAGCGGAGATTGCGCATCTGACGCCGAAGGTCTGATTGCCCATGAACCTGCAGGCAAAATATAACCCGCAGCAAGACCGGATTCGGCTCACGCTGCAGCCGGCTAATGGGGAACCACGGGCTTTCTGGGTTACGCGCCGGCAATGGCTGAGTTTACTGCCGGCGGTGGCGGGTAGCGAGGAAGCCAAGGTGCTGCCGCGCGCAAAGAAACCGTTGCCTGCGGCGGCGACACCCTTGCTGGAGGCGATGCCGCTGCTGGCCATCCGGCTGCGCCGCCTGGCTGAGGGAGTCATGCGAATCGAGTTTGTGGCCGACACCGAAAGCATGGCCATCACCCTGCACGGCGACGGGTTGGCACAATTGAAACAAATGCTGTTGCAACAAGCCGAGCGCGCCGATTGGGATGCGGCAGCGGCGCTGGCGCGATTCAACGCCCAGGGCATGGCCCGTGCCGCCATGCGCAAGGCGAGCCGCGGCCCGGATCAGCGCTGATTTTCCGGCTGATTGATCTTTACATAATCCATGACAGTTGCCATTAGCGTAGCCGTGATTCCCGCGCCTGGCGGGCATGGGCGGGTTTCATCATCGTGGGCGGCATTGAGCGGGTGATTCTGCTGGCCGGCGGCAACAAAAGCACTCAGTCCAAACACATTAAAACTGCGGTGAAACTCGCGCGAAAACTATCAGGAGGTTTTATCAGCAAGATCAAGCTTTCCCGCTGGGATTCTGCCGAGCACCTGAAAACCGAACAGGACATGGTGGCCTATCTGGATGCCTGCCTGGAAGAGGCGGGCGATGACGCGGCTTTCATCGCTCATGCGCTGGGTGTCGTTGCCCGCGCCAAGGGTATGACGCAATTGGCACGTGACACCGGTTTAGGGCGCGAAAGTCTGTATAAGGCGCTATCCGGCGAAGGCAATCCGAGTTTTGCGACCATTCTCAAGGTGATGGCGGCGCTGGGCGTAAAATTGCACGCCGAGATAGCTCACCCTTGACCTGAAAAGTAACTGGTAATCAGGGTCTGGCAATTAGCCATTGCAGAGTGAACCACGGTGCGAATGAGTTTGCCCGAGGTGAGCAGGATAGCAACGGCAGTGAGGGCGTTCTGGAATTATGCCAAAGGGGTTGCAGCAGTTCAACCAAATATCCGTCACCACTTTCGGTCTGCATTTGCAAGAAACTGAATTCCATTTTAACCATCGGCGTGATAATCTGTGCCTTGGATTACTCGGCTGGTTGAGATTAAATTCGTTTTAAGACCCCCCGGTAGAAATCCAGATTTCGTCACCATACTGCGTTGCCCACAAAAAATGTTTCTTTACTTATCGGGCCGGCGGCGCTGCCGGGGCATGTTGTTGCTGGCGCTGTTGCTGGCAGCGCCGTTGCCCGCCTTGGGCGAGCCGGTCGAAGACCGGGGGGAAAAGCGCTCGCCGGGCGTCTGGCCGGAGCGAACTTATCGCTGGTGGTATAATCCGCAACACCATCCCGTCTGGCTGGATGCCGCTCAGGCGCGGACATGGGTGCTGGCGGCGGCGAAGCAGTGGGAAAATTGCGGGGTACGCATGGAATACCAGGGCGAAACCGGCCACGCACCCGGCGCAATGGACGGCATCAACGTGGTAGGCTGGAGCCTCGACATGCCGCGCCAGATCAGGGGCATCACCCAGGGCCGGGCCGCAGCCGGGCGTCTGCTGGAGCGTGACATCGCCATCCGTCCCGACCGGGAGGAATTCGCCCGCTTTCCGCGCCTGTTGCGAAAAGTGATCATGCATGAATTCGGCCACGCGCTCGGGCTTACGCACTCGCCGCGTTGCGATGATGTGATGACGCTGGCGGCGGATTGTCCGCGCGCGCATCCGTCCACGCTGCCGCTGATGCCGACGGGCAATGATCTGGAGCGCTGTCTGGCTCTGTATCGAGCGGACTGAGGGTGGTCAATTCCAATAATCTGGATTTTTAGAGGTGCTAGACAATGACAAATAAGGGAGGGAGGATGCGCGACACCGGCACGAAACTGACACAGGAAGATACTGAACACTTCCCTGAGATCCGCCAACTGAGCTATGCAGGGGTGCGCTATCAACTTAATCACCAGTTGGCGCTGGGGGCTACCAGCACCGTGTTTAAGGCGGCGGATGAATGGGGTAACCCGCTGGTGGTCAAGCGTTATCAAGCTGACGCAGACGCGGCCATGTGGAAGAAAGAAGTGGCTAATCTGCACCGTTTGCGGCATCCGCGCATTATTTTCATGCACGCCGCATTCGAGCAGCAGGGGTGGCGTTACATCGTGCTGGAGCGCTGGGGGGTGGCATTCGGACGTTTTAAACTAAAAAAACCACAGGGACGGGAACGGCTGTGCCGGCTCGCCGCCCGCAGCACACTCGAGGCTTTGCACTACATCCACCGCGCCGGCTATGTACACGGCGACATGAACCCCGGCAATGTCCTGATCAAGTTGACTGAAGCAAATAAGCCGGTGGGGATCAAGCTGTGCGATCTGGCGTTAGCTCAAGCGATGGTGCCGGGCAGCCGCATAAAACTGAAGGTCGCAGCCTGGAATCCGGCACCCGAGTGGTATGATACAGCCACTTTCGGGGCGGTGGGGCAGCCGATGGATATCTACCATACGGCGCTGCTGCTGCTGGAAGTGCTGCTGGGTGAGCTGCCGGTGTTCAGCGAAGAAGAGATTGTGCGCGGCGCGCCGCAGCGCCTGGCGCTGGATCTCCACAGCCAATTGGGCGAGGCGCTGGCACTAGCGCTCACGCCGCAGGCAAGTGAACGGCCGGTAGCCGTGGCGTTGTGGCGCGCGATCGCCAAGGCCACCAGCCCGCAGCTCCCGGCGGCGAAACAGTGATGCGAGGGATTCGAGCGCTTGCTATGCCTGCTGCCAGCAGTGAGCAGGCATGACACGCATGCGTCCACGCTGCCGCTGACCCTGGCGGACAATCCGCTGTGTTATTCCAATTCCAGTTCGAAAGTGAAACGAGGCAATGACGAACGAATGCCGCAGACAGTACGAATAGTACGGCAAGGCGTGAGTAAGGAAATCAACGAAGTGTCGCTAATGAAATGGAATTGGAATTATCGATCCGGCCGATTATGCTTGAATTGATTCAGCGCAGACAATCGCAGGCGCATCCATGACCCCACTCGAATCCGAATCCATCGAAATCATCCGCGAAGCGGCGGCCACCGCCATCAAGCCGGTGATGATGTACTCCATCGGCAAGGATTCGTCGGTGATGCTGCACTTGGCGCGCAAGGCTTTTTACCCTGCGCCGCCACCGTTTCCGCTGCTGCATGTGGACACTGGCTGGAAATTCCGCGCCATGTACGCTCACCGCGACCGCATGGTGGCCGAGAGCGGTATGCGGCTCATCACGCACACCAACCCCGAGGGCCTGGCGGCCGGCATCAACCCTTTTATCCACGGTAGCAATTACCACACCGATGTGATGAAAACCCAGGCGCTCAAGCAGGCGCTGGATGCGCATGGTTTTGACGTGGTCTTCGGCGGTGCGCGCCGTGACGAGGAAAAAAGCCGCGCCAAGGAACGGGTGTTCTCCTTCCGCGCCCCCGGCCACCGTTGGGACCCGAAGGCGCAGCGCCCGGAGCTGTGGAATCTCTACAACACGCACATTCACGCAGGCGAGAGCATCCGCGTGTTTCCCATCAGCAACTGGACCGAGCTGGACGTCTGGCAATACATTCTGCAGGAAAATATTCCGATCGTGCCGCTGTATCTCGCCGCCGAGCGTCCCGTGGTGCAGCGCGGCGGGCAGTGGATCATGGTGGATGACGAGCGTTTTCCGTTCGCGCCGGGTGAACAGGCGGTGATGAAGCGTGTGCGTTTTCGCACCCTGGGCTGCTGGCCGCTGACCGCCGCGATCGAGAGTGATGCCGACACGCTGGAAGCAGCGATTGCTGAAATCTTCAACGCGCGCAGCTCCGAGCGCGAGGGGCGGCTGATCGATAGCGATGCGCCCGGCTCGATGGAAAAGAAGAAGCAGGAAGGCTATTTCTGATGAGCACTCCGCACACCCAGGACATTACCGGTTTTCTGCACAGCCAGCGCAACAAGGAGACCCTGCGTTTCATCACCTGCGGCAGCGTGGATGACGGCAAGAGTACGCTGATCGGTCGTTTGCTGTACGAGAGCAAAAGCATCTTCGACGACCAACTGGAGGCGCTGGCGAGCGACTCGCGCCAGTACGGCACCCAGGGAGAGAAGATGGATCTGGCGCTGCTGGTCGACGGCCTGCAGGCCGAGCGCGAGCAGGGCATCACCATCGACGTGGCCTACCGCTTTTTCGCCACTGACCGGCGCCGCTATATCGTGGCTGATACGCCGGGGCACGAACAATACACCCGCAACATGGCCACTGGCGCCTCCACTGCGGAGCTGGCGGTGATTCTGATCGATGCGCGCAAAGGGGTGCTGACGCAAACCCGCCGCCACAGCCGCATTGTCGCGATGATGGGGATCCGCCAAGTGGTGCTGGCGGTGAACAAGATGGATCTGGTTGGTTTTGATGAAGCCGTGTTTAACACTATCGTGGCCGATTACCGCAGTTTTGCCGCCGGCTTTGAATTCGCCGGTATCCAGGCCATCCCGGTCTCGGGGTTGGACGGCGACAACGTGCTCCAGCCGAGCGCGCACACCCCCTGGTACAGTGGCCCCAGTCTGCTGGCTCATCTGGACACGGTGGATCTCAGCGCGGCGCGCGCGCGCGGCGCCTTCCGCATGCCGCTGCAGTGGGTTAACCGCCCTAACCTGGATTTCCGCGGTTTCTGCGGGCGCGTGGCCGAAGGCGCAGTGCGCCCGGGCGATGCAGTGCGGGTGTTGCCCTCAGGCGTGCAAACGCGGGTCAAGGCAGTGATTGATGGTTTTGGCGAAGTGGACAGCGCACATGCGGGGGATGCCATCACGCTGACCCTGGCTGATGAGGTGGATGTGAGCCGGGGCGACGTGCTGGTAGCTGCCGATGCAGCGCCAGAGGTGGCCGACCAGTTTGAGGCCAAGCTGCTATGGATGAGCGGGCATGCGCTGACGCCGGGGCGGCAATACCTGATGAAGCTCGCCTGCAAGGAGGTAACCGCCACCGTTACCGGGATCAAGTACCGCGAGGACGTAAACACCGGCGCGCATCTGGCGGCCAGGACGCTGGGGCTGAACGAGATCGCCACGGTTAATCTCTCCACCAGCGCCCCGCTGGTGTTCGAGCCTTATGGCGTGAACCGCGCGCTGGGTAGCTTCATTCTGATCGACAAGCTTACATTCGAGACCGCCGGTGCGGGTATGATCGATTTTGCGCTGCGCCGGGCCAGCAATATCCACTGGCAGGCGCTGGAGATTGACAAGGCGAGCCGCGCCGCGCAAAAGCACCAGGCGCCACGCTGTGTGTGGTTTACCGGTTTATCGGGCTCGGGTAAGTCAACCATCGCCAACCTGCTGGAAAAGCGCCTGCACGCCGAAGGCCGGCACACCTATGTGCTGGATGGCGACAACGTGCGCCACGGCCTGAACCGTGACCTCGGTTTCATCGAGGCCGACCGGGTGGAAAACATCCGCCGCGTAGCCGAGGTGGCCAGGTTGATGGTAGACGCCGGGCTGATCGTGCTGGTAAGCTTCATCTCTCCCTTCCGCACCGAGCGCCGCATGGCCCGCGATTTGTTTGCCGCAGGCGAGTTTATCGAAGTGTTCATCGACACGCCGCTGGAAGTGTGTGAGCAGCGCGACGTGAAAGGGCTGTATGCCAAGGCGCGGCGGGGTGAGTTGAAGAATTTTACGGGCATCGACAGCATTTATGAAGCCCCCGAAACTCCGGAGATTCGCCTGCAACCGGCAAAGGATAGCGCCCAGGCCTGTGTGGAGCTGGTGTGGCGCACACTGAGGTAAATACATGGATTCCGGTGTTGATCGTGGCGGGATGAGGGTGACAGTGACAGGCGAACAACTGCACATCCTGTGCGGTATTGCCGAGGCCGCCGGGCGCGAGGTAATGACGGTGTATGGCAGCGACTTCACATCCTGGCGCAAGCACGACCAATCGTCGTTGACCGAGGCCGATCTGCGCGCCGATGCGGTAATCCGGCAAGGGCTGACGGCAGCGTTTCCCAAGGTGTTTATCCTGTCAGAAGAGTCGTCTTCGCCAGCAGTCGAAGACGCCGGAACCTTCTTTCTGGTGGATCCGCTTGATGGCACCAAGGAATTCCTGAAGCGCAACGATGAGTTCACCGTGAACATTGCGTTGGTGCATCGGGGTGTGCCGGTGGCAGGCGTGGTGCTGGCGCCGGCGCTGGGGGAGTTGTTCTACGCCGCGCCGGGGCTGGGGGCGTGGAAACGCAGTGCGGCTGGCACTGTACCGTTGCAGGTGGCGAAATACTCCGCCGCCCGTCCGCTACGGGTGATCGGCAGCCGCTCCCATGGTGGCGAAGCGCTGGCTGCCTGGCTGGCAAGCTTGCCCCAGGAGCATAGTTTTGTCGCGGCGGGAAGTTCGTTGAAGTTCTGCCGTATTGCCGAGGGGCAGGCCGATATTTACCCACGCTTTGGCCCCACCAGCCAGTGGGATACGGCAGCGGCGCAGTGCGTGCTGGAGGGGGCGGGTGGCGCGGTGACGGATCTGGCAGGGGCGCCGTTGCGCTACGGGCTGGACAGGCCGGTGCTGAATCCGGAGTTTGTGGCAGTGGGGGATCTGGGGCTGAACAGGTTGGCGATGTGCCCCAGGGATTTTGCGCAGGGGCTTGGTCTTGATGGTTCACGTTGCTGAGAGGCTTGGATGGAGAGCGGCGAAGGGCTACAGTCACAAGGCATGATGCAGCCGGCAGTAAGGGTGCTGAAGACTCAGATAGGGAACGGATATTTGCCCGGTATGAACCAGCCATCACTTCTGGTAGAGCTTGTTTTCCTTCGGTCCGGAGTGAAACGCGAGGCATTGATGGCATTGGACGGGATATTCAGAGAAGCGCTCACTGA